>CAZLMT010000014.1:2264-29376 GCA_964560615.1 uncultured Actinomyces sp.
GTGTGGCGATCGCGTATACAACCGTCATGCCGGTGGTTACCCACAGCGCAGTGTCGGACTGGATCTCGCTGAAGGAGTCGAGGATCGTCGGCACGAAACCGAGTACGACGTAGTAGAGGATTCCGCCGTAGCCGGCGAGCAGCGCCGCGATGATGACCTGCTTGGGCAGGTGCTTCAGCGCGTAGCGAAGCGGCTGCTTGGGCACATCTCCGTCGCGCTCCTCCTCAAGGAACTCCTCGGTCTCGGGCATGCGTCGGCGCATCACGAGGGCGAAGAGACCGAGGGCGCCCCCGACGAGATAGCAGATGCGCCAGCCCCAGTCGCTCATGAAGTCTGCCGAGGTCCATGTCGTGAGGCTTGCGACGAGCGCTGAGGCGAGGATCACGCCGAGGCCCGACGTGAAGACGGCCGTCGAGGCGACGAAGCCGCGCTTGCCCGGCGGCGCTTGCTCCACGAGTTGCACGATCGTGCCGCTGTACTCACCTCCGGCGGAGAAGCCCTGCAGGAGGCGCATTGCGGTAAAGAGCAGCGGGGCGGCGATGCCGATGACGGCGTAGACCGGGAGGAATGCCGTGAGCGCCATGGGCACGGTCATCATGACGATCGAGAGCACAAGGGCACGCTTGCGTCCGAGGCGATCACCCAGGCTGCCAAAGAATGCCCCGCCCGCGATGCGCATGAGGGATCCGGCAGCGAAGACGCCCAGGCTTGCGATCGCAGAGACGATCGCGTCGTCGGAGGGAAAGAAGAGCGGTGACATGACCGGCACGAGGTAGAGGTAGAGGCCGTAGTCGAACCACTCGACGACGGTGCCTGCTGAGCCGTAGATGACCGCGGATCTAGCCCGCTTGTCCGCAGGAGTGGTCGCGCGCAGGATCGACATCCCGGAACCCTAGCGGCGAGACAGTGTCGCCCGTCAGCATCCAGGTGGCAGGCTGTCTCCGGGAGGTAGACATGCGCGTCAAGGGAGTGCGGTAGCCGCAACGACAGTGGCAGCAGGGGTCGGTGGCGTGCTCGCCTACACCGTCGCCCGCGTGCAGGGGCGTGCCGCCGGGGATGTCAGCGACTATCTCGGAAGCAGCCCCAGAGGGGTGCGACCCGTCGTCGTCGCGGGTGCGAGCATCGTCCGTGGACGCGCTTCCGTTGACTTTGTGCAGATCCTTCGCGAGCGATTCCCCTCGCGTGACTTCGTCAATGCCGGGGTCAACGGCAATGTCGCATGGGAGTTGCTCCAGCGACTCGATGCGATCATCGCCTGTAGGCCGGCGCAGGTGGTCATCCTCATCGGCACCAATGATGTCCAGGCGATGCTGAGCGCGGATGCGACGCGCGAAGTGCGTGAGTCCAAGCACCTGCCGGAGGACCCTTCCCTCGGCTGGTACGCCGCGTGCATGAATGGGATCGTCACGAGCCTGCGCGCCGCGGGTGCAAGCGTGGCGTTGTGCTCACTCCCTCCGATCGGCCAGGACCTGGATGCCCCCGTCAACGCCATGGTGCGCGAGGCCAACGCGGTGATACGTGGCGTCTGCGAGGCTTCCGGGGCGGCGTACCTGCCCGTCTACGAGCACCTCACCGATTTGCTGGCCAGCCAGGGGGCGACACGAGGACCGGCGTGGACGGGCTCGTGGGCACCTGGCGTGGCCTCACTGGTCGAGCACTTCGCGCTGGGGCGCAGCTATGACGCCATCGCCTTGGCCCGGGGCTGGGTGATCTCACCCGACGGGGTGCACATGGACTCCACCGGCGCGAGCATCATCGCGGACCTCGCCGCCGACTGGCTGCAGCATCAGTCGAGCACGGAATAGGCGGAGTCGCCGACATTGATGGCGATGACGGGATCATCTGCCGGGTCAAGCCAACGCAGTAACCATGTGAGATCAGGTGCGCGCATCGAGATGCATCCCTGGGTTGGCTTGCCTTCGGACACGTGGAGGAAGAACGCCGACCCGCGGCCGGGAATGACGGGATCGCTGTTGTAGTCGATGACGATGGCGTATTTGTAGGCGTCGATATCGCCGAGGTGCTCGGACCTGGACTGCCGGAATCCGCATGAGGCGCCCGGTCGGCACAGGCGCATGGTGTTGTAGTGCGGACTGCGCACATCGCTCACCCACCAGTGCGAGAGGCCCACGCGGGTGTAGGGCAAGGCCGCACCGGGGTCGGGGGCGCGACCGAAGGCCTCCGTGAGCGCGAAGACCCCGCGCGGAGTGCGCGAGCGCCGCTCTGATGCGAGGCCGACGCCCTCCTCGCCGACGTAGACGGAGATGGGGCCACGCACGCGCGTGAAGCCCTCACCACGTCGCTCCCAGGCCTCGAGCACACCGGTGGTCGAGGCGGAGGACTTCACGGAGACGGTGATGACCTGCAGGGGATCTGTGGGCGGAGCGGCCTGCGCTGCGGGCAGCGCCGTCACGGCGAGGATCGCGCTGGCAGCGGCGAGCAGGGCTTTCACTCCGTCAGGCTACGTCAGGCATGCACGACGAGGTCGATCCCGCTCTTCACCGAGTGGGCTCCTTCGCGCGTGACGACGTAGGCGTCCTGGCGACCGCGCACGGAGAAGGGCCACGCCTGATCGCCGCCGGGATCCTCAGCGACCAGCGCGGTGTCCTCGTCGATGCCGAGCACCGTGCCGCCATGTGAGACGAAGGGACGCAGCGCCATGTCGGGCAGCCACCGGGTGTATCGATCGAAGTGAGGCAGGATGCGCGCGTCGGGGACCACCGCGAGGCCTTCGAGTGGCGCGGCACCGGGGCGGCGGAAGTGCTGGATGGACCCGCCCATGACCATGGCCCCCGCACTGCAGCCCGCGAGCCCTGCGCCGCGCACCCAGGTGCGCCGAATCGCCTCCCATGCGGGTGTGTCGCGCAGGGTCTTGGCCAGGAAGGTCGGGTTGCCCCCGGACAGGTAGACGAGGCCGGCTCGCTCGATGAGCGGCACCATCGCTCGTCCATCGCATCCTCGCGCGTGCGAATGTCGATCACGACCTGCTCGGCGCCGAGGCGTTCGGCAGCCTGGCGGCCGAGGTCATGCCAGTGCGCCAGGCTCTTGTCACCCTCGGGTGCCGCGGCGGTGGCCAACTGCACGTAGACGCGGGCGTTGTCGGCGAAGAGCCAGTCCTCGACGTCGGCGAGGACAGGGAGATATTCCCCACTGCCCACGAGGGCGAGTCGACCGGCCATGCCGGGACTCTAGGGGAAGGTGAACCAGCCTCAGGAGGAAGGCGTCTCGTGCGCGGCGTCGTGGAACTCGCAGAAGGCGGCGTAGGCGCGGGGGGCCCAGATCGTGGCCGGGCCGCCTCCCATGAGGATCGTGACGCCGAGGGCATCGGCGCATTCCTCCTTGGACGCTCCGGCCTTGACCGCGGCGCGCGCATGCGAGGCGATGCAGCCATCGCATTCGGTCGCGACCGCGATTGCCAGCGCGATGAGCTCCTTGTGCCGCACCTCAAGTGCGCCGCCCTCCGCGAAGGCAGCACCGTGCAGGGAGCGGAACCCGTCGTAGACGTCCGGGATCGCTTTGCGCAGGTCACGCGTGAGAGGCGCCAGATCGTCGAGGACTGCCTTGCCGTAGGTCGTGGGCATGATCCCAGTATACCCCCCGGGGTATACTAATCCAGGGTCGGAGGTCCCGCGGGCGCCGACTACTCGCCCTTCTTGCCTTCGTCGAAGGCCTGCTTGATCTCGTTCCAATAGCCGGTCGCCTTCTCTGCGGCCTGGTCGGTGAGCTCGCTCGCCTTGTCGGTCACGGCGCCGGCGAGGTCCTCGACCTGGGCCTCCGCCTGGTCGGCCGCGCCCTCGGCCCTGAGCTTGTCATTGCCGGTGAGAGCACCGGCAGCCTCCTTGAGGCGTCCCTTGAGGTCCTTGTAGACCGGGTCCATCGCGTCCTCCCTCGGCTCCGTGATCGGCGTAGTCCTAAACGGTAGCCGCTGCAGGGCGGTCACGGCGAGGAATGCATCGGTCATGCCGGGTGTTTCTGGCGGTAGCGTGCAGGGGAAGGGAGGGCAGGTGTCGGGCAGCGTCGAACTCGCAATTTCGGGCATGACGTGCTCCACCTGTGCGTCGCGGATCGAGCGCAAACTCAATCGCGTGCCAGGTGTGCACGCCACGGTCAACTATGCGACTGAGAGCGCGCACATCGACCTGGATTCCGACATCTCTGTCGCAGAGCTCGTCCGTGTCGTCGAGCAGACGGGGTACGCCGCTGCCCCTGTGAGTGATGGCGGTAGCGACGACGGTGATGTCGATTCCTTGCGCAGCAGATTCCTCATCTCGCTCGTGCTCGCGCTCCCCGTCGTGGCGATCTCGATGGTGCCTGTCCTGCAATTCCCCGGTTGGCAATGGGTGGCCCTGGCCCTGACCACGGTCATCGTGGCCTGGGGTGCCTGGCCCTTCCATCGAGCAGCGGCCGTCAACGCGCGCCACGTCGCGGCGACGATGGACACGCTCGTGAGCATGGGTGTCCTCGCGGCGTACTTCTGGAGCCTGTGGGCCATCGTCTTCGGGGGAGCGGGCGTCATCGGCTACACCATGTCGCACGGCCTCGGCGGTCACTCGACGTCGGGCACTCCGGACATCTACCTCGAGGTCGCCGCGGCTGTGCCGGTCTTCCTGCTCGCGGGCAGGTGGTTTGAGGCGCGCGCCAAGCGGCGCTCGACCGCTGCCCTGCGGGCGCTCGCTGCGCTTGCCGCTCCCGATGCAGCCCTCCTCGTCAATGGAGTCGAGTCCCGCGTGCCGGTTGCCGAAGTGCGCGTCGGGGATGTCTTCGTTGTGCGGCCGGGGGAGCGCATCGCCACCGACGGTGTGGTCGAGGACGGTGCCAGCGCCATCGACACCTCGCTGCTCACCGGGGAGTCCCTGCCGGTCGAGGTGGGCGTGGGTGATGCAGTCGTGGGCTCCACCATCAACGTCGATGGCGTGATCACCGTGCGCGCGACGCGAGTCGGTGCCGACACGCAGCTTGCACGCATCTCCCGCCTTGTGGTGCAGGCTCAAGCGGGCAAAGCCCCCGTGCAGCGCCTTGCCGACCGCATCTCGGCGGTCTTCGTGCCCGTCGTCATCGGGATTTCCCTCATCACTCTGGCCGCCTGGTGGTTCTCGACCGGGGAGGTCGAGGCGGCCTTCACCGCGGCCGTGGCGGTGCTCATCATCGCCTGCCCGTGCGCGCTCGGGCTTGCGACGCCGACCGCGATTCTCGTCGGCACGGGTCGCGGCGCGCAGTTGGGCATTCTCATTCGCGGGCCGGAGGTGCTGGAGGACACGCGTCGTGCTTCGGTCATCGTGCTCGACAAGACCGGGACGGTGACGACAGGGCGCATGTCCCTGCGCGACGTACTGGTCGCCGAGGGCGAGGATCCCGTGACTGTCGGCAGCATGGCCGCGGCAGTCGAGCGCAATAGCGAGCATCCCGTGGCCCGGGCCATCGCCGGCGGCCTCGAGGTGGCCCCCGCGGGAGATTTCGCCAATTTCCGCGGGCTTGGCGTCTCCGGTCGAGTCGGCGACATCTCCGTGGCTGTCGGGCGTCCCACTTGGGTGGCCGACATGGTGGGAGCGCCGTCGGTGCCCACTGCCTTGGAGGCCGCCATTGACGCCGCGGAGTCCGATGGCGCCACGGCTGTGGTTGTCGGATGGGACGGCGCCGTGCGCGGTGCGCTCGTCGTCGCCGATGCGATTCGACCCACGAGTGCGCGTGCGATCACGCTCCTGCGCGAGCTGGGACTGAAGCCTGTGCTGCTCACGGGTGACAACTCACGATCGGCACACGCTGTCGCGAGTGAGGTCGGCATCAACGAGGTATTTGCCGAGGTGCTGCCCGAGGACAAGGTCGCCGTCGTGCGCGATCTGCAGGCGACCGGTGCCTCTGTCGCCATGACGGGTGATGGCGTCAATGACGCCGCAGCCCTGGCCCAGGCCGATCTCGGCATCGCCATGGGTGCGGGGACCGATGCTGCCATCGAGGCGAGCGACATCACGCTGGTGCGCTCCGACCTGCTCTCAGCCGTTGATGCGATCCGACTCTCGCGGCGGACCCTCCGCACCATCAAGGGCAACCTCTTCTGGGCCTTCGCCTACAACGTGGCGATGATTCCGCTGGCCGCGGTCGGCCTGCTCAGCCCGCTCTTCGCAGGCGCTGCGATGGCCTTCTCGTCGGTCTTCGTCGTCGCTAACAGCCTCCTCTTGCGTCGCTTCCGTCCCACCGCCTGACGCCCGGCTGTGCCCTTGCTCACAAAGCTGACCGTGTAAGGGTTTTCACGGTTTTCGGAGCCTTGCAGGAACGGCAGGATGTCGACATGCCGCTTCGGCGGCACTCGGACAACGGCGTTCGACCGAAGGGAATCCCATGACGATCCGCGGCCTGGAGAACCCGCCCACCCGCAACAAGAAGTTGCTCGAGTGGGTCGAGGAGGTCGCGGAGCTGACCCAGCCCGACGAGGTCATCTGGTGCGACGGCTCCGACGCGGAGTGGGAGCGCCTCACCTCCCAGATGGTCGACGGCGGCACCTTCATCCGACTCAATCCGGAGCTGCGCCCGAATTCCTTCCTCGCCCGCTCCGACCCCAGCGACGTCGCGCGTGTCGAGAGCCGCACCTACATCTGCTCGCACTACGAGGCAGATGCGGGTCCCACCAACAACTGGATGGACCCGATCGAGATGAAGGGCATCCTCGGGGGTCTCTTCGCCGGCTCCATGCGCGGTCGCCCGATGTACGTCGTCCCCTTCTCCATGGGTCCGCTCGGCTCGCACATCGCGCAGCTCGGGGTTGAGCTCACCGACTCGCCGTACGTCGTCATCAACATGAAGATCATGACCCGCATGGGTGCCGCGGCGCTCGAGGAGATCGGCGACCGCGGCGACTTCGTCCCCGCGGTGCACTCTGTGGGCTACCCGCTCGTCGATGCCGAGGGCAACTCCCGGTCGGATGTGGTCTGGCCCTGCAATGACACGAAGTACATCACCCACTTCCCCGAGACCCGTGAGATCTGGTCCTACGGATCCGGCTACGGCGGCAACGCCCTGCTGGGCAAGAAGTGCTTCGCCCTGCGCATCGCCTCGGCTATGGCGCGCGACGAGGGTTGGATGGCCGAGCACATGCTCGTGCTCAAGCTCACGTCACCCGCGGGCGACACCCGCTACCTGACCGCGGCATTCCCCTCGGCCTGCGGCAAGACCAATCTCGCGATGCTCGAGCCCACCATCCCCGGCTGGACCGTCGAGACGGTCGGCGACGACATCGCGTGGATGCGCTTCGGCAAGGACGGCCGCCTCTACGCCATCAATCCCGAGGCGGGCTTCTTCGGTGTCGCTCCCGGCACGGGGATGCACACCAATGCCAACGCCGTGAAGTCGCTCTATGCCAATTGCATCTTCACCAACGTCGCACTGACCGATGATGGCGATGTCTGGTGGGAGGGCCTCACGGAGGAGACGCCGGCTCACCTCATCGACTGGAAAGGCAACGACTGGACCCCGGCCTCGGGCGAGCCGTCCTCGCATCCCAACGCCCGCTTCACGGCGCCCGCCGGGCAGTGCCCCTCGATCGCGCCCAACTGGGAGGACCCCCAGGGCGTGCCGATCGACGCGATCCTCTTCGGCGGCCGCAGGGCGACCAACGTGCCGCTTGTGACGGAGTCGTTCGGCTGGGAGCACGGCGTCTTCATGGGCTCCACGGTGTCGTCGGAGCAGACGGCCGCGGCAGAGGGCAGCGTCGGGGAGTTGCGCCGCGATCCCTTTGCCATGCTGCCTTTCTGCGGCTACAACATGGCGGACTACTGGGCCCACTGGCTGAAAATCGGCGACTTCACCACCCCGGAGAAGCTCCCGCGCGTCTACCAGGTCAATTGGTTCCGCAAGGACGCTGCCGGCAAGTACATCTGGCCGGGCTTCGGCGACAACTCCCGCGTCCTCGACTGGATCGTGCGGCGTGTGGCCGGCGACGCCGAAGCGATCGAGACGCCTCTCGGCCGCATCCCGGCCGAGGGCGAACTCGACCTCGAAGGGGTGGACATCACACCTGAGCAGGCGGCCGAGCTCTTCGCCGTCAATGCCGAGTCGTGGCTCGCCGAGGCCGATCTCACCGAGGAGTACTACGCGAGGTTCGGCGATCGAGTGCCCGCAGCACTGCGCGGTCAGCTCGACGCGCTGCGCAGCCGCCTGCAGCAGGCCTGACAGCGCGGGAGCGCATCTTAGGTGAGGGTGGCGACGAGCAGGGCCTTGATCGTGTGCATGCGGTTCTCGGCCTGATCGAAGACGATGCTCGCGGGGGATTCGAAGACCTCATCGGTCACCTCGACTCCACCCCGCAGGCCGAACTCTTCCGCGACCGTGCGGCCCACGGCTGTCTGCTCGTCGTGGAACGCCGGCAGGCAGTGCATGAAGCGCGCATCCGCCCGGCCCGTGAGAGCCATCACGGATGAGTCCACGCGGTAGGGCTGGAGCAGGGCCACGCGCTCGGCCCAGACCTCGGCGGGCTCTCCCATGGACACCCAGACATCGGTGTGGACGAACTGCGCCCCCGGCACGCCCTCGGCGGGATCCTCGGTGAGTAGTAGGCGGGCACCGGTGCGCTCGGCACGCTCCTCGGCGGCGCGGCGCACCTCAGGGGCGGGCCACAACTCCTCCGGAGCCACGATGCGCACGTCAGCACCGAGCATCGCTCCGCTCACGAGCAGGGAATTACCCATGTTGTAACGCGCATCGCCGAGATAGACGTACCTGAGGGAGCCGTCAGGGGAGTACTCGCGCATGGTGAGCATGTCCGCGAGCATCTGCGTGGGGTGCCACTCGTTGGTGAGGCCGTTGTAGACGGGCACATCGGCGTGGCGAGCGAGCTCCTCGACGGTCGATTGCTCATCGCCGCGGTACTCGATGGCATCGAACATGCGCGCGAGCACCCGCGCCGTGTCGGCCATGGACTCCTTGTGGCCGATCTGGGAGGTCTGTGCGTCGAGCACCGTGACCTGGGCGCCCTGCTGGTACGCCGCGACCTCGAAGGCGACACGGGTGCGCGTGGAGGTCTTGCCGAAGATCAAGGCGATGACCCGGTCCTGGAGGCGGCGTACCTCTCGGCCGGCCTTGCGCTCGGCCTTGAGCTCAGCGGCGAGGCTGATCAGCCCGTCGAACTCCGCGTCGGTGAGGTCGAGCTCCCTGAGCAGGTCGCGTCCAGTGAGGTTCACCGGACGAGGCTAGCGGGATGGCACTCCCGGCTCCGACCTCAGGCAGAGACGGACATGAGGGGCCGGATGGCGGCGTCGATCTCAGGTGCGGCCATGCGGGCACCTTCGCCGCGGCGACGGGGGTACTCCGCGAGGTCGATGCGGGCGTAGATGGCCTCGCGGTCCTCCTCGGTGAGACCGCCCCACACGCCGTAGGGCTCGCGTGCCCGGACGGCGTAGTCGGCGCACTCGATCCGCACGGGGCAGCTCGCGCAGACGGCCTTTGCCGCGAGATCGCGTGAGCGGCGGGCGGAGCCGCGCTCGTTTTGGGGGTGGAAGAAGAGGGTCGGATCGGCGGTACGGCATGAGCCGTGCTCCTGCCAATCCCAAAGGGCATCGACGGGGACCTGGGCGAGTGGCTGCTGAGGCATATCTCCAAGGTAGGAGCGATGCGCGCCAGGACCCCTCGTCCAAGTCGCCTGACCTGCATCAGCCGTTCGGATGATGCGCCTCGTGGAGAGGTCGGCCTACTCGGAGACGGCGGCGGCCTTCTCGTCGGCGATGGATGCGCGGACCTCATCCATGTCGGCATCCCGCACGGCCTGGATGAGCTGCTCAAGCCCCTGCTCCGGCAGCGCTCCGGCCTGGGAGTAGAGGACTACCCCATCGCGGATCGCCATGAGGGTGGGGATGGATGAGATCTGGAAGACCTGTGCGAGCCCGGGCTGGGCCTCGGTGTCCACCTTGGCGAAGACAATGTCGGTGTGGGCCTCGCTGACCTTCTCGAAGACCGGGGCAAACATCCGGCACGGCCCGCACCAGGCGGCCCAGAAGTCGATGAGGACGATGGGGCTGTCCTGCACGGTGGCGGCAAAGGTGTCTTCAGTCAGGGCAATGGTCGACATACCCCCTAGGGTATCACCCTGCGGCTGCGGAAGCGCCACGATGGGCCTGTGCTCGAGGCCCCCATGATCGGTCGTCCGGCACCGCCGCCCGAGTCGGGACTGCTCTTGGTCGCGGCCCCGAGCCTCGAGGAGCCCTTCGATCGCGCGGTGATCTTGATCCTGGAGCACGACGAGTCCGGCACGCTGGGCGTCGTCCTCAATCAGCCGACCACCCTCGACGTGGCCTCGGTCCTGCCGGCCTGGCGTGACCACCTCACGGGTACGCCGCACCTCTTCCACGGCGGCCCCGTCGCTCTCGATAGCGCCCTCGGCCTCGCCGCCGTCGAGCCCACGGTCCGCGAGACGGATGAGCCGGAGGGCTTCCGGCGCGTGATCGGTGCGCTCGGGATCATCGATCTCGACACTCCGGCGGAGTCTCTGGCCCCGCATCTGCAAGCCCTGCGCATCTACGCCGGGTACGCCGGCTGGGCCCCGGGGCAACTCGACGATGAGTTGGAGCGCGGGTCGTGGGCCGTGGTCCCCCCGGGTGACCCCATCGTGGACGCGTTCCTGGCCGATCCCGAGGTGCTGTGGGAGACGGTGCTCCATCGCGCAGGCGGCACGCTTGCCTGGTGGTTGCACTGCCCCGCGGACCCGGGTCTCAACTGACCGACGCGCTCGTGGATCCCCGCAAGGCTCCGGGCTGGCCCGCCTAGACTGCCGCCATGAGCACTCCCCTGGATTCGCCTTCCCTCGAGGGCACGACCCTCACCGAGGAGCGCCTCGCCTCGACCGATGACGGTGACCACGAGCGCTTCGCCCACTTCGTCCAGAAGGACAAGATCGTCGAGAGCGCGGTCACCGGCAAGCCTGTGCGTGCCCTGTGCGGCAAGAAGTGGGTGCCTGGCCGCGATCCGTCGAAGTTCCCGGTCTGCCCCGAGTGCCAGGAGATCTACGCCGGCCTGAAGCCCGGCAAGCCGAAGGACTCGGACGGCGAGTCCTGAGCCTCTTCTCACCGCAGCATCGTGCGGTCACGATCGGCGTCGTTGCCGCGATAACGCTCTTCGCGTTCGAGGGCATCGCTGTCTCCACGGTGATGCCCGCCGTGGCATCGGAGTTCGACGGACTCGGTGTCTACGCCTGGGCCTTCAATGCCTACGTGGCTGCATCGCTGGTCGGCATGGTGGTGGCGGGCACATGGTGCGATCGGCGGGGTCCGAAGCGCGCGATGTGGACCGGCTTGTTCGTCTTCAGTGCGGGCGCGGTCGCCGCGGGCCTCGCGCCGGGAATGACCGCGCTCATCGTCGCGCGCGGCGTGCAGGGACTCGGTGGCGGTGCACTCATCGTCGCGGCGTACGTCCTCATCGCGCGCGCCTACCCGGAGGACCTGCGCCCGAAGGCCTTCTCGCTCATGGCGGCCGCGTGGGTGGTCCCGGCGCTGATCGGGCCGCTCATCGCCGGCTGGCTCGCTGAGACGCTGACCTGGCGACTCGCCTTCCTTCTCGTGCCCGTGGTCCTGCTGCTGCCGGCGCTGCTCCTGCGCCAGGTGCTGCGCGACCACGATGGGGGGACAGGGGAAGCGGGTTCACCCGCCCGCATCGTGCGGGCGCTCGTCACCGCGGGTGGCCTCAGCCTCGCCATGGTCGGCTTCCTCCGTCCGGCGGCGCTGCCCGTGTGGCTTGACGGCCTCATGCTCGGGGCGGGGCTCGTCCTTATCGTCATCGGCGTCCGCGGGCTCCTGCCCGCAGGGGCCTTGCGGCTGGAGCGTGGACTGCCCACGACCGTGCTCATGCGCGGCATCCTGGCGGGTGCGTTCTTCGGCGCTGAGGCCTTCATCCCGCTCGCGCTCGTCGAGCAGCGCGGCCTGTCGATCACCGTCGCGGGTCTCACCCTCAGTGTTTCCGCGCTCGGCTGGTGGCTGGGGTCCTACGCGCAAAGTCGCATCCCCGAGTCCACCGATCGCGCTCGCACGGTCCGCGTGGGTGCCCTCATCGCGGTTGCCGGCCTCGTGTCGCTGCCGCTGTGTCTCGTGCCCGCTGTGCCACCGATGGTGGCCGCTGTTTCCTATTTCGTCGCCTCGCTCGGCATGGGGCTGTGCTTCCCGTCGATCGCCGTGCAGACTCTCCGGCTGTCAGCGGTCGACGAGCAAGGTGCAAACTCGGCCGCGCTGCAGATCTCCGATGCGATCCTGAGTTCGCTCATGCTGGGACTTCTCGGTGCCGTCCATGCCGCAGCCGTGGCGCAAGGCGGTGCCACGACGGGCACCTACGACGTGATCTGGTGGGGTGCCGCGGCCATCGCGCTTGCCGGCGCCGCCATTGCCTCCCGCATGAAGCCGGTTTCCGGAGTACCCGCGAGGGCCTCTGCCTGACCGGCTGGCAGGATGTCCGCGTCATCACTTCACGAGGAGTTCCCATGCACCGTCGCCCCTTCGCCATCGTCGCCCTCGCTGCCTCCGGCCTGCTGCTCGCCGCCTGTGCGCAGGAGTCCTCGGGCGGCGCTTCCTCATCCGCTCCGGCACCGGCCTCTTCCTCGGCAGCTTCGGCGTCGTCGTCGGCCGCGCCCTCGCCGACCGCGACCCCTGACGAGTGTGCGAAGGAAAGCCTCACGCTCGTCAATGCGGGACAGCTCACCATCGGCACCGACAGCCCGGCCTACCCGCCGTACTTCGTCGATGACGATCCGGCCAACGGTGAGGGCTTCGAGTCGGCGGTCGCCTACGCCGTCGCCGAAGGCCTCGGCTTCACGCCCGCGGAGGTCGCGTGGACGGTCGTGCCGTTCAACAAGTCCTACGCCCCGGGAGCCAAGGACTTCGACTTCGACATCAATCAGATCTCGATCACGCCTGAGCGTGCGGAGGTCGTCACGTTCTCGGATGGCTACTACACCGTCAATCAGGCGGTCATCGCGCTCGCCGATTCACCGATCGCCAGTGCCACGTCGCTGAGCCAGCTCAAGGACGCTCGTCTCGGCGCTCAGGTGGGCACGACGAGCCTGAAGTACATCGAGGACTTCATCCAGCCCAGCACCGACATCTACGTCTACAACGACACCAACGACGCGAAGTCGGCGCTGAAGAACGGCCAGATCGACGGGATCGTCGTCGACCTGCCCACGGCGTACTACATCACCGCGGTGGAGATCCCCAAGGGCAAGATCGTCGGACAGTTCCCTGCCCAGGAGGGTGGCGAGCAGTTCGGCATGCTCTTCCAGAAGGACAACCCGCTGGTCGGCTGCGTCAACAAGGTCCTCACCGAGCTCAAGGACTCCGGTGAGCTCCAGGCCATCCAGGATCAGTGGCTGGCCGGGACCACGGCTCCGTACTTCACGGAGTGACCGAGCCCGGCAGCGCATCTGTCGCTGCAGCGCGCGCGGGGTCGACGCCCTATGTCGACCCCGCGCGCGTGCGCTACCGCAAGCGCAAGTCCTGGCGTGATGCCGCCATCGGCATCGTCAGTCTCATCGTCACGGCGACGATCGTCACCCTCGTCGTCGTACGCACGCCGGGCTGGTCTGCAGTCCAGGAGACGTTCTTCAGCCCCGAGGCATTCTCCGAGTCGTTCCCGGGGCTCCTCGAGGCCTTCTGGCTCAACGTGCGGATCTTCCTCATCGCCGAGCCGCTCATCCTCATCCTGGGGCTCACCGTCGCGCTCGTCCGCCGACTGCGCAGCCCGATCTTCCTGCCGCTGCGCATCGTGGCCACCGTCTATGTCGATGTCTTCCGCGGCATCCCCACGCTGCTCGTCATCTTGCTGCTCGGCTTCGGCGTGCCGGCCCTGCAGCTCCAGGGGGCTCCCGATGAGGTCCTCGTGTGGGGGGTCGTGGCCCTCGTGCTCTCATACGGTGCCTATGTCGCCGAGGTCTTCCGCGCGGGCATCGACTCGGTCCACCCCAGCCAGCGCATGGCTGCTCGCTCACTCGGCCTGTCGTCGTGGCAGACCAATAGGTACGTCGTCCTGCCCCAGGCTGTGCGCAACGTCACTCCGCCCCTACTCAACGACTTCATCTCGCTGCAGAAGGACACTGCCCTCGTCTCAGTCCTGGGGCCCATCGAGGTCTTGCGCCGGGCACAGATCGACGCATCCTTCACCTTCAACTACACGCCCTACGTCGCGGCAGCATGCCTCTTCGTCGCGCTCACCATCCCGATGACCCGCTTCACGGACTGGCTGCAGGCTCGGCAGCGGCGCCAGCGCGGATCAGGTTTTGCGTCATGACGCGCGTATCCCTGTCCGTCGAGGCTGTCTGGAAGTCATTCGGCTCTGAGTCGGTGCTGCGCGGCATCACCCTTGGCGTGCAAGAGCACCAGGTGGTGGTGCTCATCGGCGCGAGTGGTTCAGGCAAGTCGACCCTGCTCAAATGCATCAATGGCCTGGAGTCTGTCGACGCCGGGAGGATCCTGCTGGATGACGACCTCGATGTCACGGCCTTCCGCACCGACCTCGATGCTGTCCGGCGCCGAGTGGGCATCGTCTTCCAGGCCTACAACCTCTTCCCCCACATAACCGTCCTGGACAACGTCACGCTCGGGCAGCGCAAGGTGCTTCGTCGCTCACGTGACGAGTCGGAGGAGCGTGCACGCCGTCTGCTGGCGCGCTTCGGTCTGGAGGAGAAGGCGGGGGAGTATCCAGACCGCCTGTCCGGCGGCCAGCAGCAGCGCGTGGCGATCGTGCGGGCGGTGGCGATGTCTCCTGAGATCCTCCTTTTCGACGAGATCACGTCGGCGCTCGATCCGCTCCTTGTCGGCGAGGTGCTCGATGCAGTGCGCGAGCTCAAGGAGGAGGGCCTCACGATCGTGATGGCGACGCATGAGATGGGCTTTGCTCGGGATGTTGCCGACCGCGTGTGCTTCCTTGACGCAGGCGTGGTCCTGGAAGAAGGGACGCCAGAGCAGGTGCTCGAGGCACCGATTGAGCAACGTACTCGCGAGTACCTGGCGCGCTTCCTGGGATAAGGCCCCTCGCGCCCCTACTCTGGGGGCGTCCTGGGGCCAGGCGGCCCTCAACTGAACACTCGGAGGTACTCCATGGCATCGGTCGACCCCATGACCGGCCTGACCTACGACGACGAGCGTGCGGTGGCTTCGGCCCTCGGCCGCAACTGGTGGGCCCTGCTCCTGCTGGGCATCGTCAGCCTCATCGTCGGCGTCATCCTCATCCTGCGGCCCGGCGGCTCCACCTGGTTAATCGCCGTCGTCCTGGCGATCTACCTGGTGATCTCCGGCATCGTGTCGCTCGTGCGGGCTTTCGCGCACGGTCTGCCCGGTGGTTACCGCGCGCTGCTCATCATCTCCGGCATTATCGGCATCCTCCTCGGCCTGCTGATGTTCCGCTTCGGCCCGGAGGAGAAGGTCGAGATCTTCGGCATCTTCGTCGGCGTGTGGTTCCTCTTCTCCGGCATCCTCCAGCTCGTCAACTCTTCGTCTGTCTCTGAGGGCAAGGGCTGGGCGATCTTCTCGGGCATCGTCTACATGCTCGCCGGTGTCGTCCTGCTCATCAATCCGTGGGCGGTGGGGATCTTCGTCTGGATCGCCGGCATCTGGCTCGTCGTGCTCGGCATCTTCGAGATCATCTCGTCGTTCCAGCTCAAGTCGCTCGCCAAGAAAGCCGCGGCCTAGCGCCTCATGCCGAAGGAGACCTCGCAAACCCTCGATCGGGGGCTTCGGGTCCTCTCGGTGCTTGCCGACTCCCCCGAGGGTCTCACCGTGACGGAAGTCGCGGCGGCCCTCGGGGTGAGTCGCACCGTCGTCTACCGGCTCATCGTCACCCTCGAGCAGCATGGCCTGGTGCGGCGCGGCACCGATGGCCGCTGCCGACTCGGACTCGCCGTACTCTCGCTCGCCCGGCAGGTCCAGCCCCTCCTGCGTGATGCCGCGATGCCCGTCCTCCGCCGACTCGCCGAGGGCATCGGCGCCACCGCCTATCTCGGCGTCGTCGACGGGCAGGATCTCCTCGCCGTCGCAGTGGCCGAACCCCCCCGCTCCGACGTACACGTCGCCTATCGCCTGGGCTCGCGCATCCCGCTGGAACTCGGTGCGGCTGGGCGCGCCGTGCTCGCTGCGCGCACCGCGGCGGGCCGGCCCCTCGACCCGCCGTGGGTGGTCACCACCGGGGAGTCCCCGGGCAGCAGCGGCATTGCAGCCCCCGTCCTCGGCATCCCCGGCGTAGAGGCGGCCGTGGGTGTGGCCCTGGCCGCCCCTCCCGAGGAGGTCGGGCCCCGTGTCGCGCGGGCGGCTCAGGAGATCGCCCGCGCCCTCGGCTGACCGTCACCCCGGATGTGATGCAGATCGCCCTGGGAATCCCCATGGCGGACCGTTCGGTTGAGCCACTCGGCGCGACACCCGACGTAGCCTGGAGTGAATCGAAGGGAGCGCCATGCGCCTGCGCGGGATCACCGCCCTCATCGCCTCGGCTGCGGTCGCGGCTGCCACGCTCGTGGCTGCTCCTCCGGCTGTCGCGGCAGAGGCTCCGCGACCGATCGTCTCGGGCTGGTTCGGCTGGTGGGCTTCGGACGTCGCGATTCAGCAGATGACCAGCTCCGCTGACGGTGTCGTCGGCGAGGTGGCGATGTTCTGGTGGTCCTTCCAGGGCGAGAAGAACCCCCTCTGCCTCTACGACAACGGCGACTACGACAAGAAGGGCGACTGGGGGGACTGCCTTGATTCCGGGTGGGCCACTCCGTGGACCACGCCGAAGTTCGACCGGCAGCGCAAGGCCCTCCAGGCAGCCGGCATGAAGGTCAACGCATCCATCACCGATCTCGGGTCTGCGAGCAAGGGCGAACTGAGTGCCTACCTCGCCTCAGCCAAGAACCGCAAGGCCTACGCCAAGCTCATCACCGACTACGCCGTCAAGGCCGGTGTCGATGGCATTGACCTCGACTGGGAGGTCTTCGCGTTCCATGACGGGCGTGACTCGTGGGCGGCTACCAAGCCGCGCTGGGTCGCCATGATCAAGGAACTCTCCGAGCAGCTCCACGCCAAGGGACTCACGCTGTGGGCAACCGTGCCGGGTGGTGTGCCACCGTTCTTGGGCTCGGGCGCACCCAATCCCGGCACCGGCTACTGGGTCTACGCCTGGGATGAGATTGCGCCCTACGTCGATCGCCTCAACATCATGACCTACGACTACAGCTGGAGCGTGCCAGGACCGATCGGTCCCAACGACTGGGCCACACTTGTGGCCAAGAGCGCGGTGCAGCAGGTGGGCGAGCAGTACGCCGATCGCGTGTGGGTTGGTGCCCCGCAGTACGGCCGAAACTGGCCGCTGCAGGTGGGCACGGGCTGGTCGGTCGATGCCGATTGCCCGGCGGGATGGAAGCCGGCGACGACTCCTGCGCGCACGACCGTCACGCCCATGTCGGCGCGTGACATCGCTGCCCGCGAGAAGGTCGAGCCCGTGTGGGATGCCAAGTCCGGCGAGTGGAGTTTTGACTACTGGCTGCCGACCGCCGGCAAGGTCGACAAGAAGGATCGCACCTGCGATGTCAAGCGCCGAGTCTGGTTCGCCGACACGCGGTCGGCCCTGAGCCGCGCCACGATCGTGCCCGAGCTCAAGATCGGCGGCATCGCCGTCTGGGACTTCGGCACGGTCACCAGCGACTTCTACTCCCGACTCGCCGACTACGGTCGCGAGATCGCTCCCGCCACGACGAAGGTGACCGTCAGGGCACCCAAGGCCACGTCCTACGGCCGCACGGTCGCCGTGCGCGTGAGCACGGAATCGCGGAAGGGCGCCGCGAAGGATGCACAGGCCACGCTCTACTTCGAGCCGCAGGGTGGCTCGTCCACCAGGGCCAAGGTCACGTCGATCACACTCGACGCCGAAGGCAAGGGCGTCTTCAAGGTCCCGGCCGAGGCCAGCGGATCCTGGACTGTCTCGGTCGAGGGTTCATGGTCGCGTGCGAGCGGTGAGAGCGAGCCGGCCACCACGAACGTGCGCTACGCCGTGACCGCAAAGGCCAGCGCGACCAAGGTGGCGGTCGGTACGCCGGTGATCATCACCGGCACGGTTGCCCCCGGCAGCGAGGGCATGAGCGTGACGGTGCAGCGGCGCAGTGCCTCGGGTGCCTGGCGTGATGTAGCGGCGACGTCGACTGGTCAGGGGGGCAGCGTGAGCGCCACCGTGAAGCCGACCGTGGCGGGGGAAGCCTCCTACCGCCTCCTGGTTCCGGCGTCGGCCACCCTGGCTCAGGGGGTCTCTGCTCGCCTCGTGATCACCGTCGGTTGACGGCTCGCCGTACCCTGGGGCCGTGACAACGGCACCGACGGAGGTTGAGCGACCCGAGGTAGATGAGGTCGCCGCGACGGATACTCCGTGGATCACGATCGTCTGGAACGACCCGGTCAACCTCATGTCCTACGTCACCTACGTCTTCATGACCTACTTCCCCTACTCGCGTGAGAAGGCCGAGAAGCTGATGATGCAGGTCCACCAGGACGGGCGCTCGGTCGTCTCGTCGGGCTCGCGTGAGGAGATGGAGCGCGACGTCGCTGCCATGCACTCCTACGGCCTATGGGCGACGCTCGCCAAGGACGACAAGTGAGCGTGCACGGATTCCGCCGCACGGCGACCGGCCGGATCGTGCTCCGGGTCGATGTGGTCGAGAAGGGTCTGCTGACGACCCTGCTGGAGCAGCTCGTGGAGTTCGTCACCCCCGAAGGAGCAGAGGACGAAGATCCGCTCGTCAGTCTTGTCGGACTCGATCCGGATGCCGCGCGGCCGGATGATCCTGCACTCGCGCGCCTCTTCCCTGATGCCTACCTTGACGACGCCGACTCATCTGCTCAGTTCCGTCGCTTCACCGAAAGGTCCCTGCGGGAGACCAAGTTGGCACACGCTGCCACGGCGCTCGACACCCTGCGCCGATCGGGGGACAAGGTCACGGTGAGCGCCGACGAGGCGGGGGCGTGGCTCGGAGCGCTCAACGACGTGCGCCTGGCATTGGGCACCCGGCTCGGCGTGACCGAGGAGGGGATGGCCGAACTCGCTGAGTTGCCGGACGACGATCCCCGCGCCGCCACCTTCCACGTGTACGACTGGCTGACCTACCTGCAGGAGACGCTGGTCCGCGCGCTGATGCCCTGACGGCCGCCATGCCCTGACACACAGGAGCGGCGGGGCCACGAGGCCCCGCCGCTCCTGTGTGGTCCCAGACTTCTACTTGCTGGAGGGAGCTTCCTTCATCTCCGCGTCCGCGAACTCCGGGCTGTCGTCCATGGACTTGATGCGAGCGATCTTGAAGATGAGCAGGCCGTAGAGACACTTGGCAAGCACGTCCGCCAGCGAGTAGCCGATCTGGCGGTAAACGAAGGCATCCGCTCCGTCCAGCCCGATCATGGGGAAGGCGTAGGAGATCGGGTAGACGCCCCATGTCGCCAGCAGCAGCCAGCGCAGGCCCGCGAGCTCCTTGCCGACCTGGTTGGGCTGGCTCTTGGCCGCTCGGCTGAGTTCGACGAAGAGCACATAGAGGATGTAGATGAACGGAATGGTCGAGAGCGCACCCCAGATGGCCTTGCCAGCCATGTCGGCGGTGACCTCGCCCGGGTAGCCCAGAATGATCATGAGGGCCGAAGCCGGGATGAGCTTCCACAGCAGCGAGCGACGAACGGCTGCGGGGAGTGCGAGGACGGCCACCGTTTCGAAGAGCAGGAGCGGCACGGTGAGCAGCCAGTCGACGTAGCGGTAGCCCTCGTTGAAGCCGTCACCCTTGACGAGCTCGAAGACCTCTGCAACACCAGGAGTGCCAACGCCCACTGCGACGTAGGCATCGGAGAACGAATCGAAGATGCGCATGTAGTGGTAGGCGGCGATGAAGCAGACCATGGCCGAGACGACAAGCGCGAGTCGGTAGCGCGGCAGGACGCGAGGCGTCACCGCGAGCAAGAAGACGGTCGTCGCTGCCATGGACGCCAGGGCGAGCGACAAGATGTTGTAGACCGTTTGGAACTGAGCGTTGGTGAGAGTCTCTACGACCTCCACGCGGTACCCCTTTCTCGAGGCGCCCGATGCGCCGCTTTGCAGCGCCTCCGGGGCGCCGTATGCAGCGGACTGTCCTCCGGGTTCACCCACCGCGCAAGTTGAACCATGCATGGCGCGATTTAGGGACCCCCAGGGGTGCGAAAATGGGCCACCTACGCTGGGCCCATGCTCACGATCCGAGAGGGACTCGTCGCCGCGATGGTGGCCCATGCCCGTGCGGACCACCCCGATGAGGCCTGCGGCGTCATCGCTGGCCCCGAGGGCGCCGACCGCCCCGAGCGCTTCATCCCCATGGTCAATGCGGCCCGCTCGCCGACCTTCTACGAGTTCGACTCCGCTGACCTCCTGCGGCTCTACCGGGAGATGGATGACCGGGATGAGGAGCCGGTGGTGATCTACCACTCGCACACCGCCACCGAGGCCTACCCCTCACGGACGGATATCTCCTACGCCTCCGAGCCGGGTGCGCACTATGTCCTGGTCTCCACCCGGGAGTGCGGCTCAGAGGAGGGCCCCGTGGAGGTGCGCTCCTTCCGGATCGTGGACGGGGTGGTCTCAGAGGAGCCGATCGAGATCGTCGCCTAGGCTGACCCCCATGTCCGTCGAGGTCCGCATCCCTACCATCCTGCGCCCCTACACCGGAGGCGAGAAGAACGTCGCCGGTGAAGGCGCCGATCTCCGCGCCCTCATCGCCAATCTCGATTCCCGATACCCCGGCATCGCGGAGCGCTTGGTCGACGAGCAGGGCCTTCGCAGATTCATCAACGTCTACCTCAACGACGAGGACGTCCGCTTCCTCGGCGGACTCGACACGGGGGTCGCCGACGGCGACTCCGTCACGATCCTCCCCGCCGTCGCCGGCGGCTGAGCCCGCGCGCCATGCGCTACGACTCGCTGCTCGACTCGGTCGGCAATACCCCGCTGGTGGGCTTGCCGCGTATGTCGCCGAGCGAAGACGTGCGGCTGTGGGCCAAGCTCGAGGACCGCAATCCGACGGGCTCGGTGAAGGACCGCGCAGCTCTGCGCATGATCGAGCAGGCAGAGAAGGATGGACTTCTCACTCCCGGCTGCACGATTCTCGAGCCCACGAGCGGCAACACCGGCATCTCGCTCGCGATGGCCGCGCGGCTCAAGGGCTACAAGCTCGTGTGCGTCATGCCGGAGAACACATCGGCGGAGCGCACCCAGGTCCTGCGCATGTGGGGTGCGGAGATCGTCTACTCACCCGGGGCCGGCGGATCCAATGAGGCGGTCCGCGTGGCTCGGCGCATGGCTCAGGAGCATCCCGACTGGGTGATGCTCTACCAGTACGGCAACCCGGCCAATGCCGAGGCGCACTACGCGACGACGGGTCCGGAGATCCTCGCCGACCTGCCGACGATCACCCACTTCGTCGCGGGCCTGGGGACCACGGGCACGCTCATGGGGGCGGGCCGCTACCTGCGCGAGCACAAGCCCGACGTGCAGATCGTCGCGGCCGAGCCCCGCTACGGCGAGCTCGTCTACGGCCTGCGCAACCTCGATGAGGGATTCGTGCCCGAGCTCTACGACCCGAGCGTCCTCACGACGCGCTACTCGGTGGGGCCGCGTGATGCCCTCAAGCGCACGCGTGAGTTGCTCGACCAGGAGGGGATCTTCGCGGGCATCTCGACGGGTGCGATCCTGCACGCCGCTCTCGGCCTGGCCAACAAGGCGGTCAAGGCGGGGGAGTCCGCAGACATTGCCTTCATCGTGTGCGACGGCGGCTGGAAGTACCTCTCTACCGGGGCCTACGAGGGCACGATCGACGACGCCGAGGACCGTCTCGAGGGCACGGTCTGGGCATGAGCGACGGCCGCCCCATCGGGATCTTCGATTCTGGCGTTGGCGGCCTCACCGTCGCGCGCGCCGTGCTCGATCAACTCCCGCATGAGCCGATCCTCTACGTCGGTGACACAGCGCGCGGCCCCTATGGGCCGCTGCCTATTGCTGAGGTCCGCGCGTACGCACTCGACGTCATGGACCACCTCGTCGCCTCCGGCGTCA
Organism: uncultured Actinomyces sp.; assembly: GCA_964560615.1. GTDB lineage: Bacteria > Actinomycetota > Actinomycetes > S36-B12 > S36-B12 > Mxb001. The sequence goes on from CAZLMT010000014.1 coordinate 24,303, forward strand.
AGATGCTGGTGATCGCCTGCAACTCTGCGAGTGCTGCTGTGTTGCGAGATGCGCGTGAGCGCTACGACATCCCCGTGGTCGAGGTCGTGCATCCGGCGGTACGCCGCGCGGTGAGTGCGACGCGCTGCGGCCGGATCGGCGTGATCGGCACGCAGGCGACCATCACGTCACGCGCCTACGACGATGCCTTCGCGGCGGCTCCGCACCTCGAGATCACGAGCGAGGCGTGCCCGCGGTTCGTCGAGTTCGTCGAGTCGGGGGTGACCGGAGGAGATGAGCTGCTCGCGGTCGCGCGCGATTACCTGACCCCCCTGCAGGATGCCGAGATCGACACCCTCGTCCTCGGCTGCACCCACTACCCGCTCCTCACCGGCGTCATCTCCTACGTCATGGGCGATGGCGTCACACTCGTGTCGAGTGCGGAGGAGACTGCCAAGGACGTCTACCGCACGCTCGCTGAGCACGGGCTCGTGCGCGATCCTGCGTTGCCGGAGCCGCAGCACCGCTTCTTTGCGACGGGGGACCCCGCTGCGTTCGCCGCGCTCGGGGCTCGATTCCTGGGCCCGGAGATCGGCATCGTCGAGCGCGCCTAGGCTGCAGGCGTGCGCCTCACGGTGATCGGCTGCGCCGGCTCCTTCCCGGGTCCCGACTCGCCCGCCTCGTGCTACCTGCTCGAGCACGAAGGCTTCCGGCTCGTCCTCGACCTCGGCAATGGTGCACTTGGTGTCCTGCAGCAGCACGTCGCGCTGACCGACGTCGACGCGATCGTCCTCTCGCACCTGCACGCCGACCACGTCCTTGACATGTGTGGTCTCTACGTCGCACAGCGCTATCACCCCATGGGGCCTCGTCCGCGCATTCCGGTGTGGGGTCCTCAGGGCACCGCTCAGCGCCTAGCCCGTGCCTATGACCTCGCGGAGGAGCCGGGCATGACGCGCGAGTTCGACTTCCACGATCTGGTCGAGGGAGAGCACGCCATCGGGCCCTTCACCGTCACCGCGGCTCGCGTCAATCACCCCGTGGAGGCCTACGGATTTCGCGTGTCCGTCGAAGGACACGCCATCGCGTACTCCGGCGACACCGCCGACACGCCTGCATTGATTGAGCTCGCTCGAGGCGCCGATGTCGCCCTCTTCGAAGCCAGTTGCGTCGACGCGCAGCCCGCTCCCGGTGTGCACCTCACGGCTCGCCAAGCCGCCGAGCACGCGCAGGCCGCCGGTGTGCGGCTGCTCGTGCTCACGCACCTCGTCGCATGGAATGACCCACAGGCGACGCTGGCCGAGGCAGGCCCGGGCTTCGACGGCGAGATCATGCTGGCCTCGAGCGGCCTCGTCATCGACCTGGCGTAAGCCTCGCCCGACAGGGGGTGGGCCGCGTGCGGCCCCGAGCGGCATTGGCTCCGAATTGTGCGGCTGAGTGCGAGTCTCACTCGCACTCAGCCGCACAATTGCCCCGACAGTGGGGAAGTGGTGAGGTGTGGCCTAGGGTCGCATCCCATGAGCACGCGATCCGATGGCCGGGATTCGGCCCAACTTCGCCCCGTCACCTTCGAGCGCGGCTGGCTCGACCAGGCCGAGGGCTCGACCCTGGTGAGTTTCGGCCGCACCCGAGTTCTATGCACAGCGAGCTTCACCCCCGGGGTGCCCCGCTGGCTGAAGGACTCCGGCCGCGGCTGGGTCACGGCGGAGTACGCCATGCTCCCGCGATCGACCAACACGCGCAGCGACCGTGAGTCGGTGAAGGGCCGCCTGGGCGGCCGCACCCAGGAGATCTCACGTCTCATCGGACGCAGCCTCCGGGCGGTCATCGACATGGAGGCCCTTGGCGAGAACACCATCGTCTTGGACTGTGATGTCCTCCAGGCCGACGGCGGCACGCGCACGGCGGCTATCACGGGTGCCTACCTTGCCCTCGCGGATGCGATCGCATGGGCGAAGCAGCAGGGTCATGTGAAGGGCGACCCGTCGCCGCAGTGAGCGTCGGCATCATCGACGGCGAGCCTCGACTCGACCTGCACTACGACGACGACGTCCGCGCCCAGACCGACATGAATGTCGTCATGACCGGCAGCGGGACCTACGTCGAGGTGCAGGGCACGGCAGAGGGCGAGCCCTTCGACCGCCGACTGCTCGACGCACTCCTCGATCTTGCCGCCTCGGGTTGCGCGGAGCTCACCGCGCTTCAGCGGGCCGCACTGTCGTCGTGACTATGCGCGTCGTTCTCGCCACGCGCAATGACCACAAGGTCGACGAGGTCTCGCGCATCCTGCGTGCCGAGGGCGTCGACATTGAGTTGATCCCGCTGCCGGATCATGCGCCCGATGTCGCGGAGACGGAGTCGACGTTCGCCGGAAATGCGCTCCTTAAGGCGCGATCTGCGGCGGAGGTGACGGGACTTCCGGCCATCGCTGACGACTCAGGGCTGTGCGTCGACGCGCTTCACGGCATGCCGGGTGTGCTCTCCGCTCGGTGGTCGGGTCGGCATGGTGACGACACTGCCAATCTCGCGCTCCTGCTCGCGCAGATGTCCGAGGTGCCCGACTCGCGCCGTGGCGCGCAGTTCGTGTGCGCGGCTGCCTGGGTGGTCCCCAACGTTGGGGAGCACGTCGTGGAGGGTGTCCTCGAGGGCTCTCTGGCTCGCGACGCGCGGGGCAGCAACGGCTTCGGCTACGACCCCATCTTCATCCCGCAGGCCTACGCACTTACGACTGCCGAATTGCGCCCTCACGAGAAGGACGCCATTAGTCACCGAGGGCAAGCCCTCAGGTTGCTCGCCCGTTCGGTGCTGTCCCGATAGCCTCCGAGCACCGGAGTGAGGAGAGGCTATGTGCACGGGAATCAAGCTGGAGTGCGCCGACGGCGTGGTCGCGGGTCGCACGGCCGAGTTCGGTTTCCTTCTCGAATACGACGTGCTCTTCCTCCCCGTCGGGACCCAGGCGGCCTCGGTGCTGCCCAAGGGCACGGGCAAGGCATGGACCACGACGCATGCCGTCCTCGGCACGGCGACATTCGGGGCGTTGTCCATCATGGACGGTGTCAATGATGCCGGCCTCATGGCGGGAGCCTTCTACTTCGCCGGCCAGGCGGCGTACGCCGACCCCGCCACGGTCGATGCCGCACAGTCGCTCAACGCTACCGATGTCACCCACTACATCCTGACCACGTGCAGCACGATCGATGAGGCGCTCGCGGCGATTGCGGAGATCACGGTCGTGGATGTCCCGGTCAACGGCTGGGGACCGGTAGCCCCGCCGCTTCACTTCCAACTCATTGATGCCCAGGGCCGGCATGTGGCCGTGGAGCCGATCCATGCCGGCTCGCTGCAGGTCACCGAGAACCCCACGGGTGCGTTCACCAACTCACCGGACCTGCCCTTCCACCTGCTCAACCTCACGCAGTACATGAACATCTCGCCGGAGACCGTCCAGCAGAGCACCGTGTTCGGCACGACGGTGACGGCGACGGGCATGGGCAGCGGCGGTCTCGGCCTTCCGGGCGACTACTCCCCGCCGAGCCGCTTCGTCCGGGCCGCATTCTTCGGGGCCAATCACCCGACGCCGGCCACGACGATCGACGGGGTCCAGGAGCTCTTCCACCTGCTCAACGTCTTCGACATCCCGATGGGCGCCGCCAAGGTCGGAGACACGAGCGACTTCACCCAGATGACCGTGGTGCGCGATGCCCACGAGTTGACCTATGCGTGGAGGAGCTATGGCGATCAGCGCTTGCGCCAGGTCAACATGCGCCAGCTCGTCGAACTGGCGTCAGCCCCTGTGCGCATCCCCATTTCCCCGATCACCGGCGATGAGTCGACGATCGATGACGTCACCGGCCAACTCATCGATTCGCCTGTCGCCAAGTCCTGATTCAGTCGCGGGACGGTCTCTGACTCGCCATTGGGTCCATATCGACGTAACGTGGATTCATGGACGCGTGGGTGTGGTGGATTATCGCCGCGGGCGTGCTTGCGGTCGCTGAGGTCATTACCGGCGGGTCATGACCCGGGTCGGGGTGGCGATGGAGGCGCGGCTGCGGGCGGCCTTGCGTCAGCGCTGGGGGCACCACCCGCCCTGTCCGTGGGCGTCTTTGCGCTCGTGTCGGTGGCCCTCCTGGGAGTGGTCCGACCCATTGCTCGCCGTCACATGCGCACGCCGCGCGCGGTGCGCACCGGCGTCGCGGCGCTCGTGGGTGCCGAAGCGGTCGTGCTCGAGGTCGTCGATGGCACGGACGGCCGGATCAAGCTCGCGGGCGAGGTGTGGTCCGCGCGTGCCTACGACGGTCAGAGTGCCTTCGTCGTGGGGCAGCGCGTGCAGGTGCTTGAGATCGACGGGGCGACCGCCCTTGTCGCTGGCTAGTCGGGAGGGATCATGGAAGCACTCATTGCCGCCATCGTCGTGGCGGTGGTCGCGGTGGCACTCATCGCCTCGACGGTCAAGGTCGTGCCGCAGGCGCACGCCCGCATCGTCGAGCGCCTGGGCCGTTATCACCGCACCCTCAACGCCGGACTGGCTTTCGTGATCCCCGTCGTCGACAAGGTCCGCGCGCGGGTTGACCTGCGTGAGCAGGTCGTCTCCTTCCCACCGCAGCCGGTCATCACCGAGGACAACCTCGTCGTGAGCATCGACTCGGTCATCTACTTCCAGGTCACCGATCCCAAGGCGGCGACGTATGAGATCGCCAGTTACCTCATGGGTATCGAGCAGCTCACTGTGACGACCCTGCGCAATGTCATCGGCTCCATGGATCTCGAGGAGACCCTGACCTCGCGTGACAGCATCAACGCCCAGCTGCGCGGAGTGCTCGACGAGGCGACGGGCAAGTGGGGCATCCGGGTCAACCGCGTCGAGATCAAGGCCATCGATCCGCCCCGCAGCGTGCAGGAGTCGATGGAGAAGCAGATGCGCGCTGAGCGCGACAAGCGTGCCGCCATCCTCACGGCCGAGGGCGAGAAGCAGTCGGCGATCCTCACGGCCGAGGGCGAGAAGACCGCGGCGGTGCTGCGTGCTGAAGGCGATGCGCAAGCTGCTGTCCTTCGAGCCCAGGGCGAGTCCGAGGCGATCGTCAAGGTGGTCGAG
>CAZLMT010000015.1:0-6022 GCA_964560615.1 uncultured Actinomyces sp.
AGAAGGCACCTGCGCGCAAGCGCACTGCCAAGAAGGCCGCGCCGAAGAAGGCCGCCCGCAAGGCACCCGCGCGCAAGCGCGTTGCCAAGAAGGCTGCGCCGAAGAAGGCCGCTGCCAAGAAGGTCGCTCGCAAGGCACCCGCGCGCAAGCGCACCGCCAAGCGGGCTCCTGCGCGCAAGCGCTAGACCTGTTCAGCACGAAGGCCCGCACCGAAAGGTGCGGGCCTTCGTGCATTCCTGGCTCAGTGCGCTGGCCCCGTCCAGCTTGGCGGGAGCGCTGCTATCTCAGTCGTCCTCGGCGTCCCAGGCTTCGGTCCGGGCATGCGCCCGCTCTAGGGCCGACTCCGCCTCCGCGCGCGTGAGGTACGGGCCCATACGCTCGGAGTTGGGGTCTCCCTGTCCCTGCTCCACCTTCTGGGTGCGCAGGTTGTACCACCACAGGTCCTCGCCATCGAGTCCCAGATCCACGTCGACTCCCTCCCTCGCGCCTCGCCTGACGCGGGCGAGTCCACCCTAGCGGCGCGGGCGTCCTCGCCGCCGCACACCTAGACTCCCCGCATGACCGTCACGCGGGACCCGCTCGTGCCTGGGATCCAGTCGCCCCGCCGCAGTGTCCCGGCCGAAATTGCCCGGCCGGAGTACGTCGACCGGCCAGCCCCGGAGAGATTCGTCGGCTCGGAGATCAAGGACGCCGAGACCATCGAGCGCATGCGGGTGGCGGGTCGGATCGCCGGACAGGCCCTGGCGGAGGTGGGGCGGGCGGTCGCCCCCGGGGTGACCACGGACGATCTCGACCGGATCGGGCATGAATTCCTCCTCGACCACGGCGCCTACCCCTCCACTCTGGGCTACCGCGGATTCCCCAAGTCCCTGTGCACCTCGCTCAATGAGGTCATCTGCCACGGGATCCCCGACTCGACAGTCCTGATCGATGGCGACATCTGCAACATCGACATCACGGCCTTCATCGGTGGCGTGCACGGCGACACCAACGCCACCTTCCTCGTCGGTGAGGTGAGCGAGGAAGCGCGCCTCCTCGTCGAGCGCACCCACGAGGCGACCATGCGAGCCATCAAGGCCGTCGCGCCCGGACGCCCCATCAACGTCATCGGCCGGGTGATCGAGAGCTACGCCAAGCGATTCGGGTACGGCGTCGTCCGCGACTTCACCGGTCACGGAATCGGGACGGCGTTCCACAGCGGCCTGGTCATCCCCCACTACGACGATGCGCGCTACGACACGATCATGGAGCCGGGCATGACCTTCACGATCGAACCCATGATCACACTGGGGACCTACGACTACGAGATCTGGGACGACGGCTGGACCGTGGTGACGCGCGATCTTCGGCTCACCGCGCAGTTCGAGCACACCATCCTCGTCACCGACACCGGCAGCGACATCCTTACCCTCCCCTGAGCGACGCGAGAGACTATGACCACCTTTCCCACGACCGCCTTTCCCACGTCTTGGCCCCACGATGTGCTCACCCTCGGCATCGACATCGGCGGCACCGGACTCAAGGCCGCGGTAGTCGACTCCCAAGGCGTGATGGTGAGCGACCGCGTGAAGATCCCGACGCCGTACCCCTGCCCACCGCCACTGCTCGTCCAACCCCTCAAGGACCTCACCGCGCCCCTGAGCGGCTACCTCCGGGTGTCGGTGGGTTTCCCCGGCCTGGTGCGTCACGGCATCGTCTTGGAGGTGCCCGCCTTCTCGCGCAGGGAGTACGGCGGGCCAGCCGACCCCGATCTCGTCCATCAGTGGAGCGGCTTCCACCTCGCCGACGCCCTGGCGCACGCCTTCAATCTGCCCACCGTCGTCGTCAACGACGCGGACATGCAAGGGGCCGCTGTCGTGGAGGGGCACGGCGTGGAATTCGTCATGACCCTCGGGACCGGCGTGGGCACGGCGCTCTTCAACGACGGCATCCTGCTGCCCCACTTCGATCTCTCCCATGGGCCTTTCCGCAAGGGCATGACCTTCGACATCGCACTGGGCGAGGCTCGCCGTCATGAGATCGGCACGAAGCGCTGGCGGCCCCAGGTGCACAGGGCGATCGAGTGCTTCCACGACATGCTCTTCTTCGACAGGATCTACGTCGGCGGGGGCAACGCCCAGCGCCTGGACCCGGCTGACGTGGGACCCAAGGGCGTGATCGTGCCCAATACGGCGGGGATCTTGGGCGGCGTGCGAATCTGGCAGATGACGGGTCCGTGATGAGGACGCCCCAGAAGGCAGAGGCGGATGAGGCATGACGCGCTGGCTCAGCGACGACGAGCAGGCCGCGTGGCGGGCGTGGATTGCCGCGTCCCTGCTGCTTCCTGATCGGCTCAGCCGCGACCTGCAGGACGAGGCCGGTATCTCGCTTGCCGACTACGAGATCCTCGTCTATCTCTCCGAATCCCCCGATCGTCGTCTCAGGATGAGCGAACTCGCCGATCGCACCCTGTCTTCGCGCAGTCGGCTCTCCCACCAGGTGGACCGACTCACCGACGCCGGATTCGTGGACCGTGAGCCCTGCTCGGAAGATCGACGCGGCTACTTCGCCGTGCTCACGCCACGGGGCTGGGATTTCCTCGTGGCCAGTGCCCCGATGCACGTCGCGAGCGTCCGCGAGCACCTTGTCGACGTGCTGACCCCCGACGAGTTCGCAGAGTTGGGTCGCCTCTGCGCCAAGGTGACCGAGCGCCTGCGACCCTCGGAAGGGGCTAACTGCGAGGGCGCCGATGACTCCGCCTGATGCGGCCGCCATCCGAGACCACCTCGCCGCCTTCCCGCCCCCGCAGCGCCGAGCCCTGGAGACAATTCGCACGTCACTGCGCAAGCTCCTTCCCGGAGCCGATGAGGTCCTCGCGTGGGGCATGCCCAGCTACCGCATCGATGGCGACCTCGTGCTCAGCTTCAGCGGCTTCGCGGAGCACAACAGCCTCTTTCCCGGTGCCGGTGTCGTCAAGGCGATGCGCACAGCCCTGCCCGACTACGTCACAACCAAGGGCACGATTCACCTCCCGCGTGACACCGGTCCTCCCCTTGCCGCCCTGAGGACAGTCGTGCGGGCACGCATCGACGAGATCAACGCCACCTACCCGAAGGCCTCAGGCGTGACGAAGGCCTTCTACGACAACGGCTTCCTCAAGCACCGGGGTCGGATCAAGAACGGCGAGATGCACGGCGCCTGGGAGTTCTACCGGCGAGATGGGTCGCGTCTGCGCTCAGGGCGCTTTGCCCAGGGCGAGCAGGTGGGCCCCTGGACGACGTATGACAGGAGCGGCAACCCCCACCGGGTGACCGATTTCGGGTAGTCCCCTATTGCCGGGACTGCCTCACGGCGTCCATCCGGCGAGCCTCCCCCGCGCATGAATTCCAGGAAAAGGGGGATGAATTCGCGGGGCGGGGGTGCGCCCGAGCACGCGGCCCGACACACTGGGCCCGTGATCGCCATCAGCGTGCTGAGCCTCAAGGGCGGGGTCGGCAAGACATCCGTGGCTCTCGGACTCGCGGGGGCCGCGGCCAAGCGCGGGCTCAAGGTCCTCGTCATCGACCTCGACCCACAGGGCAATGCCACATCGATCCTCCAGGCGCGACACGGCCGTGCCCATGCGGCATCCGTCCTCGCCGCGCCCACCGCCGAGACGCTCCAGGGAGCGGTGACCAAGACAGCGTGGTCCTTCAAGGAGGGGCGCGTGGATGTCGTCGGCAGCGACGCGGAGCTCATCCGCTTCGACGCCTGGACCGGCAAGCGCGGCTTCGCACCCAAGCTGGCCCGCGCGATGAAGCGACTCGAGGGCTACGACGTCGTCGTCATCGACTGTCCCCCGTCACTGGGGGCCTTGACCCGCGAAGCCCTCGCCGCCTCGCGGCTGGCCGTCGTCGTGACGACACCGTCCTACTTCGGAGCCCAGGGCGCCGAGCGCGCCATCGACGAGATCAACGAAATCCGCACGACCGTCAACCCCGATCTGCGCTTCGCCGGCATCATCGTCAATCGCATGCGCGAGAAGACCGATGAGCATCGCTACCGCAAGCGCGAGCTCATTGCGATCCATGGCCCGGGGGCCGTGCTGAAGCCGTCCATCCCCGAGCGGGTGGCCCTCCAGCAGGCGGAGAGCACCGGGGAGCCGATCGTGCTGGTGAAGTCCGCAGGGGCGCGCGACGTCGCGAAGGCCTTCGACAAGCAGATCGCGCGTCTGATCAAGATGGCGCGCGACGCCGGCGCCGAGTCCGCATAGCCCAACGCGACAGGGCGGCGGACGAGTCGACCTGTAAGCCGGGTTCTGTCCTCGCGTGAGCGAGGGGCGATCATCCCTCTGGGACCACCGTTGCCGATGGCCTCGTGCGACCTACCAGCAGGATTGGCGAGCGGGCCGCTCTCCTGCCTGGATCTTGCGATCCACTTGGTCTAGCTCCGGGTGGGGTTTGCCGAGCCACCGCAGTCACCTGCGGTGCTGGTGGTCTCTTACACCGCCGTTTCACCCTTACCGGCGTTGCCGCCGGCGGTCTCATCTCTGTGGCACTTTCCCGCGGGTCACCCCGGGTGGGCGTTACCCACCACCCTGCCCTGTGGAGCCCGGACTTTCCTCGACGCTGATGGAATCAGCGCCGCGATCACCCGGTCGGCTCGTCCGCCGCGCCTCCAGGGTACCCCCGGGTTCGCAGCCCCTGGTGTGGCTCTCGGTCTAGGGTGCGGCGGGGAGGTACGTGGTGAAGAAGTCGATAGGCATCGGGGTGATCCTGGTGGCGATGACCGTCGCCATGGCGGTGCCGCCCATCATCGCCAACGCCCTCGGTCAGTCGACCCTCGCGGGAGCGCTCATCCTCCCTGTGATGGCGAGCCTCCTCCCCGCCCTTCTCGCCGATGTGCGCACGGCGCTTTTCGCGGCCGGAGGCCTCGCGGTCGGCAGCACCCTCGCCGCAACTGTCGCGGGCGATCCGCTCCTGGCCGCTCTCGTCATGGCCGCCACGGCACTCCTTGTCGGCCTCGCATGTCGATGGGGGCGTTCGAAGAACCTCGTCCTGGTTCCCATCACGGTGGGGTTCGTCGTCTGCGTTCCACCGACCACCACCACAGACCTGCCCATCCAGCCGCTCCTGCTGGGGGCCGCAAGCCTCGCCGCCGCGCTGTGGGGCGCGGCGGTCGGGTCGTTCCTCGGCAAAAAGATGCCCAAGGCGCCACCGCAGCTCGAGATCTGGCCGCGCGTATGGGCCTATGCCATCGTCCTGACCATCCTTACAGGAATCGCCGCAGGGATCTCCGTCGCCACCGACTGGGGCCATGCCGGAGGCTGGTTCATCCTCACCGTCGTACTCGTCTTCCAGCCGTACCTCCAAGACTCCTTCCGCCGCACCGGGCAGCGTGCCGTGGGCACCGTCATCGGCGTCATCGGTGCCTACGTCATCCACCTCCTGCTGCCCTGGTCGACCGTGGAGATCATCGTGGGGGCAGCCCTCATGGTCATCGCGGTCATCGTGGCGATGAACCCGAAGTATCCCTACTGGTTCTTCACCGCCCTTCTCACTCCCGCCATCGTGCTCCTGGCAGGGAGTTCGAGTGACTTCACCGAAGTCGCCACCTCGCGGCTGCTGGCGACGCTGGCAGGTGCGGCCCTCTCTCTCGCCGCGGCACTGCTCCTCGCCCCCATCTACCGCGCGGGCGCCAAGAAGCATGGGCACGCGCGGTACTGAGGCCGCCCTGGTCAGGGATCGTCCCACTAGCGTGGGCACATGCTCGTGCTGCTTCCGCCCAGCGAGGGCAAGGCCACGCCCGCCGCCGGCCCGCGCCTGGCCCTCTCCAAGCTCAGCTTCGGCGAACTCGGTGACACTAGGAAGGTCGTCGCCGACACCCTCGTGCGGCTGTGCACGGGTCCGGCTGCACGCGCGCGCACCACTCTGGGGATCTCCGCTCGCCAGGACGACGAGTTGGAGCGCAATCGGGTGCTCTTCAGCGCCCCCACAGCTCCCGCGGGCGAGATCTATTCCGGGGTGCTCTACGAAGCCCTCGACCTGGCCACCCTCGATGCCCG
>CAZLMT010000015.1:6032-9329 GCA_964560615.1 uncultured Actinomyces sp.
GATGCCCGCGCGCGGCGCCGAGCTGCGAGTGACGTGGCGATCGCCTCGGCGCTCTTCGGGCTCGTGCGCGTCACCGACCGCATCCCTGCCTACCGGCTCTCCGGCGACACGACCCTCCCGGGTATCGGAAAACTCGCGAGTGCCTGGCGCGAGCCGGTCGCCGAGGCGATCCGTGCGGCAGCCGGGCGAGGAGTCGTGCTCGACCTGCGCTCGTCGGCGTACGTCGCCCTGGGCGCTGTGCCCGCCGAACTCGCCGAGCGCACCGCGATCGCCCGCGTCCTGCAGGAGAAGGGCGGCAAGCGCAGCATCGTGAGCCATCACAACAAGGCGACCAAGGGGCGCCTGGTGCGGGGGCTGCTCACCGAGCCGAAGCCGCGGACAGTAGATGACCTCGCGGGCGCCCTGGGCGACGCGGGCTATCGCGTGGAGCTGGAGCCGCCCCGAGCCGAGGGCAAGCCGTGGACGCTCGATGTCATCGTGAAGGGGCTGTGAGCTAGACGCCGAAGCCTGGGTCCACCCCGCGCAGGTGCGCGGACTCCGCGAAGCCGAAGAGCGAGGCGTTGCCGTCGGCAAACCACGCGATGGTGGTGAGGGAGCAGGGCGCGAGCTCCATGCGGTAGAGGCTCGACAGGGGCGCATCGACGCAGATGCCGGTCATGAGCTTGATCGGCGTGACATGCGAGATGACCGCCACGCGCTGACCACCATGGCGGGTGAGCAGGTCGCGACGTGCGCGATCGACCCGATCTCGGCACTCTGTGAAGGACTCCCCGCCCGGGGGCGCGACATCGGTCGAGGCGAGCCAGGCGGCGAGCTCAGCGGGCCAGCGCTCGCTCACCTCGGCAAAGGTGTAGCCATCCCACTCACCGAAGGAGCACTCGGCTATCCCGGGCTCGATGTCGATGGGCGCACCGGTCGCCTGGGCGACATGCTCCGCTGTCTGCAGCGTGCGCAGCAGGGGTGACGCGACGATGGCGTCGACTCCGCCGCGCGCCGCGATCTCGCGAGCAAGCGCCTCAGCCTGCTGCTCCCCTAACGGGGCGAGGGCCGGATCGGCACCGCCCGACCCGGAGAAGCGCTTCTCCAGGCTGTACGGCGTAGCCCCGTGCCGGCCGAGCAGGGTCATCGTGGGGGTGCCGAGGTCCGTGGCCCAGCCGACCATTTTGTGAGGTCGGGCTGCGGCTCGCTCCGGCCCGGCGGGGCGGCCCAGCCGCCCCTGTCGGGCTTCCTCGGCGCGCTCCTCAAGCGCATCACCCACGACGTCCTCGGCATCGGGGAGGCCCGAGCCGACTCGGCGGTCGATCCGTACCTTTTCTCCGCGCGACTGCGCGTCCAGGGCCTCATTGACCAGGCGATCGGCCGCGGTGTTCTGCGCGCGCGGGACCCAGGTGTAGTCGACGTCGGTGCGCAGCCGTCGCACGGCGAGGGCGAGCTCGCGCAGGGCGGCGTTCCTGATGGCCCAGCGACCACTCATCTGCTCCACGATGAGCTTGGAGTCCAGGCGAGCCTCGATGCGCGCATCCGGATCGACCTCCAGCGCATGCTCGATGCCGGCAAGGACTCCGCGGTATTCCGCCACATTGTTGGTGGCCTCGCCGATCGTTTCGGCGACCTCGACGAGGACGCGACCGGTCTCGCCGTCGCGCACGATGGCGCCATAGGCAGCGGGGCCCGGGTTGCCACGCGACCCGCCGTCAGCCTCGACGACGAGCAGGCGTGTCACAGGCCGGATTCCGGGGTGCGGACGAGGATCCGGCGGCACTCCTCGCAGCGGATCACCTCGGTGGGAGGTGCCTCGCGGATGCGACCGAGGTCGACGGGAGTGAGCTCGATCCGGCAGCCCTCGCAACGACCGCGGTAGAGCGCTGCCGCACCGATGCCGCCGTTGTCGGCGCGCAACTTGTCGTAGAGCGCGAGGAAATCTGAGGGGATGCCCTCCGCCGCTGCCGCCCGCGCCGCGAGTGCGATCTGCTCCTCATCGGCGAGATCGGCAAGGGCAGCGTCAAGGGCGTTCCTCGCACCCGCGAGGTCGGACGCGACCGTCTCTCGCTGATCGAGAAGACCGGCATGGGACTTCTGGGCTGATTCGAGTCGCTCCATCACCTCGAGTTCGACGTCCTCGAGCTCAGCCTGACGGCGCGCAAGGGACTCCAGCTCATGCTGCAGATTGGACAACTGCTTGGCGTCGTTGATGGTGTCCAGCAGCGCCCGGTCCTTGTCCGATCGCAGCCTCACGAGGTCGACGTCGGCGTCCGCCTTGCGCTGCTCGGCCTCCAGGTCGCTCACCTCGACCGCAGCACGGGTGATGTCGTCGTCCAAGGCCTTGGCAGCAGCATCAAGCTCCGCGACGCGCACGGCCTCGGGCAGGGAGGCGCGGCGATGCCGAGCACGATCGACCTCGAGATCGTGGCGTTGCACCTCGAGCAGGGTCAACTGGTCCTGCGGATCGGCGTTCAGAGTCCACCTCTTAGCGTCATCGCCCACGGATCGGTGGGCCGTGCGGACACGATGCTCTCCACCGTAGTCCCCTCGGCTGCGAGGTCCTCGCCGAGGAGAAGGGCCGCCTGTGCAAGCCAGGGCCATTCGCTCGCCCAGTGCGCCACATCGACGATGGCGCAGCCACCCTCCTCAAGGTGCTCAAGCGCGCGGTGATGCTTGAGGTCGGCCGTCACCAGGACGTCGGCGCCATGCGCGGTGGCGGCGGCGAGGAGTGAATCGCCGGACCCCCCGCAGACCGCGACGCGCTGGACCCATCGATCAGGGTCACCGGCGACGCGCACTCCGTGGTGGGTCGCCGGCAGTGCGGCAGCGACACGGGTCGCGAAGGCGGCAAGTGTCACGGGCGCGTTGAGGTCCCCCACGCGACCCAGGCCTGCGTCGACGGCAAGCGTGGTCGTGACGCCCAGGGCTGCCGCGAGAGCATCCGAGACACCGGGACTGGCGACGTCGGCGTTCGTGTGGGCGCAGTAGAGCGCGATGCCGGCACTGATGAGGCGGTGCACGACACGGCCCTTCGCCGTGGTCGCGGAGACCGAATGCACTCCCGAGAGAAAGAGCGGATGGTGCGTGACGATGAGATCCACGTCAGCGGCGATCGCCTCGTCGATAACCGCCTCGACGGGATCCACCGCCCACAGGATGCGTCCCACGGGCGCCTCGGGCTCACCACATACGAGACCGACCGCATCCCAGGGCTCAGCGGTGGACGGTGGGTAGCGCCGCTCGAGCGCAGCAACCACCTGGGCAAGGGAAGAGGCCGAGGTCACGCCCGGAGGCTATCGCCGCTAGCCTCATCCG
>CAZLMT010000015.1:9339-20411 GCA_964560615.1 uncultured Actinomyces sp.
ACAAGGAAGGGGTCGTCGGTTCGAGGCCGGCCGGGCCCACGAGGTCTGGCCATGCCCGGGGCGGGCCACTCGTCTTGCGCCAACCCCCCCGAGACCTCGAGAGCAAATCGGACGTACTATGACATCAGCAAGGCCCCAGCCCTCCCCCCGAGGCTTGGGGCCTTGCCCTTATCCCGGACTGGGGGGACGCGAGGCAAGGTCAAGACGGAGGACGCGGCCGGCAGGGTCTCGGGCCCCCGCCGACCGCCTCCGAGACCAGTGCACACCCCATATCGGGAGTCCGCATCTTGGGAGTCGCCCGGCGGTCAGAGGGACTACCGATCAAGCAGGGAATCCAGGGCTCGCGAGTACTCCTGCGGGTCTCGCGCGCGGTCCGGCGACGATTCCCAGCGCGCCGATACACGGCCCTGACCATCGACAAGGACGCTGACGCGCCGCGCGGTCCCATGACGCTCGTCCAGTGCGGCGTAGGCATGCGCGACCTCCCCATGGGGCCAGAAGTCGCTGAGCAGTGGGAAGCCCAGCGCCTCAGCATCGTCGAGGGCGCGCAGGACAAACATCGAGTCACACGAGATCGCGAGCACGCGCGATCTCGTCGCGATGTCGCGTAGTGCCCTGAGTTCGTCGTGGCACACCGGGGTGAAGGCTGCGGGGAAGAACACGATGAGCACCGGACCCACCTGGGCCGACAGGGATGTCGGGCGACCGTGCTGGTCGGGCAGCGTGAAGTCAGGCGCTGTGTCGCCGATCTCCGCGGCCATGGCGGTCCTCGCTCCCTGGACTGCCTCGCGGCAGGATGTCAGCGTGACGCTACCCCCCGAGATCCTCGCCCCCGGGGCCGGCGAGCGCGGCCGGGTGACCCACGACCTCTCCGGCACACTCGAGGCGACCGTAGGCGCCTGGGACGACCTGCTCGCCGCCGTGGCCGACGTGGACCCTGAGGCCCCCACCCGCAAGGCCGGGCGCACCGCCGCCCGCACACTCGTCGTCCTCGGGTCCTGGCCTGAGGGACGCCCCCTGCCCGCCATTCGCCGTGATGCGCTCGCGGGCGTGACCACCGCAGAGCCGCTGGACGCCATCGAGGGTCGCGTGATCGCGGAGCACTCAGGGGACGCGCGTGAGGCACTGCTGGCATCCCTACGCCGAGCGCGCGATGACGTGGCCGAGTGGGCAGCATCACCCGATGTCGCGCGCGAGGCGCTGCTTCCTGTCGCCGGACCCCTCGGGATCGTGCCCCTCGGCACGCTGGTGGCGGCGACCGCGTATCAGTGTGCGGTCGCCGTGCGCGATCTCGAGCCGGCAGGTGTCCGCTCGACCCCGGCTCTCCTCGCGCGAGGTCTCGCGGCCCTCATCGACACCGTCGGAGCGGTGGCGTCGCAGCAGCAGGCCGCGATTGCGCTCACCGCGATCACGCCCGAGATCAGCGTGGGCACGGGAGCGCGTGGGGGCGACTGGCGCACCATCCCGGTCACCTCGCCCGAGGGTCCCGCGCTCATCTGCGATGCGGGGCTGCTGCTCGACATCGCCGCGGGGCGGGCGTCGGCACCCGCGGCCTACGCCCGAGGCGACTTCCGCGCCCAGGACCTGCCCGGTCTCTTCGCTGTCGTGCAGGTGCTCGCGGGATCCCCGGGGCTGCCCGGCACCGATGGGCTGCGCGCGGCGCTTCAGGCCTACGGGTCATCCGCGGCAGTGGCGCGTGCGGTGGGAGATGCAATGGGGTCTGCGTGGCGAAAGCTGCGAGGCAGCTGAGCCGAACTAGGTATGGCGAAAGCTGCGAGGCAGCTGAGCCCGGGACCGGTGTCGTGGAAGAACATTCTGTGGTCGCGAAGTGTCACCCGGTGGCACTTTTCGACCAGAGAAGGGCCCGGCAGAGTGCGTCAGCGACGACCGGCGCGCGGGGCCACCAAACGCGTGCCCTGCCAGTCGCGTCCCGCGCTCACCGTGGACGTCTGCTGGAGACCCGCCGTAGGTGCAGCATCAGAGATGTCCTCGGCCTCGACATGGCCGTCACGGCCGGGCTTAGGCGTGAGCAGCCACACCACACCGTGGTCAGCGAGGGGCCCGATCGCATCGACGAGCGCGTCGACGAGGTCACCATCGTCCTCGCGCCACCAAAGCAGGACGACGTCGACGACGTCTTCATAGTCATCATCGACGAGCTCGACGCCTTCAGCGGCCGCCAGGGCATCACGGAACCCACCGTCGGCATCGTCGTCAGCGCCGATCTCCCAGACCACCGCGCCCGCCGAGATGCCCAGGGTGCCGAGCAGTGGCACGGTCTCGCCACTCACGGTCGCCTCCTGACTCGTCGACCCACAGGCGTAGTTCAGCGGACAGCGGGCTCCAGCGCAACCAACTCGGAGGTATTCATCCCGTATATGTCCGACCGCGCCCCATGGGACCCCTACTGGCGCGTAGCCGGGGCGCGACGGCGGCCCCGTCGCGAGTGCGCGAGGATAGACGAGCCCGACGGGTCGGCTGAGCCGTCGGGCTCTACCGACCGGTGCCCGGCGATCCTGGGCACCCCGGCGAAGGGCAGGACATGGCAACCGGCTTCGATCCGCTCCGACAGCAGCCCCTCCTCGCGGGCGGCCTGCCCACGCAGTACGTCGACGTCGACCCCGAGGAGACCTCCGAGTGGACCGGGTCCCTCGACCAGGTGATCGAGGGATCCGGGTCTTACCGCGCGCGCTATCTCATGCTCGCGCTGCTGCGCCGTGCCGCTGAGCGCAATGTCGGAGTCCCGAGCCTGCGATCCACCGACTACATCAACACCATCTCCCCCGAGATGGAGCCGTGGTTCCCCGGTGACGAAGCCCTCGAGCGCCGGATCCGCGAGTTCATCCGCTGGAACGCCGCCATCATGGTTCACCGAGCGCAGCGGCCGGGTATCAGCGTTGGCGGGCACATCTCGACGTATGCCTCGTCCGCCTCGCTCTACGAGGTCGGCTTCAACCACTTCTTCCGCGGTCCCGACGCCACGGGCGGCGGAGACCAGGTCTTCTTCCAGGGCCACGCATCGCCGGGCATCTACGCGCGCGCGTTCCTCGAAGGTCGCCTCACCGATGGTCAGATGGACGGCTTCCGTCAGGAGCTCTCGCACCCCTCGGGTGGCCTCCCGTCCTACCCCCATCCCCGGCTCATGCCGTGGTTCTGGCAGTTCCCCACCGTGTCGATGGGACTCGGGCCGCTCTCGGCGATCTACCAGGCACGCTTCAACAAGTACCTCCACAACCGCGGCATCAAGGACACCTCACAGCAGCGCGTGTGGGCCTTCCTCGGCGACGGCGAGATGGACGAGGTCGAGTCGATCGGCGCCCTGGGCCTTGCGGCACGCGAGGAGCTCGACAACCTCGTCTTCGTCGTCAACGCCAACCTTCAGCGCCTCGACGGTCCTGTGCGCGGCAACGGCAAGATCATTCAGGAACTGGAGTCGCTCTTCCGTGGAGCCGGGTGGAATGTCATCAAGGTGATCTGGGGCCGCAAGTGGGATGAGCTGCTGGCCAAGGACCGCGATGGCGCCCTGGTCAACCTCATGAATGCCACGCCCGACGGTGACTTCCAGACCTACAAGGCCGAGGACGGCGCCTTCATCCGCGAGCACTTCTTCGGCCGCGATCCCCGCACCGCCAAGCTGGTCGCGGACTGGAGCGACGAGCAGATCTGGAGCCTGCAGCGAGGCGGTCACGACTATCACAAGATGTACGCCGCGTATAAGGCAGCGGTCGAGACCACGGGCCAGCCGACGGTGATCCTCGCCAAGACGATCAAGGGACACACGCTCGGACCGCACTTCGAAGGTCGCAATGCGACCCACCAGATGAAGAAACTCTCGCTCGACGACCTCAAGCTCTTCCGCGATCGACTGCACATCCCGATCTCCGACGCCGAGTTGGGCGACGGCTACCTCCCGCCGTACTTCCATCCCGGCCCGGACTCCGAGGCCTTCACCTACATGCTCGACCGCAGGCGTCGACTCGGCGGGTCCATCCCGGAGCGGCGTACCCGCGCCGCAGCCCTGCCGATGCCCCCGTCGGACACCTACGAGGTGGTCCGCCGTGGCTCGGGCAAGCAGGCGATCGCTACGACGATGGCCTTCGTCCGGCTGCTCAAGGACCTCATGCGCGATCAGGGCATCGGCGCGCGCTTCGTGCCGATCATCCCCGACGAGGCGCGCACCTTCGGTATGGATTCGCTCTTCCCGACGGCCAAGATCTACAACCCCGCAGGGCAGCAGTACATCTCCGTCGATCGCGAGCTCGTGCTCAACTACCAGGAGGCCAAGGACGGCCAGATCCTGCACGAGGGCATCAACGAGGCCGGCTCGGTCGCTTCCTTCATCGCGGCGGGGTCGTCGTACTCCACCCACGGCGAACCGATGATCCCCGTCTACGTCTTCTACTCGATGTTCGGCTTCCAGCGCACGGGCGATGCCTTCTGGCAGGCCATGGACCAGATGGTGCGCGGCTTCGTCCTCGGTGCGACAGCGGGTCGCACGACACTCAATGGCGAAGGACTGCAGCACGAGGACGGCCACTCGCTCCTGCTGGCGTCGACCAATCCGGCGGTCATGGCCTACGACCCCGCGTACGGCTACGAGATCGGCCACATCGTGGCTGACGGTCTGCGTCGGATGTACGGCGATGACCAGGAGGACGTCTTCTACTACCTCACGGTCTACAACGAGCCCTATCCCCAGCCCGCCGAGCCCGAGGGGGTCGATGTCGAGGGCATCGTCGCGGGCATGCACCTGGTCTCCGAGGGCGGTGGCGAGGCGCCGCGTCCGCAGATCCTCGCCTCGGGTGTCGCCGTCAATTGGGCGCTCGATGCCCAGCGACTGTTGCGCGAGGACTGGGGCGTGGAGTCCGATATCTGGTCCGTCACGTCGTGGAACCAGTTGCGTCGCGAAGCGCTCGATGCGGAGCGCAAGAACTTCCTCAACCCGCTCGATGAGCCGCTCGTGCCCTACGTCACGCAGCGACTCGCAGGGCGCGGCAACCTCGTCGTCGGCGTCTCCGACTGGATGCAATCGGTGCAGGACCAGATCCGCACCTGGGTGCCGGCCGAATACCGCACTCTCGGCACCGATGGCTGGGGCATGTCCGACACCCGGGGCGCCCTACGCCGGCACTTCCTTGTCGATGCAGAGTCGATCGTGGTGCGCACGCTGACAGGCCTGGCCGAGCAGGGACTGGTTGAGCGACAGGACCTGGCCAAGGCCATCGACCGCTACCGACTGACGGATCCGTCCGCCGCGGATGCGGGCAATACCGAGGGATCAGGATGATCCCGAGGGGTTCATGGGGCGAGGGATCAGGATGATCCCGAGGGATGCATGGGATGAGGGATCAGGATGAGCAAGCAGGACCCGAAGCGCTTCCTGAAGTACCTCGAGGCCGAGCGCAAAGCCTCGATGCTCTACCGGTCGCTTGCGGAGGCGAGCGACGGAGAGCGCCGCGAGGCGCTCCTCGAACTCGCTGACATCGAGGACGAGCACGCAGCCCACTGGGTCGCCAAACTTGAGGAGTACGGCGTACCCATCCCTCCTGCTCCCATCGCCCTCGATCCCGAGGATGCAGCGATGGTCGCGCGTGCTCGCGCTGCGGGCATGGATGACGTCCTGGCGCACCTCGAGGAGGCCGAGGGTGCCGACGCGGGGATGTACGACGACGAGCCAGAGGCTCCCGACTCCATGTCGGCCGATGAGCGGGAGCACGCCGAGACCTTCCGCAGGCTCCGCGAGCACGCACCCGCCACCGCTGCTGTCGATCGCGGCGTAATCAGTGCCGACGGCAGCGTCGACTTCGGTGAGCAGTGGCACCGGGTCGACACATCGGGTTCCGTGCGGGCCGCGATCTTCGGCATCAGCGACGGCCTCGTGTCCAACACCGCGCTCGTCATGGGCTTTGCCGGCACGGGCACCGACACCGGCGTCGTGCTCTTCGCCGGTGTCGCGGGTCTCCTCGCCGGTGCCTTCTCGATGGCGGCAGGCGAGTACGTCAGCGTCGCGAGCCAGCGCGACCTCTTCGAGCGCGAGATCGAGATGGAAGCACGCGAGCTGCGCGACAAGCCCGAGGAGGAGCGCAAGGAGCTCGAGCTCATCTACCGCGCCAAGGGCATGGACCGTGCCACCGCCAAGGCCGCCGCGGACAGGATCTTCGCCGACCCCAAGGTCGCCCTTGACACGCTGGCCCGCGAGGAGCTGGGCCTCAATCCCGACGAGCTCGGCAACCCCTACAAGGTGGCCCTGTCCAGCTTCGCTGCCTTCGCCATTGGCGCCTTCGTCGTGGTGCTGCCGTACTTGCTCGCCGTCATCTGGCCATCGCTCTTCGGCAGCGACTCCGTCCCGCTCATCATCGCCATCACCCTCTCGGTGATCGCGATGCTGGTCGTGGGCGGCCTGGTGGGCAAGTTCTCCGGGCGCGGAGTGGCCCGCGGAGCACTTCGACAATTCGTCGTAGGTGCGCTGGCCGCGGGAGTGACCTTCATCATCGGCCGGGTGATTGGTGACCTCACGGGCCTCAGCTCCACCGGCCTCGGCTAGTGGGCGCACCGTCCCGCGCCGCGACCGTGCAACGCCTCGAGCGGGCGTCAGGCACACTGGCGACTTCGGTCACCGCCCACCTCGATGATCGGCTCGAGTGGTTCCGCGAACTTCCTGCCGACGAACGCTCTTGGGTGGGCCTCATCGCGCAGGCAGGCATCGCCGGCGTCATCGCCTGGTATCGCGACCCCGAGGCTGCGCGGGCCAGCGCACTCGATGTCTTCAGCTCCGCACCGCGCGAGCTCGCCGGGGCCATCACCTTGGAGCAGACGGTCGAGATGGTCCGATGCACAGTCAATCTCCTCGAGCAGGCACTGCCGGACGTCGCCGGACCGGATGCGGCTGAGGGAGTACGTGACGCGGTGCTCACCTACTCCCGCGAGATCGCCTTCGCCGCTGCCGAGGTCTACGCACGCGCGGCCGAGGCTCGCGGTGCATGGGACGCGCGACTGGAAGCACTCGTCATGGAAGGCCTGCTCCGTGACGACGCCGATGCGTCGGTGCTCGCCCGGGCCAATGCCCTGGGATGGCCTGCCGGCACAGGATGCACCGTTCTCGTCGGGGCGCCGCCGGATGCCGACAGCGCGGGAGGACTGCAGGTCATGCGGCGTGCCGCCGAACACCACGGCTTCGCGTTGCTCACGGCACTTCACGGCGATGCCCTCGTCGTCCTTGCTGCGACCCAGGGTGACGACGAGCGCACCACCCGACTCCTCTCGCCTCACTTCGGTGACGGGCCCGTGGTCATCGGTCCACGTGCCGACGACACGGCGGGAATCCCGATCTCCTGCTCTGCCGCGGTGAGTGCCTACTCCGTCGCGCGCGGGTGGCCCGACGCGCCGCGGCCGGTGGCCGCCGATGACCTGCTGCCCGAGCGCGCCTTGGCCGGTGAGCTTCTGGCCCGGCGCAGGCTGGTGGCCGATCTCGAGCCGGTGCTGGCCGATCCCGACCTCCGCCAAACCCTCGAGGTCCACCTCGAACGCCGTACGAGCCTGGAGGGCACCGCGCGGGCGCTCTTCGTGCACCCCAACACCGTGCGCTACCGCCTCCGCCGGATCGAGGCCCTTACCGGCAGGTCCCCCGGGGAGCCCCGCGATGCCCTCGCCCTCCGACTGGGGCTGATCCTCGCCCGTTTGTAGGATTCCTCCAATTCCTGAGCGGAGACATTGGCGCCCCCCGCTTCACTCCGCCCCTTCACGTCGCGAGAGAGTGACGCCCGTGCTGGTCGTTGTCGCCCCCGGACAAGGAGCCCAGGCTCCCGGCTTCCTCACCCCGTGGCTCGAGGTGCCCGGAGTCGAGGCCCGTCTCGACTGGCTCTCGGTCGTGAGCGGCGTCGACCTCATCGAGCACGGCACCCGGTCCGATGCCGACACCATTCGCGACACCGCCATAGCCCAGCCGCTCCTGGTCGGCGCTGGACTGGTGACCCTGCTGTCCCTTTTCCCCCATCCCGCCGAGGCCTTCACCCGCGTCGCCGTCGGTGCGGGCCACAGTGTCGGGGAGATCACCGCTGCTGCGGCCGCGGGTGTCCTCACCGCTGAGCAGGCGATGGTCTTCGTGCGCGAACGCGGCCGTGCCATGGCCCAGGCTGCGGCCATGACTCCGACGGGCATGAGTGCTGTGCTCGGAGGCGATGCCGACGAGATCGTGACGGCAGCCACCGCGCTTGGTCTCACCGCGGCCAACATCAACGGTGCAGGTCAGATCGTGGTAGCCGGCACACTCGAGGCGCTCGCCGCCTTCGCGGATGCACCTCCGGAGAAGACCCGCGTGCGACCTCTGCAGGTCGCGGGTGCATTCCACACCGACTACATGTCACCCGCCGTCGATGTCCTCGCGCACCACTCGCGCTCGATATCCACGCACGACCCGCGCATCCACCTTCTCTCCAACGCCGATGGGCGCGTCGTCCACGACGGGCGCGATGTGCTGGCACGACTCGTCGCACAGGTGAGCAGGCCGGTCCGATGGGACCTGTGCATGGCCACCATGGCTGACCTCGGAGTGACGGGGCTCATCGAGATCCCGCCCGCAGGCACGCTCACGGGCCTGGCGAAGCGCGCCCTCCCCGGGGTCGAGGCACTCGCACTCAACACCCCCGATGACCTCGATGCGGCCTGGGACCTCGTGGCCCGGCACGGCGGCCCCAGCCCCCTTGACCAGGCGCCCACCTGGCGCCTCGTCGTTGCCCCCATGAAGGGCATCTTCCATCGCGCGGATCCCACCATCGGCGTCGGTGATCCGCTTCCTCGCTCAGCGGAGATAGGCCGCGTGAGCAATTTGCGCGACACCGTCGAGGTCACCGCCCCGCACGGCGGCACTGTCGTCGAGTGGATCGTCGAGGATGGCGACCCGGTCTCTCCCGGGCAGCCACTCGTGCGCCTTCACCCCCATCACGAGGAGGTCTCCGCATGACCGCGCGCATCCAAGGCCCGACAGGAGCGCCGTATGCGCGCATCCTTTCCGTCGGCAGCTACCGCCCCGAGCGAATCGTGACGAATGCCGAGGTGTGCGAGCGCATCGACTCCACCGATGACTGGATTCGCGAGCGTTCGGGCATCGCCGAGCGACGCTATGCAGCGCCGGATGAGTCGGTCGTCGACCTCGCCGTGTACGCCGCAGAGAAGGCCCTCGCATCCGCGGGCATTGCTCCCGACCAGGTCGGCTTCGTCCTGGTGGCGACGGTGACCCACCCCTTCCAGACACCGTCGGCCGCCTCAGAGGTCGCCTACCGTCTCGGGGCCGTTAATGCGGCGTCGACAGATATCAGCTCCGCCTGCGCGGGCTTTTGCTACGGCCTCGCTATGGCCCAGGACATGGTGCGTGGCGGCAGCGCCGAATACATCGTCGTGGTGGGTGTCGAGAAGCTCACCGACTGGATCGACCTGGATGATCGCTCCACGGCGTTCATCTTCGCCGATGGCGCTGGAGCAGTCGTCGTAGGTCCGTCCGATGAGCCCGCCATTGGGCCCGTCGTGTGGGGATCCGACGGCTCGCAGCACGACGCCATTTGCATGACCCAGTCGCTCATCGACTACCGCGACAACGGCGGCCCGCGCTTCCCCACCCTCTCGATGCAGGGCCAGCAGGTCTTCCGCTGGGCGGTGTCCAATGGGTCGGTCAAGGCTCAGGAGGCCCTCGATCGCGCGGGAGTCACCGCCGAAGATCTCGATGCCTTCATCCCTCACCAGGCCAACATGCGCATCACCGACGCCATGATCCGCGCCCTCAAACTGCCCGAGCACGTGCCCGTCGCCCGCGACATCGAGACGACCGGCAACACCTCGGCAGCGTCCATTCCCATCGCGATGGACCGCATGCTCTCCACCGGTGAGGTCCCCCACGGGGGCACTGCACTCCTCATCGGATTCGGAGCCGGCCTGGCCTATGCGGCCCAGGTCGTGACCCTGCCCTAGCGTGGACCCCCACGCACTCTCCGCACACCCACCGGAAAGGAAGCACCATGAGCCAGGAGATCCTCGACGGCCTCGCCGTCATCGTCAACGAGGTCGCCGGAGTCCCGGTCGCCGATATCCAGCCTGACAAGTCCTTCATCGACGATCTCGACATCGACTCGCTCTCCATGGTCGAGGTGGTCATGGCTGCAGAGGACAAGTGGGGCGTGAAGATCCCCGACAGCGAGGTCAAGAACCTCCGCACGGTCGGCGACGCCGTCGCCTACATCGAGAAGTCGACCGCCTGACCGATGCGCATCGCCGTCACGGGGCTAGGGGCCACGACACCGCTCGGCGGTGACGTGGCCAGCAACTGGTCCGCACTCATCGAAGGCCGCTCCGGCATCAAGACGCTCACCGAGCCGTGGGTGGACGAGATGACGGTCCATTTCGCTGGCGTGCTCGCCGAGGAGCCACCTTTGGATCGGGTCGAGGCACGCAAGCTCGACAGATCCCAGCAGGTGGCCCTCGTCGCCGCGCGCGAGGCGTGGGCCGACGCCGGCAGCCCCGAGGTGGACCCGCTGCGCATGGGCACGGTCATCGGCTCGGGCATCGGCGGCTTCCTCACCCTGCTCAATGCGTACGACACCCTGAAGGAACGCGGGCCCTCGCGCATCTCCCCGCACACCGTGCCGATGCTCATGCCGAGCGGTCCTGCGGCCGCGGTAGGCCTTGAATTCCACGCTGCCGCCGGGGTCCACGCGCCGGTGAGTGCCTGCGCGTCGGGTGCCGAAGCGATCGGAGTCGCCGCGCGCATGATCGTGGACGGTCGCGCCGATGTCGTGCTCGCAGGCGGCACCGAGACGCCGATCCACCAGCTCACGATGGCGGGATTCGCTGCCATGCGGGCGCTCTCCACGCGCAACGACGATCCCCAGGGCGCCTCACGCCCTTACGACGTCGGGCGCGACGGCTTCGTCATGGGCGAGGGCGCCGGTGTCCTGGTGCTCGAGTCCGAGGAGCACGCCAAAGCCCGCGGGGCACGCATCTACGCCTACGTCGTCGGCGCGGGCATGACGGCTGATGCCCACCACATCGCCCAGCCCGACCCCGAGGGCAAGGGTGCGACGAGG
>CAZLMT010000015.1:20436-21835 GCA_964560615.1 uncultured Actinomyces sp.
CGGCGCTCGAGCAGGCGGATGCGTCGCCGGATGACGTCGCGCACATCAACGCCCACGCGACCTCCACTCCCCAGGGCGATGTCGCCGAGGCTGTCGCGATCCGCTCAGCCATGGGTGATGCCCAGCCGCTCGTGACCGGGACCAAGTCGATGACCGGGCACATGCTCGGGGCTGCGGGTGCTGTCGAGGGGATCTACACCGTCCTCGCCCTGCACCACAGGCTCGTGCCCGCGACACTCAATCTGCACGAGCAGGATCCGGAGGTCGACATCGACGTCGTTCGCGGGGCCCCTCGCGAGCTCCCTGCCGGAGACCTCCTCGCGCTCAACAACTCCTTCGGCTTCGGCGGGCATGATGTCGCCATTGCCTTCCGGACCGCGTGATGGCCGACGCGCCGGACGCCCTAGATCCGCGCTCACCGCGTGTGCGCCTCGAGGCATTCTTCGACCCCGGCACCTTCACGGCCATCACGCCTGAGGACGACCGCGGCGTCCTGGTGGGAGTCGGGTCGGTCCACGGTGCCGAGGTCGTGGCGTTCGCCACCGACCCGACCGTGCAGGGCGGGGCCATGGGCAATGACGGTTGCCGCGCGATCATCACGGCGTATGACCGCGCCTTCGCCGACTCCTGCCCGGTCGTCGGCATCTGGCACTCGGGCGGCGCACGCCTGCGCGAGGGCGTCGCGAGCCTCGACGGCGTAGGCCGCGTGTTTGCCGCGATGACCCGCATCTCGGGCAAGGTGCCGCAGATCTCCATCGTGCTCGGCCCAGCCGCCGGCGGGGCGGCGTACGGCCCGGCCTTGACCGACATCGTCATCCTCGGTCCGGAGGGGCGGATCTTCGTCACGGGACCCGAGGTGATCCGTTCTGTCACGGGCGAACAGGTCGACATGGAGCGTCTCGGCGGGCCCGACCCGCACGGTCGCCGCAGCGGTGTCGTGCACCTCGTCTCGGACACCGAGGCCGACGCCTTGGAGGAAGGTCGCCGCCTCGCCCATCTCCTCGGGCGCCAGGGATCACTCGACATGACCTCGATCGACGATCCCGACCTGGGCGACCTGCTCCCGGAGTCCTCCAAGCGCGCCTACGACGTGCACCCGCTGGTCGAGCGCTTCCTCGACGAGGGCTCCATGGTCGAGCTCCACGCGCGCTGGGCTCCCAATGTCGTCGTCGCCCTCGGTCGCCTAGGTGGCCGCACCGTGGGGGTGGTGGCCAACAACCCGCTGCGCCTCGGCGGCTGCCTGGACTCCACCAGCGCGGAGAAGGCGGCGCGCTTCGTGCGCATGTGCGATGCCTTCGCCGTGCCGCTCGTCGTGCTCGTCGACGTGCCGGGCTATCTGCCGGGCGTCGGCCAGGAGTGGGACGGCGTCGTACGCCGCGGTGCCAAGCTCCTCCATGCC
>CAZLMT010000015.1:21845-26178 GCA_964560615.1 uncultured Actinomyces sp.
TCGCCGAATGCGTGGTCCCGCGGGTCACGGTCGTCACCCGCAAGGCCTACGGCGGCGCCTTCGTCGCCATGAACTCCGCCTCGCTGGGCGCCACCCGCGTCTACGCCTGGCCCGGCGCCGAAGTGGCGGTCATGGGCTCGGTCGCTGCGGTGCGCGTGCTGCACCGCCGCCGCCTCGCCGAGGCCACCGACGAAGAGGCCCGCGCACAGCTCGAGCTCGAGCTGGCCGCCGAGCACGACATCATCTCCGGCGGTCTCACCCGTGCCATTGAGATGGGTGTGGTGGATGAGGTCCTTGAGCCGGATCGGACCCGCACCACGGTCGCGCGCGCACTGCTCGACACACCCGGTGTGCGCGGCGCCCACGGCAACATCCCCCTGTGACGTCAACCGCATCACGGCCTGTCTAGAGCATCCATCGACCGGGCTGTGATGGGATATCGCCATGAGCGCACTCCTCGATGCCCTTGATGACGGACCCCTGCTCGGCGACGGAGCCATGGGCACGATGCTGCAGGACCTCGGCAACGACGAAGGTGGCGCACCCGAGTTGTGGAACGTCGAGCGCGTCGATGTGGTCGAGGGCGTGCTCGAGGGCTACGCCTCCTCGGGCTCACGACTGCTGACGACCAACACCTTCGGCGGCACGCGCGCGCGACTGCAGATGCACGGACTCGAGGACCGCGTCGAAGAGCTCAACCAGGCGGCCGCCGCGCTTGCGCGCAGCGTGGCCGATCGCTACCCCGGCACCTTCGTGCTCGGTGACATCGGCCCCTCGGGCGAACTCATGGAGCCGATGGGCGACCTCACCATCGATTCAGCGGCGGAGCTCTTCGCGGAGCAGGTGCGCGGGCTCGTCGCCGGCGGCGTAGACGGCATCCTCATCGAGACGATGAGCGACCTGTCCGAGGTCGAGGCCGCCGTGACGGCAGCCCGCAAGGAGGCACCGGGTCTGCCCGTCTTCGCCACGCTGAGTTTCGACACCAACCTTCGCACGATGATGGGTGTCTCCCCCGCAATGGCCGTGCAGGCGATCTCCGACATGGGCGTCGACGTCGTCGGCGCCAACTGCGGTCGCGGACTCGATGAGATGCGCATCATCGCGGCCCAGCTTGCCGAAGCCGGTGCCGGGCGCGTGCGCCTGATGGTGCAGTCCAATGCAGGCCTGCCCAAGCTTCAGGGCGACACCTTCGTCTTCGATGGCACCCCCGAGGAGATGGCGGGCTACGCCGTGGAGATGCGGGACCTCGGCTTCACGGTCATCGGTGCGTGCTGCGGTTCGACCCCTGCGCACATCGCAGCCATGCGCGACGCGCTCGCCTAGTCGACTCGCTCACCCGTAGCAGCGCCTTCACCGTGCCTCACCATGAGGGTCAGTCCCGCGCTTCGTGCATGTCACGGTGCCAATGACACGCATTCGACGTCCGCGGGCACACCCTCGGGCACATTGAAACTGCCCATCGAGATTCTCTGCCACTTGCCATCGGAATCACGTAGGTACGTGGCCAGACGCGGTGTTGCCGTGTCCCGGAACTCCTCCCCCTCAATGACGACACCGTCCACCACAACGTCGTAGGAGACGACGACGACATCACCGTTACGCGCGACCCCGACGTTGTCGAATTCGTATGACTTGGCGGGAGTCCAGTCGTCGATCGTCGCCTCGTCGGTTGTCGGCCATCCCTGCCCGTTAGCGAACTGCACCTGAGCGGCGGGGGACTGCCCGACCTCATCTGTCGGTTTCCCCGTTGCGTTGGCGGCCTCCCACTCCACGAGCGACATGCCTAGGGCCAGGTCTTCCGCGCTCGTGTTGGGTGTCTCGCCCTTGACGACAATGGGGTCCTGCTCGCAGATTGCTGCGATCGCCTTGTTGAAATTGGCGTAACTCACCATCATCCAATGGCCCAGCTCCTCGTCCCAGCGCAGCACGACAATGCGCGGAGCCTTCTCCTCCGACATGGCCACGCCCGCATCCGGCGACGTCGCACCGGCCTGGGTGACGAAGAAGCGAATGACACGGATGTCCTCGCGCGGCTCAGTTACGACGAAGTCCGACAGCTCGTAGTCGCGGATGTTCAAAGGCACGTAGTTGTCAGCCGTGTATCGCTGGCCCGTTGCTCGCACCAAAGTGAAGGCGGGATCGAGATAGGTCCGCATGACCTTCATCCCGGCCGCCACCTCCTCAGATGATGTCGCGACCTTGCCGCCACTGGGCGCCGCAAGCGCCAGGAGCCCGAACCATGCATCCATGAGATCCTCAGCACTCGCATCCGGATTCGCTAGGGCTTCCTCGGGGTTCGCGAAGGCATCAGAAACCGCGTTCGCGGTAGGGCTTTCGACGCTGGCCGATGGGGTTTCCGACGTTGCCGCGGAACTTTCCGCGGGGCTGGCCGATGGGCTTTCGTCGGTGGCCGCAGTGCCCCCGCACGCAGAGAGGAGCATCGCCCCCACCAGAACGACAAGGACCTTAGAGCGGCGTTTTGGCATTGCCAGAGGCTAGCCGAAGCGGTCAGACCACGTGGTGGAGCACGCGTACGGGGGTGTCCTCCCCTGCCGCGCGATAGGGCTCGAGTTCGGCGTCCCACGCCGTGCCCAGGAGATAGGCGATGCCGTCCTTGAGTTGAGCGCCCGTTGATTCGGCACCAGCGACGGCGGCACGCAGGCGGTCCTCGGACACGAGGATGTCGCCGTGTACGCCGATGATGGCCCGATGCAGGCCCAGCGTCGGCGTCAGCGCGTAGCGCTCCCCCTCCCGGCCAGGCGACGGATCCTCGGTGACCTCGGCGACGAGATCGGGGATCGCCTTGAGCGCACTCATGAAGCGTGAACCCAGCCCGGGGCGACCGGCCCACGGCAGTTCCGCGCGCAGCAGTGGCGGCGAGACCTGCTGCGGCTGCCAGTCCAGGCGGATCTCGGCGTCGACAATGGAGCTCAAGGCCCATTCGACGTGGGGGCACAGCGCGCGAGGCACGGCGTGCAAGAAGACGACGCCGCGAGCGCGGCCAGCATTGGGCAGGGTCGGCGGCAGCATCGACGGATGCGTCGCCGACCGTGTTGGTGGCATCGTGGACATGCCGTGGCCTCCTTCGTGAGGTTCGCCTTCCCCTGCGTCCTCACCCGGAGCCGGGCCTGCCCGACAGGGGCGGCTTGGCCGTCCCGCCGGGCCTGCCCGACAGGGGCGGCTTGGCCGTCCCGCCGGGCCTCAGCCCTTCACGGTGACTTCACCCTAGACCGTCCCCTACGTAGATGCACGTATTGGATAGGGTCACGACACGCCGTAGCGCAGCACATCACCCGGAGGTACCCCATGGCCGTCGCCCAGCCCGCTGTCCTCGCCGACGTCTGGACCGACCGCGCCGAAGGCGCCCAGTCCCTGGCCCGCCAGGCGATCCTGGTCCTCGGCGGAGCGGCCTTCGTGGGCCTCGCGGCCCAGGTGGCGATCCCGCTGCCCTTCACCCCGGTGCCCCTGACCCTGCAGACCTTCGCCGTACTCCTCGCCGGCGCAGCACTGGGGTCGCTGCGCGGCGTCATGGCCATGTCGCTCTACGCCGTCGCCGGCATCGCAGGCGTGCCGTGGTTTGCCGAGGGCTCCTCGGGCTTCGCCATGGCCAGCTTCGGCTACATCCTGGGCTTCATCGCCGCCGCGGGCATCGTGGGCCGCGTCGCCGAGCACGGCGCCACCCTGACCGTGTGGCGGACCGCCGGGCTCATGGTCCTCGGCAATCTCGTCATCTACGCCGTGGGCGTCACATGGCTGAAGTACGCCATCGACTCGACGTGGGCGACAGCGCTACAGCTCGGGGTGGCCCCGTTCCTCATCGGAGATGTCGTCAAGATCGCGCTCGCCGCGGGTCTGCTCCCCCTCACCTGGGCGGGCCTACGCAAGGCCGGCTTGCTCAAGTAGGCGCAGCTAGGGAGCGGCGTCGCGCACGCGTCGAGCGGCGTCGGGATCGCCGAAGGCCGCCACCGTCGCTTCAGTCTCAGCGGCCATCGCCGTCTCGAGATCGCCCACGGACACGGTCGTCATCACGCGACGCAGGTCCGCAACTGCTCGCTCCGAGAGCCCGCCCAGACGCGTGGCTACCGCGACGGCCTCCTCGAGCACATCGTCATCCGGCACGCGCCAATGCGCGATGCCCCAGTCGAGCATCTGCTCGGAGTCGATGCGCTCTCCCAGCATGAGGAGTTGCCGTGCGCGCGAGAGCCCCACGATCCGCGGCAGCAGTGCGGTGACTCCACCGGTGACGAAGAGCCCTAGGCCCATCTCGGGGAAGAAGCCCCTGGCCGACTCGCCTACGACGACGAGGTCGCAATCCAGGACCCATTCGAATCCG
>CAZLMT010000015.1:26188-29303 GCA_964560615.1 uncultured Actinomyces sp.
CGCCGCCGACCGCCCAGCCACGCACCGCAGCCACGACCGGCACGCGGCCGAGCATGATGCGCCGGGTGACCTGCTGCAGCTCCTCGACGTAGGCCTGCGTGGCGTCGCGCGTGCTCGCCTGCTCGGCGTACTCATGCAGGTCGTCCCCTGCGCAGAAGGCGCGGCCCGCGCCGGTGAGCACGATGGCGCGCACTCCTGCGTCGGCGTGTGCCGCCTCGAGCGCAGCATTGAGGTCTGCGATGAGCTGTTCCGTGATGGCATTGAGCCGCTCGGGTCGATTCAGCGTGAGGATCCGCACCGCACCGCGATCCTCGCTCAGCACCGTCGACATGGCGACTCCCTTCATCGAGTGGCGGCTTGTGCAGACGACGCGCCGTCAGAGGACGACACTAGTCGCCACTCAACGACCGAGGCCCAGCTCTCGGGCGATGAGCATGCGCTGGACCTCATTGGTGCCCTCGCCGATCTCGAGCACCTTGCTGTCGCGCCAGAAACGAGCGACCGGGTACTCGTTCATGAAGCCGTAGCCACCGAAGATCTGGGTCGCCCACCGGGCATTCTCGACCGCCGCGTTGGAGGCGTGGAGCTTGGCGACCGCCGCCTGCCGCTTGAAGGGCTCGTCGGCGAGCATGCGGGAGCCCGCGTCGTAGTAGGCCAGGCGCGCCGTGTGGGCGCGCACCTCCATGTCGGCCACCATGAAGTCGAGCGCCTGGTACGCGGACAGCGGCTTGCCGAAGGCGTGCCGCTCGTGGAGGTAGCGCACCGACTCGTCGATGCAGCCCTGCGCGAGGCCGACCGAGAGCGCGGCGATTGCAATGCGTCCCTCATCCAGGGTCTGGAGGAACTGCGCGTAGCCCTTGCCGCGCGTGCCCAGCAGATTGGCCGCGGGCACACGGCAGTCCACGAATCCGAGCTCGTGCGTGTCGGAGGAGTTCCAGCCCACCTTCGAGTAGGGAGCAGACACCGTGAAGCCCGGCGTGCCGCTCGGCACGATGATCGTGGAGAGCTCCTTCTTGCCCGAATCGTCGGTCCCCGTGATCGCGAGAACGGCGACGAAACCCGTGATGTCGGTGCCGGAGTTGGTGATGAAGGACTTGGTGCCGTTGATGACCCACTCGTCGCCCTCGAGCCGAGCTGTCGTGCGCGCGGCCCCCGCGTCGGTGCCACCTCCGGGCTCGGTGAGGCCGAAGGCGCCGATCACCTCACCTGTCACGAGCCGGGGCAGCCACTCGCGCTTCTGCTCCTCGGTGCCGAAGCGGTAGATCGGCATGGCACCGAGGCTCACGGCAGCCTCGAGGGTGATCGCGACGGAGGAATCCACGCGTGCGATCTCCTCGAGAGCGAGGCACAGCGCGAAGTAGTCGCCGCCCATGCCGCCGTACTCCTCGGGAAAGGGCAAGCCGAAGAGGCCCATCTCCCCCATCTGCCGCACGATGTCGTAGGGGAAGGCATGCGCCTCGTAGAGGTCGCCGATGACCGGGGCGATGACATCCTGGGCGAAGGCCGCGACCGACTTCTGCAGTTCGACGTACTCACTGGGCAGGCGATGGTCCATTACGTGTCCTCCTTGGGTGTGTGAGCGCGTACGACGCGTGAGGAGCTGGGCCTACCGAGACGCTGCTCGAGCCAGCACGTGGTGTCGATGAGTCTTGCAAGGTCGACGCCATGCTCGATGCCGAGCCCATCGAGCATGTAGACGAGATCTTCTGTCGCGAGATTGCCGGTGGCCGCGTGCGCATACGGACATCCGCCGAGGCCCCCGGCAGATGCATCGACGGTCGTGATGCCTTCGCGCAGTGCAGCCAGCGTGTTGGCGAGTGCCTGGCCATAGGTGTCGTGGAAGTGGACGCCTATGTCATCCAGCAGCACGCCGGCCACAACAAGGCGGCGCACGAGGTCCCCCACCTGTCCGGGCGTAGCGACTCCGATGGTGTCCCCCAGGCTGATCGCGTCGCAGCCGAGGTCACGCAGGCGCACGGCGGCGGTCACGACCTGCTCAGCCGGCACCGCACCCTCCCAGGGATCCCCGAAGCACATCGAGAGGTAGCCGCGTACACGCAGGCCCTCGTCGCGAGCACGCGCGACGACTGGCTCGAACATCTCCCACTGCGCGTCGAAGCCACGGCCGAGATTGCGCTCGGCAAAGGTCTCGGTCGCGCTGGCGAAGATGGCGATGTCGGTGGCTCCGCAATCAAGCGCCGACTCCATGCCGCGGAGGTTGGGCACGAGCACGGGATAGCGCACGCCGTCGCGGCGCGTGATGCCGGCCATCACCTCACGCGCATCGGCAAGCTGCGGCACGCGATCCGGTCGCACGAAGCTCGTGGCCTCAACGATGCCGAGCCCCGCCGCGCTCAATCGATCAATGAACTCGATCTTGGTCTGCGTATCGATCACGCATGACTCGTTCTGCAGTCCGTCGCGGGGACCGACCTCCCAGATCGTCACGCGGCCTGGCAGGGAGGGGTCGGGCACGACCATGGGCAGGGTCATGGCACCTCCTCCAGTTGAAGTTCCACGAGCACGGCATCGAGCGGCACGCGTGCGCCGGGAGACGTGCTCACCGACGTCACTGTGCCACGCCCTGGAGCACGCACGGTGTGCTCCATCTTCATCGCCTCGACCACGGCCAGCGGCATGCCCTCCTCGACGACGTCGCCGACCGCCACATCCACGGTGATGACTGCCCCCGGCATGGGGCTGCGGGCCGCCCAGTGGCCCGCGAGGCGGGCGTCCGCAGCGCGCACTGGCCGTCGGTCACGCGGGCGTCTGGCCTCGAACACGTGATGACGACTGTCGGCGTGAAGCCACAGGCGATCGCCGTCGAAGGTGGCGGCGTCCACGGCACCGGGTACGACGTCACGGCCATCGACACTGACAGCGATTTCCTCGCCGTCGACAGCGAGCGTGACCGGGAGCCCAGCAACATCCCAGTGCTGCTCCGCCGCGCCGCCCAGGCGCCAGGAGTCTCCCGCCTGCCAGAGGTCATCACGGGCGGGGGCTACCAGCGTCAGTGCGCCCGCCGCGATGACGTCGGTGCCCGCCTCCACCTCGCGCGGCACCCGACCGTCGAGGAGCGAGGTGTCATATCGGCGCTGCGCACGCGATCATCGTC
>CAZLMT010000016.1:0-7207 GCA_964560615.1 uncultured Actinomyces sp.
CTGGTCGTGCAGGCGCCCGATGGACGCATCGCAGCATGGAGCACGGATCCCCGGTCGGGCACGCCACCGCTACCGGATCTCACCGACGGCGCCCCTCACTGCTGGCGGACGGTGCGGGATGGGCACATCATCTTTGACAGCGGTGAGTTGACGTGAGCGCGACGCGCGCGAGCATGAGTCGCGTCGGCCTGCCCTGGCGAATGTTGCTTGCCGCAGTCTCGGGTGTCCTCCTTGCGCTTGCCTTCCCGCCTTTCGGCGCTTCGCTGCTTGCTCCGATCGCGGTGGCGTTGCTCGTGCTCGCCACATACGACACGACGGCGTGGCGTGGTGCGCTGATCGGAGCCATTCAAGGTGCCGTCTCCTTCGCAATCCTGCTGCGGTGGATGACCGTCGTCGGGGGAGACGCGTGGATCCTGCTCGTGGCCCTGTGCGCCTTCTGGATGGCGATCGTGGGCGCCGGGCAGGCATTGGTGACACGGCTGCGCTGGTGGCCGCTGTGGGTCGCTTCGGTGTGGGTGCTCCAGGAGGCACTGCGCGATCGGATCCCGCTCGGGGGCTTTCCCTGGGGCAGGCTCGCCTTCGCCCAGACGGCGACGACGCTCACACCGTGGGCTGCCATCGCGGGCGCACCCGCGGTGACCTTCGCGACAGCCCTTGCCGGGGCGGTGCTGGCCTTCCTCGTGCTCGTCGCATGGGTGCGTCGGCCGGGATGGCGCCAGTGGGCTGCAGCGTCCGTCGGGGGCCTCCTCGCCATTGCCTTGGCAGGGCTGCTCGTGCCGAGACCCGTCGCCGGTGAGGATGCAGGGGGGCCGCCGGTGGCGGTGGCGGCAGTCATCCAAGGCGGCGTCCCGAGTGTCGGCTTGTCCGTGAGCGATGAGCGGCGCGAGGTGCTCGAGCGTCATCTGGCGCAAACCCTGCGCCTTGCCGACGATGTGGCATCAGGTGCCGTGCCCCAACCCGATGTGGTGATCTGGCCCGAGAACGCTGTCGACATCGATCCTTACTCCGATCGCGAGGTTGCTGACGCCCTGACGGCGGCATCACGTGCCGTCGACGCGCCCCTCCTCGTCGGTGCCATCATCGATGCACCGGGCTCGCCCGACCGGATCGCGAATGTCGGCATCGTCTGGGATCCGGACGCGGGACCGACACAGATGTACGTCAAGCGCCATCCGGTGCCCTTCGGGGAATACATCCCCTTCCGATCGCTCATCGCCCCGCTCGTAGGTCGCCTGGATCGAGTGCCCCGCGACATGGCCCCCGGGCAGGAGGCCGGTGTGCTCCAGGCGGGTGACGTGCGCCTCGGCGACGTCATCTGCTTCGAGGTGGCCTATGACGATGTCGTGCATGACGCCGTCACCGCAGGTGGGCGCGTCCTCGTCGTCCAGACGAACAACGCGACCTTCGCGGGGCTCGGTCAGCCGGAGCAGCAGGTGGCGATGTCGCGGCTGCGTGCCATCGAGCATGGTCGCGCCGTCCTTGTGGCCGCCACCAGTGGGATCAGTGCGGTCATCACGCCGGATGGCGCGGTCGTGTCGGAGATCAGTGAGGGCGATGTCGGCTACCTCGTCGAGACCGTGCCGCTGCGCGACTCGCTGACGGTGGCGGATCGCGTGGGGCAGGTCCCCGAGTGGATCGTGGCGGCTCTGGGTCTCGCGGCGATGATCTGGGCCGCGGTGCGCTCACGGGGCGTCGGCCGGTCAACAAGTCGCGCAGCATAGGCTCATCCTGTGCCCGGAGGCGTCCTCGTCATCATCCCGACGTACAACGAGTCGGAGAGTCTGCCCGGGGTGATCAAGCGCCTGCGTCAGGCTGTCCCGGACGCCCACGTCCTGGTGGCCGATGACAACTCTCCCGACGGCACGGGGCGCCTCGCCGATGACCTCGCTGAGAGCGATGATCACATTCACGTGCTGCATCGGGCGGGCAAGCAGGGACTGGGGAAGGCCTACCTGGCGGGTTTCGACTGGGGGCTGGAGCGCGGCTACGACGTGCTGGTCGAGATGGATGCTGATGGATCGCACCGTCCCGAGGAGTTGCCGCGACTCCTGGAGCAGATCCCGCACTCCGATGTCGTGCTCGGATCACGCTGGGTCCCAGGGGGATCAGTGGTGAACTGGCCCGCCTCCCGGAGGACCCTGTCGCAGGGCGGGAGCCTCTACACCCGACTCGCTCTGGGAATCCCGACCCGAGATGCGACCGGGGGGTACCGGGCCTATCGCGCCACGGCACTGCGCGCACTCGATCTGGAGTCCGTGGAGTCCAATGGCTACTGCTTCCAGATCGACCTCCTCTGGCGCGCGCATCAGAGGGGACTTGTCGTGCGCGAGGTGCCCATCACCTTCGTTGAGCGCGAGGCGGGCGTGTCCAAGATGAGCGGGCGGATCGTGCGTGAGGCACTCCTCAACGTCACCCGATGGGGAGCGGCTCACCGATGGGCTCAGGTGAGCGGGCGCACATGAGCGTCCGGGGACGAGCGGGGTGCCTGCTTGTGATCGCGTACCCCATCGTCGAGATTGCGATCGCGATCCTGGTGGCGCAGGTGATCGGCTGGTGGTGGCTGCTGGTGATCGTCGTAGCCTGCATCGTGCCCGGCCTGGGTCTGGTGCGCTACGCGCTGAGTGCAAGCGGGCGGTCGTTTGGAGTGGCTGTCGCGACCCTGCGCGGTCCGGGTCAGACGGACGTCATCGCCATCGATGGGCCGGCCCGTGACGTGGCAGCACCACCGGCGCAGACATTGCTCATCGTGCCGGCCGGACTGCTCATCGCGATCCCAGGCCTGCTCACGACAGCAGCGGGCCTGGTGCTCTGGCTCCCGCCGATACGGGCTCGGATCGCCGCGCGGATCGAGCGCGCCGCACGCAGGCTCGGGCCACCGGAGGGCATGCCACCGCCCGCGTGGGGCTCACCGCCCTAGGCACTCTTGCGACGCTGATCCGCGTGGAGCAGGGCGAGTCTCTCGTCGAGGAGCTCCTCGAGGTCTCGAATGGTGCGACGCTCCAAGAGCATGTCCCAGTGAGTGCGTGCAGGTCTCCCCGGAGCAGCGTCGGGTCGTGTGGCCGCGCGCTGCAGTGCTTCCGCGCCGCAGCGGCACTGCCACAGCACAGGGATCTCCTCGGCTTCGGTCGAGAAGGGCACAGACGTGGCGTGCCCGCGCGGACAGTCAAAGATCACCACGGTGCGATCGGCGGGGACCACATGATCGTCGTTCTCGTAACTCGTCGCACCCAGCCGGGTGCCACGCAGACTGCCCTCGGACATGCTGCCTCCCCTCGTCGCGGAACACGCGTCTGTGCGTTCCATCGTTCCGACAGTTCAACCGTTCGGACGCCCCTGGCGTTCCCGGGGTTCCTGGGAAGTCCCGCAGGAGTTCCTGACCGGACCCTGACCGGTGTCCGATTAGCGGACGGAAGGCTCAGTCCTCGGCGAGGACCTCGCGCAGCACGCTCGGGGAGTCGGTCATGATGCCGTTGACGCCGAGTGCGAGGAGGCGCCTCATCTCGAGCGGGTCGTCCACGGTCCACACGTCCACGGCGAGTCCGAGGCGGTGGGCGCGCGCGATGAAGCCAGGCTCCACGAGGGTGACTCCCAGGCTCCGCACGGGCACTTGGACGCGGTGGATGCGGGGGAGTGCCGGATCTCGGGGGAGTGCGCGCAGCGCGAGGACCTCCCAGGGATGTGCCGAGGACTCCGTGCCGGGGGGTAGCAGTCGGCGCGCACGCTGGAGTCTCCGTGCGGAGAACGACGTCACGCAGACGCGGTCGTTGGCGCGACAGCGACGCACGGCCTCCACGAGCGCCACGACCGAGCCGGCCTCCTTGGCGTCGATGGTGACGTGGGCATGGGGGAGTGCCTCCAGGAGCTCCTCGAGGCGCAGGGGAGTGGACCCGTCCTCCATGCGGACCGCGCGGATGTCACGCCAGGTGCGCTTCCGGACAGCCCCGCGGCCGTCGGTGGTCCTGTCCAGCGTGGCGTCGTGATGTAGGACGGCGACACCGTCGCGTGTGGGGCGCACGTCGGTCTCCAGGTGGATGAAGCCCAAGCCCGCCGCATGCGTGAAGGCGGCGAGGGAATTCTCCGGGGCTTCTCGGGCGCCGCCACGGTGGGCGAAAGCCCGGAAGCCTGCGGTCGCTTGGTCCATAGCGCCATTGTGGCGCGTGCCTGAGACCTGCGATCCCACGTGACCGCTGGGGTGCGCCAGCTTCCCGGCGACTAGCATCGGACCTGCGTCGGCAGGCTGCCGGCGAGGGAATCGAGGAGCCATGACCGCAGACACGAGCGTGCGCAACACCGTCACCTGGCCGCCACATGATCCCAGCACGTGGCGCACCCTGCCCGAGGCCTTCACACCTCTCGACCAGGAGCGCATCGCGACTCTCCTCGCTGCGGAATGGGACAGGTTCGCAGCATCGACTCCCGAGTCCGGGGCGCTCAGTGCGCGTTCGCGTCGCACGCTGCCCCTCGGCGTTCCTTCCTCCTTCCAGTACTGGGATCCGCACCCTGTCTCCGTCGTCTCCGCGCAGGGTGCGTGGCTCACCGACGTTGACGGCCGCCGGCTCCTGGACCTGTCCATGGGCTTCGGTGCGATGCTCGTGGGTCATCTCAATCCCACCGTCGTGGCTGCAGTCCAGCGCGCGCTCGAGACGGGCACGCTCTTCGTGACTCCGGCACCGTCCGCCTCGGAGATGGCCGACCGCTTCTGCGAGCGATTCGATCTCGATCAGGTCCGCTTCGCCAACTCCGGGACCGAGGCCGACATGTACGCCGTTCGCGCGGCCCGCGCCTTCACCGGCCGCAGGGCCATCATCAAGATCGAGGGCGGCTACCACGGCGGCTACGACGCCCTCATGGTCTCGGTGAAGCCGGAACTCTCCGAGGCGGGACCCGAGGACGCACCCGTGGCCGTCGTGCCCTTCGAGGTCGAGGCGGGCACGGTCTACCCGGTGCCTTACAACAGCCTGGAGCGCCTCGCGCAGGTGCTCGACCAGCACGGCAAGGACATCGCGGCGATTGTGATGGAGCCGGTGCCCGAGAACATGGGGATCGTCCTGCCCGATGCTGGTTACCTCGCCGGGGTGCGCGCCCTCTGCGACGCCCATGGCGTGCTGCTGGTCTTCGACGAGGTCAAGACCGGTCTCACGGCGGGCTATGGCGGCGCGGCCCAGCGTCTGGGCGTCAAGCCCGACCTGGTCACGCTGGCCAAGAGCATCGGTGGCGGCCTGCCCCTGGCGGCCTTCGGCGGGACCGCCGAGGTCATGGCGACCGTCACCGACGGGCGCATGCCCCACTTCGGGACCTACAACGGCAACCCGCTCGTCATGGCGGCAGCAGCCGCGGTCGACGAGGTGTGCACCCGCCAGGCCCTCGCAGCCGCCGAAGAGGTCAATGACAGGGCCCTCGAGGAAGCGGATCGGATCATCAAGGCCTACGACCTGCCTGCCCACACCGTGGGCTTCGGGGTCAAGGGCGCGATCACGTGGTCGCCGGGACCGGTGCGGACCTACCGCGACTACAAGCGCACCGATTTTGCCGCTGCCGAGCTCAGCTGGCTGTGGGGTGTCAACCGCGGCGTGCTGACGCCGCCGGGACTCGACGAGCAGTGGCTGGTGTCGCTGGCGCACACCGATGAGGACATGGCGGTCCTCACGGACGAGTTCGAGGACCTGGCCAAGGCCCTGAGGAGTTGACGAAGTCGCCCGGGCTGAGTGGGCGGTTCGAGTTCACTTCACCCGGACGAAGGAGCATGACGTGGGATCGCTTCTTTCCCTGAAGCCGAATCTGCCCACGGCGGCTCTGGTGGCTGTGCTGGCGCTCGTCAGTTGCGGGCCCGCCAGCACCTCGGATGAGCGAATGCCCTCGAATCGCCCCAACACGATCCGCCCGCTGCTCGGCGTGAATGGGGGGCCGACTCCTTTCCAGCCCGGTCTGTACCCGGATTTCGTCGACACCACCGAGCAGTTCCAAGCGCTCGGTGTCAACGCCATCCGCATGGAGGATTACTTCGGGCCCGGCGATATCACGTGCATGTTCCCCGATCCCGCTGCGGATCCAGCCGATGAATCGAACTATGACTTTGCCGCGACTGATGCTGTGTTCCAGGCCGTCGTTGATGGCAACTTCAGGCCGATGCTGCGGCTGGGCCAGAGTTGGAAGGCCGGTGAAGCCACGAATGGTTACGACGTAGAGCAGCCCACGGGCGGGATGTTTCCCGACAAACCGACGGCTTACCCAGGCTGTCAATTCTGGGCCGATGGCTTGGCGGCCGGTGTCAAGACGGCCGGTCCTGATCTGTGGAAGCGCATTGTGAGCCGCTATAGCGACGCTTCGCGTTGGGGGAGTAATCCCTTGGACAACGGGTGGGTGGAGATTTGGAACGAACCAAATATTCCCGGAACCACGCTGTACTGGGACGGTGAGCCAGAGGCGTTCTACGAGTTCTTCGCAACCACCGCGACGTCTTTGGCCACGGAGTTCCCGGACCTGACCTTCGGCGGTCCGGCCTCGCACGGCGCCGGGTGCACGACCCCCGAGGGTCGCCAGTGGGTTCAGGACTTCCTGGCCTATCAGGCGGATCACGACGTCTCGCTCGACTTCTTCAGCTGGCATTGGTACGGCGCGAACATCGATGAGCTTCGCGGTTGCTACGAATTCTTTGCGGATGTCCTCGACGAGCATGGCTACGGCGGAACGCCCCAGATCGTCACCGAGTACAACACCGACGCTGTCTCATGCGCCGGCGCGGGCTCCACATGCCACCCCCATGGCGAGGTCTCCGGTGGGGCATTGGCGACCGTGGCCTGGATTGAAATGCAGTCGTGGCCGGATCTCGAGGGAGTCTTCTTCTACCGAGGCGCCGATGGACCCTTCATCCCGAACAGTGAGTTGACCATGCCGATCGTTGACGGCGCTCCGTGCCCGGGGCTGGGGTGCGACTCCCTTGGGGGCAGCGGATTCGGACTGCTGTACGGCGATGGGACCCGAAAGCCCCAGGGCGCGGCCTTCGCTCTCTGGAGCATGTTGGCCGGGTGGGAGCATGTGGATCTCGCAGCCCCGTCGCTGTTCGTCTCCGAGGTCGCCGGAGTCAGTCTCAGTGACGCAGGCGCACTGCTGGCCGGAGGGCTGCCCACCCTCAGCGTGTTGGCCGGCCGCAACGAGGCGGGCCAGACCAGACTCCTGGTGGCGAATCCGCAGAACGTCCCCGTCACCG
>CAZLMT010000016.1:7217-20803 GCA_964560615.1 uncultured Actinomyces sp.
CTGGCCTGCTGCAGACAGGCGGCGTGGACTCAGGAGAAGGGACGCGTGTGACCGTCACGTCCCTCAGTCCGGGCGCTGCCGACCTCATCAGCACGAGCACTGCCGACTTCAGTTCGCTGGGAAGCGCCGAACTCGCGCCCTTCGGCGTGCAGGTCTTTGAGGTTCCTCGGTAGCGGATAGATCCGATAACGTGCATTATGTCAGATCACGTGGAGGGGAACTCCCCTCGGGTCCTCGTGGTGGACATCGATGGTGTCGTCGCCGATGTCCGCCACCGCCTTCACCATCTTGAGGGCGGTTCGCGCGACTGGGAGGCGTTCTTCGCCGCCATGGGGCTGGATCCGGTGCTTGCGCAAGGGCAGGCATTGGTGGATGAGGCACGTGCAGAGGGACACAGGATCGTCTACCTCACCGGGCGTCCCGAGCGGTGGCGGACCGACACCGTGACCTGGCTTGCGGCCCACGGGCTGGAGGGCGATGACCTCTTCATGCGCCCCGATGCCGACCGTCGCCCGGCTCGGGTCTTCAAGGTCGAGGTGCTCAGGCGCCTCGCGACCTCTGCCGAGATCATTGCCCTCGTCGACGATGACCCCGATGTGCTGGCGGCCGTCGCCGCGACGGGCGTTGCCACGCGGCTGGCCGAGTGGATGCCGCGTAGCGATCCCCTGCGCGATCCCCTGCGCGATGCCCAGGAGAGGCTCGGTAGGACCTAGGCCCCGCCCGGGGCCCGCGCACGCAGGGCGCTGATCTGAAGGTCGACCTCGTGGAGCGCAGGACGGATGACCGCATCCGGCGTACCGCCCTCGCGCAGACGCAGGAGTTCATCCTGCTGGGCGCGCAGCACCGCCATCTCCAGCCGGTAGGCATCATCGAGGCTGGTGGTCGTCGGCGCATCTCCCCCGGCGATCCCCAGGTCATCCATCAGGCGGTAGCGCACGGCCTCCACGATCCCGTCGGGCAGCGGCTGCCGGGCGTTTGCTGCG
Source organism: uncultured Actinomyces sp. (assembly GCA_964560615.1). GTDB lineage: Bacteria > Actinomycetota > Actinomycetes > S36-B12 > S36-B12 > Mxb001. The sequence continues at coordinate 8,201 of CAZLMT010000016.1, forward strand.
TCGCGCACGGCCTCGTCGAGCGCATCGATCCCGCGGGTAGCGAGCGCCACGCGCACGGCACGCCGGTCGTCGTCAAGGTCGACATCGGGAAGCCGCACAGCCCGCGCAACGAGGCCGAGCGTGGGCGACAGGGCAAGGGTGACACCGATCACGACGAAGGTCGTGGCCTGCAGCAGGCGGCTTTGATCCAGGGTGGCCTCCACGCCCACGCCCAGAGGTAGCGAGAAGGCCGCGAGCCCCGAGACAGGCCCTCGTGCACCGGCCCAGGCCAGCACGACCGCCTCGCGGACACCAATGTGCCCCTCCCCCTTGCCCGACACCAGCGCGTATCCGCACACGAAGACCACTCGACTGACGACGAGGACCGCTACCACTGAGATGACGAGGACGGGCAGGAGCTTGAGATCGTCCTCCGGAAGGGCGAGCACGGTCTCGGGAAGTTCGAGACCCACGAGGAAGAACGCCGCGGCACTGAGGATGAAGGTGATCTGCCTCCAGATCGCCATCGATGAACGGCGCCCCTCGAATCGCCGATGGGTGAGCATGGTGTTGGCGACGATGAGGGCCGTGGCGACCACGGCCAGGATGCCGGAGCCGTTGACCTCTTCAGCAATGAGATAGACCGGGATGGGAGCGATGAGGACAAACGCGTTGACCACCGTCTGGTCGGGATCACGGCGCACTAGCCACGCAAGTGCGACTCCGGCAAGCACCCCGACGACGAGACCTCCCACCACCGACTGGAGCAGGATGACCGCCATGTCGCCGCCGGACACCGAGCCCGTGGCCGCGGCGGCGAGGGCGACGCGCAGGAGGGTCAGGCCGGTGCCGTCGTTGACGAGGCTCTCGCCCTCGAGGATCGTGACCACGCGACGAGGCAGCGCCACCCGTCGCGCGATGGCTGCGACCGCCACTGCATCGGTGGGCGAGAGGATCGCGCCGAGGGCGAAGGCAAGAGAGAGGGGTATCCCCGGGACCAGTGCGGCCGCCACAGCCCCAATGGCCACCGAGGTGACGAGGACCAGACCGACCGCCAGGGCGAAGATCGGTCGCCGGAACCTCTTGAAATCGACATAGGAGGCGGACAGGGCCTCCCCGAAGACCAGGGGCGCGAGGATGAGCAGGAAGATCTCACCCGCGTCATTGGGCGCCGAGGGCCCGAGGGGGAGCAAGCCGAAGGCGATCCCCGCCACGAGGACCGGGATGGCAATCCCCCACCCCCGCCAGCGCGCGAATGCCGCGACCGCCAGCGAAATGAGCAGGCCGGCGATCAGCCCCTCGGAGAGCTCGGTCACGACGGCAGGCTAGCGGTCACCGCCCGAGGACATCTCCAGCTCCTTCGGCGACGGGCATGCGCACACGAGATTGCGATCGCCGTAGGCCCCGTCGATCCGGCGTACCGGCGGCCAGTACTTCGCCGTCGGGGATACGCCGGGCGGGAACGCCGCCGTGCGCCTGTCGTAGGCATGGTCCCACTCCCCCACAAGGCACTCTGCCGTGTGCGGCGCGTGGTGCAAGGGGTTGTCCTCTGTCGGCCACTCCCCCGCTTCCACGCGTGCGACCTCAGCGCGGATGGCGAGCATGGCAGCGCAGAACCGGTCGAGTTCGGCGAGGCTCTCACTCTCTGTCGGCTCAACCATGAGCGTGCCTGCCACGGGGAAGGACATCGTCGGGGCGTGGAAGCCATAGTCGATGAGCCGCTTGGCGACGTCGTCCACGCTGACGCCGCTGGACTTGGTGAGCGGCCGCAGGTCGAGGATGCACTCGTGTGCCACGCGACCGTGCGCACCGGTGTAGAGGATCGGATATGCCTCGCCCAATCGGTGAGCGATGTAGTTGGCCGACAGGATGGCGACAGAGGTGGCGTGCGTGATGCCCTCGGGACCCATGAGCCTCAGGTAGGCGTACGGGATAGGCAGGATGCCCGCGGATCCCCAGGGCGCACCGCTCACCGGTCCGACGACAGGCTCGGACGGTCCCGCCTCGGGACGCAGCGGATGGGTGGGCAGGAAGGGGGCGAGGTGCTCCCGGACGCCGATGGGGCCCACACCGGGTCCCCCTCCCCCGTGCGGGATGCAGAAGGTCTTGTGGAGGTTCAGGTGGGAGACGTCGGCCCCGAATCGACCCGGCTTGGCGAGTCCCACGAGGGCGTTGAGGTTGGCTCCGTCGACGTAGACCTGGCCGCCAGCGTCGTGCACCATCGCGCAGATCTCCCCCACAGCCTGCTCGAACACCCCGTGCGTGGACGGGTAGGTGATCATGAGCGCTGCCAGGTGGTCCCCGTGCTCGGCGATCTTGGCCTTGAGATCGTCGACGTCGACGTTGCCGTGGTCATCGCACCCGATCACGATGACGCGCATGCCCGCCATGACGGCACTCGCGGCGTTGGTGCCGTGTGCGCTACTCGGGATGAGGCAGATGTCCCGCTGGTGGTCACCGCGTGAGCGATGGTAGGCGCGGATGGCGAGGAGACCTGCGAATTCCCCCTGGCTGCCGGCATTGGGCTGCAGGCTCACCGCGTCGTAACCGGTGACCTCGCACAGCATGTGCTCGAGCCGCTCGATGAGCCGGCGATAGCCCTCGGCCTGGTCGAGCGGTGCAAAGGGATGGATGCCGGCGAACCCTGGCCAGGTGATCGGCTCCATCTCGGTCGTGGCATTGAGCTTCATGGTGCAAGAGCCCAGCGGGATCATCGTGCGATCGAGGGCGAGATCCCGGTCCGAGAGCCGACGCAGGTAGCGGAGCATCTCCGTCTCGCTGCGGTAGTCATGGAATGTCGGATGCGACAGGTAGGGAGTGGAGCGTCGCAGTGGCTCGGGCAGTCCCATGGTGGCCGCGTCGGTCTTGACGGGAGCGAGGGTGACGCCGAAGGCGGCGACCACCTGATCCAGGTCCGCATCGGTGGTCGTCTCATCGACCGTGATGCCGACGGTGTCGTCGTCCACACGACGCAGGTTCACTCCGCGTGCGAGCGCGGCGGCGATCACTGCATCTGCACCACCGGGCACCCGCACCGTGAGGGTGTCGAAGCACACGGCATCGAGGACATCGAATCCTCCGCTGGTCAATGAAGCGCCGAGCCTCAGCGCATGAGCGCGCACCCGCGTGGCAATCTCCCGGAGGCCTTCGGGGCCGTGATAGGCGGCGTACATCGCAGCGACCACGGCAAGCAGCACCTGGGCTGTGCAGATGTTGCTCGTGGCCCTCTCGCGACGGATGTGCTGCTCGCGCGTCTGCAGGGCCAGGCGGTAGGCAGGCGTGCCCTCGACGTCCACGGATACCCCGACGAGTCGCCAGGCAAAGAGCGCTCGAGCCCTGCCCGCACGCTCATGAATCCCGCATGCGGGCCGCCAAAGCCCATGGGGACGCCGAAGCGCTGCGCGGATCCGACGCACACATCGGCACCCATCTCCCCCGGCGGTGTCAGAAGGGTGAGCGCAAGGAGATCGGTCGCGACGACAGTGCCGATGCCCCGATCCCGCGCTGTGGCGAGGATCCCGCGGATGTCGTCGACCTGACCGGACGAGCCGGGGTAGGACACCAGGACGCCGAAGACATCATCGTCGAATGCCTCGATCAGCTCCGATCTCGGCACCGTCCGCACGGTGATGCCGAGCGGCTCGGCCCGCGTGCCGATCACCGCGATGGTCTGCGGATGGGTGTCCGCATCGACGAGGAAGGTCATCCCCTCGTGCGTGCGATGGAGCAGTCCCATGCCCTCGGCCGCGGCGGTCGGCTCGTCGAGGAGCGAGGCCGGCGCGACGGGCAGAGCCGTGAGGTCCTCGACGACAGTCTGGAAGGCAAGCAGCGCCTCGAGGCGACCCTGGCTGATCTCCGGCTGGTAGGGCGTGTACGCGGTGTACCAGGACGGGCTCTCCAAGACATTGCGGCGGATGACCGGTGGTGTGATGCAGTCCTGGTAGCCCAGTCCGATCATCGACGTGAGCGCGCGATTGGCTCCGGCCAAGTCCGCCATCTCCGCTGTGAGCGCCGACTCATCGAGTGGTGCGTCGAGCGCGAGCCCCTCCCGCCATCTAATGGATTCGGGAACGACATCGTCGAGGAAGGCGTGGAGGGAGTCGTAGCCCAGCGAGTCGAGCATGGACGCGACATCGTGATCGCGAGGCCCGATGTGGCGTCGAGCGAAGGCACCGGTGGGATCTGACATGGCTGCTCCCGACAACTCGTGAGTCAAGCGCACGGCGTACGCCCGACCCCCTCTGGTCTCGCGGATGACCGCGACCTGAGAGCTTCGCCGCACCGTGCCAGGAGCAGCACGCGCAACTTGCACCGTCGGTGGGGTGGCGAGCCACCCTCTCTCCAGAGTTGCCTTCCCAATACGGTCCGTTTGCCTGAGAGTTTCCGGGGCGGTTGCTCCTTCGGCGCCCGGGTTGCCCCGGGTCTCTCCCGTGCTGGGTCTAACAGCACTCGCAGCCTAGCGCACCGGGATCAGCCGGCGGTGAGCCGAGCGGCGCGACGCGCGGACAGTTCGTCGTCTTCGCGGGTCCCCGCGGGAACCCCTCCCTCTGCGGGCTCGCCGGGGAGGGAGGCCAACTGGCCCTCGACCTCTTGCCACACGCGACCCACGGCAATGCCGAAGACGCCCTGACCGCCTCGCACAAGGTCGATGACTTCGTCCTCGCTGCGGCATTCATAGATCGACGCGCCATCGCTCATGAGCGTGATGCGAGAGAGATCATCGCCGCCACGCTGCTCCAGGTGAGCGACAGCGGCGCGGATATTGGTCAGCGAGACCCCGGTGTCGATAAGCCTCTTGACGATGCGCAGGACGAGGATGTCACGGAAGGAGTAAAGCCGCTGAGTGCCCGAGCCCGACGCCGGGCGGATGCTCGGCTCGACGAGGCCTGTGCGCGCCCAGTAGTCCAATTGGCGGTAGGTGATGCCGGCAGCGGCACACGCGATGGGACCGCGATAGCCGAGATGAACTGCAGCGGACTGCAAGGACTCTTCGGGAAAGAGCGCGGGCTGGTCGACCGTGCGAGGCACGTTAACGCTCGGCAGGGACTCCTCGGTCACGCGCATCGTCGCTGCCCACCGCCCTCGAGATATGGCGCCCTCGACGAGAGCGGAATGCCACGTTAGGGCTCACCAGCCCCATGGTCAACGCGACCCGCCGGGGAGCCCGAGCAGCGTTCAGGAATCGCCGCCGAAGTCCTCGGGAGTCACCTGGTCGAGGAACTCGCGGAAGCGCTCCACCTCGTCCTCCTCCTCGTCGGGGATCACCACGCCGGCCTCATCGAGCACGGCGTCATCGACGACGATCGGGCTGGAGGTGCGCAGGGCAAGGGCGATCGCGTCTGAGGGGCGAGCGCTCACCACAGCCCCCTTGCCGAGGTCCATCTCCGCGAAGAAGACGCCATCCTCGAGTCGCGTGATGCGCACCTCGACGAGGGAACTTCCCACGGACTCGATGACGTCCTTGAGCAGATCGTGAGTGAGGGGCCGAGGTGGGACAACACCCTGCTGCACATAAGCGATGGCCGTGGCTTCGGCCGCCCCGATCCAGATGGGGAGATACCGGTCGCCCTCCACCTCGCGCAGGAGCACGATCGGCTGATTCGATGGCATTTCGACGCGTACGCCCAGGACGTCGACTCGCTTCATGCTTCGAGGGTAGACGACCGCTGTCGCACCAGGGCTATGTGGAGGTCAAGCAGGAGGGCAAGGAGTCCCGCGGTCAGCTCTCGCTGCTCCAGCACGGAGGAACTGCCTCTACGCGGGGCCAGGGCCTGCTGGACCAAGCCCACCTCGCGGTCTGCCGCCACTCGGAAGGAGCGCAGGTGCCTTGGCTCGATGCCGTAGTCACGCAGGCGGACCACCAGCCGGCAGACATCAACCGCGCCACTGTCCATCTCGGTGACCAGACCGTGGCTCACCAGATCCTTGAGCGTGGAAGCATCGACCCCCCCGCGTTGGGCGACCTCGGCCGCCGTCATACGGCGCGCTCGAGGAGCGCGCAGCCGCACCGCAGCCACAGCCCCCTCCGCACCCTCCGTGATCCCATCGGGCTGGTCGAGCCGCTGGCCGATGACGGACAGTGGCAGGAACTCATCGCGTTGGAGTCGCAGGATGCGGCGGAGTCGATCGACGTCGGCATCGGCGTACCTCCGGCTGCCACGCGATGTCCGCATGGGCTCGACAAGTCCCTCGGCCTCGAGGTAGCGCACCTTGGAGGCGGTGAGATCAGGGAACTCTTCGCCGAGCTCCGCGACAACCGCTCCGATGGGTCGCAGTGTGCTCACGTGGCCGACCCGGCGTCCCCTCCGACGAGATAGGCGAAGCGGTACTTGCCGATCTGGACCTCGTCACCGGGCACCAGGGCAACCTCCTCGATGCGTCGTCGGTTGACGTAGGTGCCGTTGAGGCTCCCGACGTCGCGCAGGAGCCACCCGGATGCCATGCGACGCATCTCGGCATGGCGTCGGCTGACTGTGACGTCATCGAGGAAGAGGTCGGAGTCGGGTTCGCGGCCGGCCGTGACGAGGTCGCCGACGAGGAGATACGACGCGCCTTCCCCCATGCCACGCTGCACCACGAGGACGGCCTCCCCCGGCCCGAGGTCCGGGGCCAGTCCGGAGCCCACGGCGGGAAGTGACCCACTCGAGCCAGGCCCGGTCATGCCCACCGAGGTCACGTCATGCGCGACCGGCGCTCCGCAGACCCGGCAGTAGCGATCGCTCGGGTCCACCGGATGCGTGCACTGCGTCATGGGGACATCACTCGCCAATGAGTGCGCGATAGGCCGCGGCGTCGAGGGTTCCCTCGGGTTCGCCCGCGATGCGCACCTCGACCATCCAGCCATCGCCGTAGGGCTGGGAGTTGATCGTCTCCGGAGCGTCCGAGAGGACTGCATTGACCGCCACGACCTCACCGGACACGGGGGCGTAGATCTCGCTCACGCTCTTCGTCGACTCGACCTCTCCGCAGGGCTGACCGGCAGTGAGCGCCTGTCCCACCTTGGGCATATCGACATAGACGATGTCACCCAGGGAATCCTGCGCGTAGTCGGTGATCCCGAAGCGGACCGTGCCGTCACCGCTCGCGGCGATCCACTCGTGCTCGGCCGTGAACTGCAGGTCATCGGGTACCAGTGTCATCTCATCCCCTCGGCAATCCGTCGTGGCAGGGCAGGGCGTGCCTGCGATCCCTTGCCGAACCTAGTCCCCCGGCGCCGGGCCATCAAGCCCTACGCGGGGCCGCGGGTTGTGCTCGCAGGACGCGGCGTGCCTGGTCCAAATACAGGAGCGCGGCGTACCAGTACAAGGCGGTGCCCCAGATCACGAAGGCCCAACCCAGCGCCCCCAGGACCTGCTCCCAATCCGCTGTGCCCGCGCCCACCAGGACGAAGGGAAAACCCCAGTAGAGCGCGAAGGTTGCTGCCTTCCCCAGGTAATGCACGGGGAGGGCGATGAGCCCGCGTCGCCGCAGGGCGGGCACCAGGGCAAGCAGGAGCAGCTCGCGTGCCGCCAGGAGCCCCACGAGCCACCATGGCACGAGGTCACGCAGTGCCAGACCGATGAGCGTGGCGGCGATCGTGAGCCGGTCCACCAGAGGATCAAGAAGCCTGCCTAGACGGGTCGCCTGACCCGTCCGACGCGCGATCACGCCGTCAGCCCAGTCGGTGATCCCGGAGATTGTCAGGACAGCCACTCCCGCGAGATCGGCCTGCTCGGCGAGGACGAGCCACAAGAACACGGGGATGAGCGCGAGGCGCAGGACACTCAGCGCATTGGGAATCGTGAGGATGCGGTCCTCAGGTGCCGTCACTGAGGCGCCCCTTCCGCCTGCCCACCACCAGCGCTCCACCCAGCAGGATGAGCAGGAGGCCCCCGACGCTGCCCCCCACGGCGGTGACGGCCGCGGACTCCAGGGCAGTGGGAGCACCGGGGACGCGGTACTCCAGTCTCAGGCTCGCCTCCGGCCCGGGGGCCGCGTCCGGGCGCATGAGGACCAGGGTGACGCCCTCCAGCGATCCGGCCGGAAGCTCGGGCGCGGGCCCCTCCGCTGCGGCCAGCCACAGCGGTAGCCCTGCGGGAGGCGGGGGCGCGCCTTTGCCGGGGACCGACACACTGGACCACTGGCCCGGCGGGTCGGCCAAGCCACCCCTGTCGGGCTCCCCCGCCTCGCTGACGGCTACGGAGTACGGCGTGCCGTCGAGGTAGTCGTTGACCGCCTCGACGGGAGCGATGCCCAGGAAGGCCGTTTCGGACATCGGGCTAGCGACGAGCACGACGTCTCCGAGCTCCTCAGCGAGGGACGAGGAGTCCGTGCCTACCAGGGCAAGCACGCCCGTCGCCCACTCAGGAGGCTCCGGGGCCACGAGGCGCGCGGTCACGCCATCGACGATCACGGCCACATCCGACGGCGCCGCCCGCAGGGTGCCGACGGACTGTGTCACTACGCCGGTCGTGCCGACAGTGGACCTGATGCCTGCTGCCGCAAGCGCAGCGGGGAGCGCGGTCACGAGGAGGAGAGTGCCCAGGCCCGCGAGGACGATGCCCAGCGACAGTCGGATGGCTCCCCAGGTGCTCATCTGCCAGGGGCCACGGTGAGGATGCCGAGGCACATCTCATCCGTAGTGCCTTCTCCCCAGGTGATGTAGCGCGGGTCGGTGCCCTCGAGTGCGGGCAGTTGGCTGCGGAGCTTGGCATCGTGGGTGCACGTCACCGTGAGGGTGTCTCCCGCAGCGAGATCGAAGGGCTCGTCCAGCGGTCGCGCGCCCTGGTTGTCGAAGTCCCACATGTCGATGTCGAGGAGGGTCTTCTCGTCGGGCTTGCCCGCGTTAGCGACGATGCTGATCTCGCGGCCGAGGAGGTGCATGTGGCCCGCGGATGCGTAGACGGTCACCGGTGCATCGACCGAGTGGGTGCACGATTGAGTCGCACCCGCGCGCGGCTCCACGAGATCTCCGTCGCAGATCAGCTGAAGGCCCCAGATGGTGCGCAGGGACTCCCCGCCGAAGCGCTCGATGGTGTCCTCGACTGCAGCGTCACGGTCGCACAGCGGCCCTGTCTCGCCCGGCAGGCACGGCAACTCGACCGGTGCGGGCAGAAGCATGGTCTCGAGCGGCTTCAGGTCACTGTCGCCCGGCACGGTGCGCAAGCGGACTGACGTGGAGTCAGGGCCCTGTCCGGCAAGCAGGTTGTAGTGCACCTGAAGGATGACGCTGCTCCCCTTCTCCAGGAAGACACCCGTGCCCTCGGGGTAGCGCGCTTCCCGTCCTCCCGGTGCCCACGCAGCGAGCCAGGGGGCAGAGTCGAGGGAACGCACGGCATTGCCACCGGCGGACGGCAGGTCGGGTCCGCCGAAGCAGCTCCAGCCCTGGCCGGGCGTGTCGGCATCGCGCTGCTGCGCCGCCTGGATCTGCTGGGGACGCACGCGGTACAAGATCGCGTGGTGCACCACTTCCGCGTTGTCCGGCACGAAACGCACACCGGTGATGAAGCGGTCCTCCGGCACCCCCGTGTCGAGGAGGAAGCATCGGTAGTCGTCGGTCGCCGTGCTCTCGCTGGTAGGTGTGTAGGGCTCCGCCAGTCCCACGGTCACGATGCCAGCCTCGTCGATACCGCCGGGTGCCGCGCCCGGGTCGACCTCCGCCGCCGGGTCAGCCGATGACGCTGCCGGAGTGGTGGGCCCCTCGCCGGTGCTCCCGCTCGGCACGGCACTGCACGCGGCGAGCACGAAGCATGCCGCCAGGGCGACGGGCGCGAGTGCGACGGGCATGGAGGCGAGGCGAATGCTCATCGGGCCATGCTACGGGTACTTGCCCGGATGTACGCGGCGACGGCTGCCGCCGCGGCGACGTTGAGTGAGTCTTCCGATGACGCCATGGGGATGCGGGCCCTCCGCCACGAAGCCGAGAGCGCCCCGACACTCAGCCCGGGCCCCTCCGAGCCGAGGAGGAGCGCGACGTCGCCGGGCGTGGCGTCCCCGAGGACCGCGGACAGGTCCGCCTCGCCTTCAGGGGTGAGGGCGATGAGTCGACGACCCGCGGAGATGTGCTCCAGGGTGAGCGCCCAATCGTCGCTTCGCGCCCAGCGGCACCGAAGCACAGCACCCATCGACGACTTCACAGAACGCCGGTAGAGGGGGTCGGCGCACCCGGGCGAGAGGACGACGGCATCGATGCCCTGGACGACCGCGGACCTGATCGCCAGCCCGACATTGGTGGGGTCGACCAGGTCCTCCAGGACCAGCAGGTCACCGGGCTCGGACAGCACTGCGTCCACACCCAGCGACGGTGGACGCTGAACCGTTGCCAAGGCTCCACGGTGGACCCGGTATCCCGTGACATCGCGCAAGAGGTCGTCATCTGCCACGAGCACATTCACGTCGACACCTGCCAGCACATCGGTGAGGCGCGGCAGCCAGCGCCGTGACGTGAGCACGGAGAGCAGGCGCAGCCCCCGGGCCACGCATCTCTCGATCACGAGGTGGCCCTCCGCCATGAAGACACCGCGCTCGGGCTCGATCCTCTGCCTCAAGTCCATGTCCGTGAGCCTCAGGTAGTCCACGACGCGCGGGTCGTCTGTGCTCTCCACCTCTCGGGGGTCGATCCTCATGGGACGTCCGGATTCATGGTGCCTCCGGCCCGCGCGCGGCCTCCTGCTCGAGCAGAGCCTCCCGGTCGGAGAGCCGCGCGAGGCCGCGTACCGGCTGCGCCATCCGCGGGTGGCGCGCCCACGCCTGCTCGTGGCGGGCGATGAAGGCCCAGTAGCCGGCGGTGACCGGGCAGGCCTGCTCCCCCACGCGTCGATCCGGTCGGTAGGCGCAGCCTCCGCAGAAGTCGGTCATCCGCTTGATGTACGCCCCGCCCGCGGCGTACGGCTTGGTGGCCATGCGTCCTCCGTCGGCGTGCAGCGCCATGCCGACGACGTTGGCCGCCATTACCCATGGATAGCCGTCGACGTAGTTCGATGTGAACCACTCCGTGACCTCGGCAGGGTCATAGGCGTGCTGCAGGGCCCAATTCCCCAGGACCATGAGCCGGAGGATGTGGTGGTTCCAGCCACGCGCATGCACCTCCGCGAGCGCTGTCGAGAGGCATCGTGCGCGCGCATCGTCGGCCCGGAGGTCACGGAACCACTCGGGAAGGGGCTCGTGCGCGGACAGGGCGTTGGACTCGGCGACGTAGTCGGGCCCGAAATGCCAGTAGAGGTGCCACACGTAGTCGCGCCAGCCCATGACCTGCCGCACGAAGCCTTCCGTGCTCGCGAGGGTTGCCCCGCCGTCGGCCCAGGCCTCGACGACCCTGTCGATGACCTCGCGGGGATCGAGGAGGCCGAGGTTCATGGGCACCGACAGCAGCGAATGCGCCATGGCCCAATCGCCGACCAGGGCCGCGTCTTCGTAGGGCCCGAACTCGGGGAGGCGATGCGAGATGAAGTCGTCGAGCACGGCGAGGGCCTCGTCGCGTGTCACGGCGAAGCGCCGCGGCCCGTCCTCTCCGACGAAGGCGATCCCCTCCGACTCCCAGCGGGCGAGCTGCTCGCGGACCTCGGCATCGATCTCGTCCTCCACGGGCCAGAGTGGTTCCGGCAGGCCAAGCGTCTTCGCGCCTCGGGGCGGTGGCATGCGATTGTCGGCGTCGAAGTTCCAGCGTCCGCCGGCGGGCTCGTCGCCCTCCATCAGGATTCCGGTGCGTCGACGCGCATCCCGGTAGAAGTCCTCCTGCCGCAGATGGCGCCGGCCCGCGACCCAGTCGTCGAAATCCGCCTGCGAAGTGACGAAGCCTCGCGCGGGCAGCACGCGCAGATCCCGGGTGCGCCCGAGGTCGCGCACGAGCGCGCGCGCCGGCCAGGAAGTGGGATCCACCACCGTCAGGCTGTCCTCCACCTCAGCAAGACCGTCGCGGTAGCCCTCGGCGACGATGTAGCGGCATCGGTCACCGAGCTCGGCCGCGCGATGGCGCATCGCCGAGAGGATCAGGTGCGCCTTGGCGCGGTGGTACCTCCTGCGCCGGAACGCCGCCTTCGACTCGATAAGGAGGACATGCTCGCGACCATTGTCGCCGGGCTCCTCACCGCCAAGGAAGTGCGGCCCGAGTTGGTCGGCGAACAGCCAACGACGCGTCACGGGAGGTCCTGCGTCACAGCGCCCGAGCAGACCATCGGCCCTCGCGCTGATGGATCTCCAGGGGGATGCCGTACGTCGCCGAAAGCGCCTCATTGGTGAGCACCGTGCCCACTGGTCCCTGTGCCACGATGGCGCCACCGCGCAGCAGAAGCGCATGGGTGAACCCCGCTGGGATCTCCTCTACGTGATGCGTGACGAGCACGGTCGTCGGCGCGAGCGGATCCTGCGCCATGTCACCGAGCCGACGTACGAGCTGCTCGCGCCCACCGAGGTCGAGACCGGCAGCAGGCTCATCCAGCAGGAGGATCTCGGGATCGCTCATGAGCGCGCGAGCGATAAGGGTCCTCTTGCGCTCGCCGTCCGAGAGGGTGGCGAAGCGCCGCTCCGCCAGGTCATTGACGCCGAGGAGCCTCAGGAGCCTGTCCGCACGACGGGCATCAGCCTCGTCATACTCCTCTCGCCAACGGCCCGTGATGCCCCATGACGCGGTGAGGACGACATCGCGCA
>CAZLMT010000016.1:20813-21913 GCA_964560615.1 uncultured Actinomyces sp.
CCCGGCGGGCGGTATGGCGTCGCTGAGGCCCGCCCCGACCAGGCCGATTTGGGGACGCAGATCGAAGATGTCGGTCATGCCGAGCGTCTCGCCGAGGATGGATACCGAGCCCGTGGTGGGGTGCTGGCGAGTCGAGGCCAGCGAGAGGAGCGTGGACTTGCCCGCTCCGTTGGGCCCCAGCAGGACCCATCTCTCCTCGGAGCCCACCGACCAGGTGATGTCGGAGAGGATCCATGACGCGCCTCGTCGGACCCCGACGGACTCGAGGGCGAGCACGACGGTCACGCCGACAACCTAGCCGGGTAGCGTCCGAGCATGCCTCTCGCGTCCCTCCGTGTCGGATCGCCCGCGTGGCGCGCGGGCCGCGCGGCGGCAGCCCTCGGGAGTCTCGCGCGTGCGGAGACCGCGCCCGATGATGTCCTCGGCGAGTTGGCTGGGCTGGGCGAGCCGCCCGGCGGGTGGTTAAGCCTCCTGGCACGCACGCGCTCCGCTTCGACCCTGGCGCTGCTGCTCCCCCGGCCCGGTGACCCACGAGGCCTCGCGCTGCCACGGGATGTCACGACGGATGCTGCCGTGGGCTGGGGCAATGAGCGTGAGAGCACCTGGCTGCTCGCCATGGCTGGTGGCGCGTGGGACTTGCGAGAGTTCCCCGGACGACCGCTGACGCCCCCGGATGCGCATGAGGCACATCGACGCCTGCGGGAGGCCGTCGTGCAGGCCGCGCATGCCCTTGATGACATGCACGCTCGGGACATGCACGGCGAGCCGATCGCGAACGACGCAGGCATACGTCGAGAGCACGCCGCGCTCGTGGATTCGTGGGTGTGCGGCCCTCCGGGCCTGCCTCCGAGCTCACGCCCGCTCGCTGATCTTGGTCTGCGCATGCTCCTGGCCATCGACGACGGTCGTCAGCTCACCGATGTGACAGCCCTCGAGATAGCGGCGCGATCGGCGGTGGAGGCGGCTTACGCGACGTCACCGCACGCGCGTTAGGCTCTCCACGTGGACGGCACACTCCTCGCCATCCTCAGCGGGCGTGATCGCCCCGGTGTCACCGCAGCCCTCTTCGACGCGTTGCGGCACACGCCGTGCGCGGGCTT
>CAZLMT010000016.1:21923-28937 GCA_964560615.1 uncultured Actinomyces sp.
ATATCCAGCAGATCGTCGTGCGCGGCCGCCTCGTCCTCGCGGTCCTTCTCGGACTCCACGCCGATGCGGTGGGCGATGCCCGCGCCATCGTGCATGCGGAGGCATCTCGCCTGGGCATGGAGGTGGAGACGGTCCCGGGTGCCAGCATCGCGCGCAAGGATCCGGAGCGCCGGCGCATCCACGTGACCGCCATGGCACCACGGCTCGCGCCCGAGGCCGTGGCCGAGCTCGCCCGACGGATGGCCGCCCGCGGCTGGAACATCGATCGCATCCGGCGGATCGCGTCCTACCCGGTGACCGCGGTCGTCTTCGAGGGCTCCGGCGAGGACATTGCCGACCTGCGCAGGGAGCTCTCCGAGGCAGCATTCCTGCTGGGGGTCGACGTCGCGGTGCAGCATGCGGGACTCGATCGCCGAGGCCAGCGTCTCGTCGTCATGGACGTCGATTCCACGCTTATTCAGGACGAGGTGATCGACCTGCTTGCCGCACGTGCCGGGGTGCTCGACGAGGTGTCCGCCATCACCGATCGCGCCATGAGCGGCGACATCGATTTCGCCGAGTCCCTGCGCCAGCGGGTCTCGCTCCTCGCGGGCCTTCCCGCCGAGGTCCTCGCCGAGACGGCCCAGCGCATCCGGTTGACCCCGGGAGCCCGCACCCTCTGCCGGACACTTCACCGACTGGGCTTCCGAGTCTGCCTGGTCTCGGGTGGCTTCGGGGAGGTGATCACGCCTATCGCCGAGCAACTCGAGGTCGACGGGCTGCGCGCCAATGCCCTCGAGATCGTCGACGGGCGGCTCACCGGACGCGTGGTCGGGGACATCGTGGATCGCGAGGGCAAGCGCGAGGCGCTCGAAGGCTTCGCGCAGGAGTTCGGGATCCCCCTCGCGCGCACCATCGCCATCGGAGATGGCGCCAACGATCTGGACATGCTCGAAGCTGCGGGACTCGGCATCGCCTTCAACGCCAAGCCGATCGTGCGGGCAGCCGCGGACACCTCGGTCAACGCGCCCTACCTCGACTCTGTGCTCTTCCTCCTGGGCATCACGCGCGAGGAGATCGAGGAGGCCGACGCGGAGAGCGCCGACGCCTAGCCGCGAGGGACGGCGAAGGCACGCAGAACCGAGACGTCTCCCCCGGCGGCGTCGGCGTGCATGCCGAGGACCGCGATCCCGCACGTGGGGAACTTCCGGATCATGCGCGCGCGGGCGGCAGAGTCACCCGCCTTGGCAAGTCGTTCGGCGTACTCCTCGATGCCCGGGTTGTGTCCGACGATCAGCGCGGTCTCGGTGCCGGCGTGGATCCCCGCGACTACATCCGGGAGGCATGCACCCCAGTCGTCGTAGATACGTCTGTCCTCGCGCACTTCACGGGCATCGAGGTGCGGCGCGCATAGAGCCCAGGTGTCGCGCGCCCGTCGAGCGGGTGACACGACGACCTCGTCGATGATCGGCAATGCCGCCGCGAGCCACACACCCGCCGCCGCAGCATCACGCTCACCGCGCGGAGCCAGGGGACGTTCGAAGTCAGGTACGCCGTCGGGATAGTCGGACTTCGCGTGGCGCATGAGGATGAGGGTCTTCACATCATGCTCCCTGTGAGTGCACTCCCCCGTCGACGTGGACGATCTCACCCGTCGTCGCCGGGAACCAGTCCGACATGAGGGCGACGCAGGCACGTGCAGCAGGGCCCGGGTCATCGAGATCCCAGTCGAGCGGAGCACGCGACTTCCAGACGTTCTCAAAGTCGTCGAAGCCCGGGATGCTCTTGGCTGCCATGGTCCGGATGGGGCCCGCGGCGACGAGGTTGACACGGATGCCAGCAGGTCCGAGATCGCGTGCGAGGTACCGCGACGTGGACTCCAAGGCTGCCTTGGCGACGCCCATCCAGTCGTAGGTGGGCCAGGCAACCGTGGCATCGAAGTCCAAGCCGACCACTGAAGACCCCGATCCCATGAGCGGACGGCACGCCATGGTGAGGGATTTGAGGGAGTACGCCGACACTTCGACTGCGGTGCTCACATCGGCCCAGGGCGTCTCAAGGAATCGTCCCCCGAGAGCCGACTCGGGGGCGAAGCCGATGGAATGCAAGACACCATCGAGGCGATCCACGTGCTCGCCAACCCTTCCCGCGAGGGCGGCGAGGTCGTCGATGGACGTGACATCCAACTCGACGACGGGCGCCTCGACGGGGAGCCGGGAGGCACTGCGCCGAGTGAGCGACAGGGCGCGGCCGAAGGACGTGAGCACGACGGTGGCACCCTCCTCCTGGGCGAGGCGTGCGACATGAAATGCGATCGACTGATCCGTCAGCACACCCGTCACCAGGATGCGCTTGCCTTCGAGAATCCCCACGATGCTGCCTCTCCCTAGTGGCCCATGCCGAGTCCGCCGTCGACGGGAATCACGGCTCCGTTGATGTACGCCGCTGCCGGCGACGCGAGGAAAGCGACCACGGAGGCCACCTCCTCGACGGTGCCGTACCTCGCCGCCGGAATCTGTCCGAGGATCGTCGCGCGCTGCTCCTCGGAGAGCGCTGCTGTCATGTCGGTGTCGATGAAGCCCGGGGCGACGACGTTGGTCGTGATGCCCCTGGTCCCGAGCTCCCTCGCGAGGCTCCTCCCGGCGCCGACGAGCCCTGCCTTCGCTGCGGCGTAGTTCACCTGTCCGGCCGAGCCGAGCGCCCAGACCACGCTTGAGATGAGGATGATGCGGCCCTGACGGGCCTTGATCATTCCGCGCGCCACGCGTCGGGCACAGCGGATCGAGCCGACGAGGTTGGCCTGGATGACCTCCTCGAGGTCCGTATCGTCCAGGCGCACCAGCAGGGTGTCGCGCGTGATGCCGGCATTGTTCACGAGCGTGTCCACCGGCCCCCAATCGGACTCGATGCGACTGATGCCTGCATCCACAGACTCGGTGCTCGTCACATCCATCGTCACGGCAGCGAGTGCCTCGGGGGCTTCGCCCGATCTGCTCCCGACCACGACCTCGTGGCCTGCATCCCGTAGGCCGCGTGCGATGGCGAGGCCGATGCCCCGGTTGCCACCGGTGACAAGCGCAACCACGGCTCTCCCCTCGCTGGGCGCCCTCCGGGCGCATCCCCGGGAGACGCTAGTGGGCAGGACTCCCCTAGGTCACGGCGACATGCATGGGAGCATGTCGGCATGGCGCAATGGGAGCTACGGACGGGCACGTCCGTCGAACGGCTGCTCTTTTTCTCAGACGCCGTCGTGGCCGTGGCCATCACCGTGCTCGCACTGCCGCTCTTCAGCATTCCGGGGCCCACGGCCGGCGAGACCGTCCTTGACGTGCTCCAGGCCAACTCCGGGCGCATCATCACCTTTGTCTCCACGTTCTTCGTCATGGCAATCATGTGGAGCATCCACAACCGAGTAATGAACTCGCTCGTCGCCTACGACGGGGTGGTCTTCTGGTTGAACATGGCTTGGCTGATCGGATTCGTCTTCCTGCCGTGGCCTTCAACGATGTTCGGGAGCGGCGACCACTGGGGCTCCACCGATATCGTCGCCTTCAACAGTGACGGCACGGGGGCGCTCTACTGGTGGACGATGGCCTTCATCAGTGGTGTGGGGACAATCACATCGCTCTACATCAGCCGGCATCCTCAGCTCATCAAGCCGAGTGATCGCGCCTACTGGTCGAGTCTGCTCAAGACCCGGGCACGACTGCGCGGCGCGGCGTTCTTCCTCGCCTTCGTCATCGCGGGCCTCGCTTCCCTGGTGTATCCCTTTCTCGGCTTCTACGCCCTCCTCGTGATCATCCCGCTCGACTTCCTCCTCAAGCCGACCAAAGCCCAGCGCCACCACCTCGAGGAGGCCTCGCGCGCCGAAACCACCGCTCCGGGGTAGGTCGGGCATCCCCAAGCGGTCCCGTGCTGCGCACATGGCGATCCCGACGTAGCGTTGTCCCATGACCGGTTCGCGCCCTCCCGAGGTGCACAGCATCACGGGTGCCGGGGAGTCCCTCTCCCAGGAGCAGACGGGCCGCACGAAGCGCTACCTCATCTCCATGACGATCCGGACCGCCTGCGTGCTCCTCGCGATCGTGGTGCCCGGGTGGCCGCGCTGGGTCTTCCTGGCAGGTGCTGTCGCCCTGCCCTATCTCGCCGTCGTCGCCGCCAATTCAGGGCGCAGCCGGCGCGGCACACCGCCGCCCGCGCCGGTCATCTCCACCACCCGGATGCTTCCCGCGGGTCCGGCGGGCTCCCGGTCACAGCCTTGACCTAGCGTGGTCTCGTGTGGTCTCTGCTGAAGACTCGGCGCTGGATCGCCTTCACCCTTCTTGTCGTCATCGCGATCACCGCCTTCGGCCTGTTGAGTCGCTGGCAGTGGCAGCGGGCCGAGGAGGAGCGCACCGCACGGGTGGCGTGGGCGACGCAGGCCGCGGTTCAGGCCCAGTCGATTGCCGATGCCATCACCGACCCGCGCGAGTGGACGCCGGTGCGCGTGGGAGGGCAATTCGATCCCGGGTCGACGGTCCTCGTCCGGCAGCGCCCCCTTGACGGGCGTAATGGATTCTGGGTCGTCACCGCACTCGACACCGATCAGGGTCGAGTGTGGGTCAACCGGGGATGGATCCCGGCGACAGGCGCCGCCACGGGCACGGTGGCCGCGCCGCTGGCGCCGTCAGGCTCCGTTGTCGTCGAAGGGCGGCTGCGGCTCGCCGAGTCGAGTGGCTCCCCCGAGCCCGGCGACCTTCCCGAAGGCCAGGTATCAGCGCTCGTGCCCTCGCGACTGGGGGCAGACGTGGACACGTTTTACCTCGAGGCGACTGCCTCCGAGCCCACTGATCCAGACGTCACGCGCATGCCGGCACCGGTCATCGATGAGACACAGAACATCAGCTACGCCCTTCAGTGGCTAGTCTTCGCCGCCGTGGCGATCACGGGCTGGTGGTTCTTCCTTCGGCGCGAGGCCCGGGAGGACGCCGCGACCGGGGACATGACCGTCCGGGACGTGAGCTGATGGACCTGGGCGTCGCCGGCCACCGCTATGTCATCACGGGAGGCAGCCGCGGCCTGGGCTTCGCCACGGCGCAGGCCCTCGCCGCAGAGGGGGCCCACACCTGCCTCGTGGCCCGCGATCCCGAGCGCCTGAGGCACGCGGCATCCTCGCTTCCCGGCACTCACGACACCATCGCGACAGACCTCGCAGATGCCGACTCCGCGGCGCGCGTCGCGCGAGCGTGCGGACCCATCGACGGCATCCTTGTCAATGTGGGCGGCCCGTCACCCGGGGCGGTTCTCGACCTCGATGACGACGCTTGGCATCGGGCCATTGATGGCGTCTTCCTGGCCTCGGTGCGCCTACTCAGGGAACTTGTCCCCTCGCTGAGCGAAGGTGGCTCGATTCTCGCCGTCTTGTCATCCACGACGAAGGAGCCGATTCACGAGCTCGGTGCGAGCAATGCACTGCGCCCAGGCCTCGCCATGGTCGTGAAGGACCTAGCGAACGCTCTGGCACCCAGCGTCCGTGTCAACGGCATCCTCCCCGGACGTATCGCGACCGATCGGCTTCGGGAGCTAGCTGGCCCCGACATGGCCTCCGGCATCCCGATGGGACGTCCTGGGGAGCCGGAGGAGTTCGGGCGAGTGGCCGCTTTCCTACTGTCCCCCGCGGCGTCCTACGTCACCGGATCACTCGTGGCGGTGGACGGTGGGTTGCTCCGCTCCCCCTGGTGAAGTCCGACCGGATCAATCCTGGAACTGCGTGGCATAGAGGCTGGCGTAAAGGCCGCCTCTCTCAAGCAGCCCTTCATGCGAACCGCGCTCGACGATGCGGCCGTCGTCCACCACGAGGATGACGTCGGCCTGTCGCACGGTGGACAGCCGGTGCGCGATCACTAGGGATGTACGTCCGTGGAGGGCGGTGGCCAGCGCCTGCTGCACCGCAGCCTCGCTCTCGGAGTCCAGGTGCGCCGTGGCCTCGTCGAGGATCACGATGCGCGGCCCCTTGAGCAGGAGTCGCGCGATCGCCAGCCGCTGCTTCTCGCCACCGGAGAGCCGATAGCCGCGGTCGCCCACCACGGTGCCGAGACCGGAGGGCAAAGTGTCAATGAGATCGAGGATGCGAGCATCCCGCAGTGCGCTGCGGATCTCGTCGTCGCTCGCATCGGGTCGTGCGTACCTGAGATTCGCACCGATGGTGTCGTGGAAGAGATGTGCGTCCTGGGTCACCACGCCGACGGCATCCCGCAGTGATGCGAGCTCCAGATCGCGGACGTCGGCACCTCCGACGCGGACACTGCCACTCGTGACGTCGTAGAGCCTCGGGACGAGGGATGTGATCGTCGTCTTCCCCGCGCCCGATGGACCGACGAGGGCGATCAACTGGCCGGGCTCCGCCCGGAAGGACACGTCGTAAAGGACCGGATCCTCCGACCGCTGTGAGTCCTCTCGGGCGACCGATTCAAGCGACGCCAGGCTCACCTCTGCGGCCGACGGATATCGGAAGTCGACATGGTCGAACTCCACGCCCAGGGGCCCTGGCGGCACCGGCTTCGCATCCGGGCTATCGCGCACGAGCGGCGGAAGGTCGAGGATCTCGAATACCCGCTCGAAGCTTACGAGTGCGGTCATGACATCGACTCGGACATTGGACAGGGCGGTCAGCGGGCCGTAGAGCTGGGCCAGGAGGGCGACCAGGGCCAGAAGCGTGCCCAGGGTGATGGCTCCGTCGATGACAAGGTTGCCGCCGACCCCGTAGGTGATGGCGGTCGCGATGGAGCCCACGAGGAGCAAGGCAGTGAAGAACCATCGGTTGGCCATGGCGATGCTGACGCCGGAGTCACGCACCTGGGCAGCCCGACCGGCGAACTCGCCGTGCTCGCGCTCGGGGCGTCCGAAGAGCGACACCAGCAGTGCCCCTGCGACGTTGAAGCGCTCCGTCATCTGGGTGCTCATCTGGGCGTTGACCTGCATCTGCTGCTTGGTGAGCCCCTGCAGCCGTCTCCCCATCAAGCGCGCAGGCAGTACGAAGAGCAGCACGAGCACAAG
>CAZLMT010000017.1:0-2417 GCA_964560615.1 uncultured Actinomyces sp.
GCCGACAGGCTCTGCGATGCCCATGGACGACACTTCGGTCGCACTCTCGTCGATCACCCACGCCATGTCGTCGCCCGCCACGCGGGGTAGCAGCACATCGAAGCCCGCAGACGCGAGGCGCTCACGGATGCGGCCGGTCTCCGGCTCGGTGCCGTAGGAGGCGTAGCAGGTGACCCTCGGAGGTCCCGGCAGCCGCTCGAGGAGCCCCATGACCTGATCGGCCAGGCCCTGGGCATCCGGTGGCGGCCCGGAGCGGCGACGTGCTCTCGCCTCGGCCCGCGCGGTCGCTTTAGCGGCCGATGGGTCGGTGTCGGGGGTGCTCACCCGGGCATTCTCCTAGGGTGTCCCCATGCGCGTGACGACGGCGGTCATCCCCGCGGCCGGACTCGGCACGCGATTTCTCCCTGCGACCAAGGCGACCCCCAAGGAAATGCTGCCGGTTGTCGACAAGCCGGCCATCCAGTACGTCGTCGAGGAAGCGGTCGCGGCCGGGCTCGAGGACGTCCTCTTCGTCACGGGCCGGAGCAAGCGTCCCCTCGAGGATCACTTCGATCGCAATCTCGAGCTAGAGGCAGCGCTGGAGGCGAAGGGCGATGTCGCGCGCCTGCGCAGCGTGACCGAGTCCAATGACCTCGCCCGCATTCACTACGTACGGCAAGGCGATGCACTCGGCCTGGGACATGCCGTGCTCATGGCAGAGCGCCATGTGGGGGATCAGCCCTTTGCCGTGCTCCTCGGCGATGACCTCATCGATCCGAGGGATGCGGTGCTCGAGCAGATGATCGCGGTGCGCGATGAGCTCGGCGGGTCTGTGCTCTGCCTCATGGAAGTCCCACGAGACCAGATACCGCTTTATGGCTGTGCGGCCGTGGCGCCGACGGACGCCGACGATGTCGTGCGCGTGACCGATCTCGTGGAGAAGCCCGAGGCCGCTGCGGCTCCGAGCACCCTGGCGGTGATCGGGCGCTACATCCTCGATCCGGAGGTCTTCTCCGTGCTCGCGCGCACGGCTCCGGGTCGGGGCGGGGAGATCCAGCTCACCGATGCCCTGCGTGAGCTCGCGGTCGCGGGCCGCGTCCACGGCGTGCTCTTCTCGGGGCGACGCTACGACACCGGGGACCGGCTCTCCTACCTCCAGGCGGTCATCCGCCTTGCCCTGGAGCGCGACGATCTCGGCCCCGCCCTGCGCGCCTGGCTGCCCGAAGTCCTGGATGCGCGCGCCCTCGAGGGCGAGGCCTGACATGAGATCGGTGGAGGAGCACCAGCGCGTCGTCCTCGGCGATGCGCAGCCGCTCGAAGCAGTGAGAGTCTCACTGCTCGACGCGGACGGCCTCGTGCTGGCGGAGTCGGTCACGGCGGGCTGGCCGCTGCCGTCCTTCGACAACAGCTCCATGGACGGCTACGCCGTACACGCGATCGACGTGGCCGGCGCCACGGAGGCGAGCCCTGTGCGCCTGCCGGTGCGGGGAGACATCGCCGCCGGCCAGGACGGTGCGCAGCGACTCGAGCGGGGCACCGTCGTCCGCATCATGACGGGTGCGCCCGTGCCCGAAGGCGCTGACGCCGTCGTGCCCGTGGAGTGGACGGATGGGTCCACCGATGAGGTGTCGATCGCACGTGCTCCGGATCTGGGCGCCCATATCCGCCGATGCGGCGAGGATGTCGCGGCTGGCGAGATCGTTCTCGAGCCCGGCACGCCGATCAATGCGCGGGTCATTGCCATGCTGGCAGCCGTGGGCGTCGCGGGTGTCCCCGTCCACCGTCGGCCACGAGTGACGGTCATCTCCACGGGCGACGAACTCGTGGACCCCGGCGTAGATCTGGGTCCAGGGCAGATCGTGGACTCCAACAGCTACATGCTCACCGCTGCGGTACGCGAGGCGGGAGCCGATGCCGTGCGCGTCGGTCCCGTCCGTGATGACGAGGTGGAGCTCGAGCGCGTCCTCGTGGAAGAGGCCGCGCGCAGCGACCTGATCCTCACCTCGGGTGGAGTCAGCATGGGCGCCTACGACACGGTCAAGGCCGTCCTCTTGCGCATGGGCGGAGTGGACTTCGTCAAGGTCGCCATGCAGCCCGGGATGCCCCAGGGTTCGGGGCTCGTCGGGTCGACCCCGATCGTCACCCTTCCCGGCAACCCGGTGAGTTCCTTCGTCTCCTTCGAGGTGTTCGTCAGGCCGCTCATCCGCAGGTTGCTTGGTCACACCTCGCTCGAGCGGCCTCGCCTGCATGCGATCTGCTCGCGCGAGTTCGCGTCGCCGGTCGGCAAGATGCAGTTTGCTCGGGTGAGCCTGACGACGCGCGACGGCCTCATGCATGCGGAGCCGGAGGGCGGTCAGGGATCCCACATCATCGGCGGACTCGCACGCGCGGATGGCCTCGCCGTCGGAGCGGGCATAGGCCCCCAGAAAGAGGTTGTC
>CAZLMT010000017.1:2427-22399 GCA_964560615.1 uncultured Actinomyces sp.
CGATGAGCTCATCATCATGGACCTGCGCGGAGGCACCCGATGAGCAACGAGTTCACACACCTTGATTCCCGTGGCGCCGCCCGCATGGTGGATGTCAGCGGCAAGGACATCACGGTGCGCACGGCCACGGCGTCGGGGCACGTGCACACATCGCCCGAGGTGGTCGCCCTTCTGCGCGGGCAGGGAATGCCCAAGGGCGATGCCCTCGCAGTGGCGCGGATCGCCGGTATCCAGGCCGCCAAGCGCACCCCGGACCTCGTGCCCCTCTGCCACCCGCTCGCGATCCACGGGGTCGATGTGGATCTCGTCGTCGACGACAGCGGGGTCGGCATCGTGGCGACAGTGCGCACGGCTGACAGGACCGGGGTCGAGATGGAGGCGCTCACGTGCGTCTCGGTAGCGGCCCTCGCGCTCGTGGACATGGTCAAGGCCGTGGATCCGGCTGCGGTCATCACGGACATCCGCCTCGATGAGAAGTCGGGGGGCAAGCGCGGTCACTGGGTGCGCCCGGCATGAACCGTGGCTGGCCAGCTCGGCTGCGCGAGGGTCGCATCGAATTGCGACCGCTCCGGCTCCGCGACGCCACCGCATGGCGTGAGGTCCGCACGCGCAATGCGCGATGGCTGCGTCCCTGGGAGGCGACCCTCCCACTTGCCGAGCATGATGCCCCGACCACATACGGATCGATGGTGCGTCGTCTGCGGGCCGAGGCGAGGGAAGGGCGCAGCCTTCCCTTCGCCCTCACCGTGGACGGTGCCTTCGCCGGTCAGGTCACGGTCGGAGGCATCGCCCGAGGCTCCCTGCTCAGCGCCTACATCGGCTACTGGATCGACCAGCGCGTCGCTGGTCGCGGCATCATGCCGACCGCTGTCGCAATGGCCACCGACCACTGCTTCGGCGAGGTGGGGCTTCATCGCGTCGAGGTCAATATCCGTCCGGAGAACACCGCGTCCCTGCGCGTCGTGGAGAAGCTCGGATTCCGGTCCGAGGGTCTTCGTGAGCGCTACCTGCACATCGATGGCGACTGGCGCGACCACCTGACCTTCGCCCTCTGCGCGGAGGAGGTGCCCGACGGACTCCTTCCGCGGTGGCTGTCGACCCGCGTGAGCTCGACGCGGGCAGCCCCGGGGGGCTAGCGCGACACGAGGCGCGCCTCGCGCACGAGGTCCCCCATTCAGGGGTCCCCGCCACCTAACGTTCATTGATGTGACGGGTCTGATCTATGTGGCGATCGTCGCCTTGTGGGCCGCCGTACTCATCCCCATGTGGCTGCGACGCCATGATGACGATCAGGCACGGCGTATCGAGCGCCATCGTGTCGCCATGGGGACCCTCGCCCGCATTGCCGACGATGCCGAGGGCGCCCAGGGCATGGCTGCTCGACGCCGCAGGGTGATCGTGGCCGCTGCCGCGACGCTCGGTGCGCTGGGCACCGCGGCATGGGTTGCGGGACTGCTGCCCGGTGTCGTGTCCGCGCTGCTGTGGCTGCCCCTCCTTACCTTCCTTCCTGTCGCTTTCATCGCGGAGCGTCGCGCCTCGCGCCTCGCCGCCGAGCGAGCACTAGACATTCGACGGGAGCGTCGCGCTGACCGCGTGGCGCGGTCGGTCCCGAGACACGCGGAAGCGCCCGTGACCGCACCTTTCACCGCGACCCCGCGCGTGTCAGACGCGCGCCCGTCGGCGCCCGCGTGGGACGAGGTCTTCGACCAGACGGCCTGATGCGCCGACCGCTGGTGTAATGTCACGGCCTGTCCGAGGGTGACCTCGGCCGACGGGGCTTCGGCCCCCCGGGGCTGTAGCGCAGTCCGGTAGCGCACCTCGTTCGCATCGAGGGGGTCAGGGGTTCAAATCCCCTCAGCTCCACACTTCCGAAGGCCCTCCGGGGCCTTCCCGAAGGCCCTTCGGACCTTCCCTAGGTGGGCCTTCCTGGGAATTTCCGCAGCCGCTGCCGCCTCGCCGATCCGATCGCCGCGCCTCCTGGCCCTGCCCGGCCTACGGTGTGGGGCGAAGGAGGCACCATGCCCGCAAGCAGACGAGTAGCCGCGCTCACGGCGTTGGCCCTCGCCACCGCCACCGCCGGCGCTGTCGCGGCCGTGCCGGCGCGCGCGGAGGGCCCGGTGGCGGCGTGCCACTGGATCGACCGCGAGTACTCCACGACCTACACCTGCGACGATCCGGTCGAGACTCTCCAGGCGCTGCAGATCATCGAGTGCTGGAAGTACCCGGCTCCCGCGCGCACCTACGTCCGAGTCAAGAACGATGCCGGTTGGGTGCGCAATCCCGAGGTCACCGTCAGCGTGCGCGGCTCCAAGGGCTGCGCCAAGCCCTATCCCTTTCGCACGGTCGTCACCGTCCCCGCCTCCCTGCTGGCCGAGATGACCGCCACCCGGGTGCGCTTGACCATGCCGCGCAGCGAGGTCGTACTGCCAGACGGCACGACGCTCACCATGGGCAAGACGGAGGTGACGTACGGCGCATGCCTCATGCCCGAGGACGCCGGCGACTGGTGCCCCGAGCGCTGACCGGTCAGACCCAGGTCGGCATCCACATGCGCCAGGTCCACTGCTCGTAGGGGATGACCTCGCCCGTCCAGATCGGGTAGAACCACCACGCCGCGATGATGACGAGCACGAGGATCGCCGCGGCGATCCAGGTGCCTGTGCGGCGTCGCTCTCGGCTGGCGTCCGGTGGGCCGGTGAGTGCCCCGATCATCATGGCGAGAGCCATCGCGAGGTAGGGCAGGAAGACGACCGAGTAGAAGGAGAAGATCGTCCGGTCCAGATAGAGCAGCCACGGCACCCAGCCCGCGAGGACGCCGAGCAAGACCGCGCCCGCGCGCCAGTCGCGCCGGGTCACCCAACGCCAGACGAGGTAGAGCAGGGCGATGGACCCCACCCACCAGATGATGGGGTTGCCGAGGGCCAGGACCTCCGCGGCGCACGAGTCGGCTGCACAGCCGGACTCGCCGCGTTCGAGGCTGGCCCAGTAGAACGATGTGGGCCTCGTCTGCAGGAACCAACTCAGCGGATTCGATTGATACGAGTGGTCACCGGTCAGCCCGACGTGGAATTGCCAGGCTTCGCCGTGATAGTGCCAGAGCGATCGCAGCCCGGCGGGGATGACGGAGGGCGTGCCGTCCGCCCACTGCCGCCCCCACCCGCCGTCGGTGAGCAGCCAGCCTGACCAGGTGACGACATACGTCACCGCAGCCGTGCCGACCATCGCGACGAAGGCGATGGGCGCGCTGCGCAGCAGGGTGACGGTCCACGCCTGGACTACGCCCAGGCGGCGACGCAGGGCGACATCCCAGATGACGGTCAGCAGGCCGAAGGCCGCGAGATACCACAGCCCTGACCACTTCACGGCGCACGCGAGCCCCAGCGCCGCGCCGGCTGCCCAGCGCCACGGGCGCGCTCCCAACGCGGGTCCCCATGGTCCCACCGCCCCCGGTGGATGGGTTGTGAGACGGCGACGGACCTGGTCTCGATCGAGGAGCAGGCAGCCGAAGGCCGCGAGCACGGTGAAGGACAGCACCATGTCGAGGACCGCGGTGCGGCTCGTGACGAGATGCATGCCGTCGAGGGCGACGAGCAGCCCCGTCACCGTGCCGATGAGGTCAGATCGCGTGAGTCGACGCGCAATGCGAGCGGCCATGAGAATCGACAGGGTCCCCAGGACGGCGACAGCGAAGCGCCACCCGAAGGGCGTCACTCCGAAGAGCCACTCGCCGCCGGCGATCACCCACTTGCCGAAGGGCGGATGCACGACGAACGATGGATCGTCTTTGAAGACATCGATGGTGCGCCAGTTGCCGTCAGACGCGAGGATTAGCTCGTTGGCGCTGTCGTCGAACTGCTGCTCGTGGCCGTAGCGCAGGAGAGCGAGGGCGTCCTTGGCGTAGTAGACCTCGTCAAAGGCGAAGGCATCGGGGCGCCCGAGGTTGACGAAGCGCAGGAGGCCCCCCACGACGGTCACCGCGACCGGGCCTGCCCAGCCGCGCCATCCGGCGGAGGGGAATGCAGGGAAGAGGCTGGCCGCCGCCGACGCCACGGGGGGGATCGGTCTCTGCGTCGGACTACCGTCCGCGGCAGGAGCGGTCGGCGTTGTCACCGCCCCATCGTAGGCACCCCGGGGGGATGGTCGCCCGGACTGCGAGGATGGCAGCGTGACCGGGCCCGCCATCCTCATGATCGCGGCAACCCCCCTGGGCAATGTGGGCGACGCGAGCGGGCGACTCGTGGACGCCCTCTCCTCGGTGGATGTCATCGCAGCGGAGGACACGCGTCGGCTGCACCGCCTTGCTCGTGACCTGGGTGTGACCATCTCCGCGGATGTCATCGCGCTGCACGACTCGGTCGAGGAGGGTCGCGCGCGCAAGCTAGTGGAGCGCCTCCATCGAGGCGAGCGCGTGCTCGTCGTCAGCGATGCGGGGATGCCACTCGTGAGCGATCCGGGCTATCGCCTGGTGCGCGCCTGCCTGGACGAGGGGATCGAGGTGACGGTGCTCCCGGGGCCGAGTGCCGTGCTTGCCGCGCTCGCGGTGTCGGGGCTCCCCGTCGATCGCTTCTGCTTCGAGGGCTTCCTGCCGCGCAAGTCCGGGGAGCGGCGACGCCGCATCGAGGAACTCGCTGATGAGCGCAGGACGATGATCTTCTTCGAGGCGCCCCATCGACTCGCCGAGTCGATGGCGGCACTGGCGGAGGGACTCGGTGAGGATCGACCCGCTGCCATCTGCCGGGAGCTGACCAAGACCTACGAGGAAGTCCTTCGCGGCACCCTCGGTGATCTCCGTGACGGTCTCGCGGAGGTGCGGGGGGAGATCACGCTCGTTGTCGGTGGTGCGGATGCCCCGGGTCGAAGTGGTGATCCGCAGTCATGGGCCGACGAGGTGGCGATGGCCGAGTCCGATGGCGCGGATCGGCGTACGGCGATCGCCTCCGTGGCGCGTCAGCGGGGTGTGGCTCGGCGCGAAGTCTATGACGCGGTCGTCCGTGCCAAGGGCGGCGCGCAACCGTCCGGAAAGTAGGATCGCCCACCATGGCCGCCTACTACGTCACGACGCCGATCTATTACGTCAATGACGCCCCACACATCGGCCATGCCTACACGACGACGGCGGGGGACGTCCTCACGCGCTGGCGCCGGCAGCGCGGGGACGAGGTGTGGTACCTCACCGGAGTCGATGAGCACGGCACCAAGGTGCAGCGTGCGGCCGAGGCCGGCGGAGTCAGCCCGCAGGCGTGGGTCGATCGGCTCGTCGAGGATTCCTGGCGACCTGTGCTCTCCACCATCGATGCGGCCAATGACGACTTCATCAGGACGACCGAGCCGAGGCACAAGGATCGCGTGCAGCACTTCTGGCAGACGGTGCGCGACAACGGCTACGTCTATGAAGCGGACTATGAGGGCCCCTACTGCGTGGGCTGCGAGGAGTTCAAGCTCCCCGGCGACCTCGTGTCAGGCCCCGCGGGAGACGAGTTGTGCCCGGTCCACCAACGACCGGTCGAGATGCTCAAGGAGACCAACTGGTTCTTCCGGCTCTCGGCCTTCACCGAGGCCCTCATCGCGCACTACGAGGCGGATCCTTCGGCTGTCGAGCCGCAGAGTGCCTACAACGAAGTGATGTCCTTCCTCCGCAAGGGACTCGTCGACATCTCCATGTCACGCAGCTCCGTCTCGTGGGGAATCGGCCTTCCCTGGGATGAGAGCCAGGTCGTCTATGTGTGGTTCGACGCATTGCTCAACTACGCCACGGCGGTGGGCTACGGCGCTCCGGAGGGCACGGCGGAGGCCGAGCTCTTTGCCCGGACATGGCCTGCCGATGTGCACCTGGTCGGCAAGGACATCCTGCGCTTCCACGCCGTCTACTGGCCGGCCATGCTCATGGCTGCCGGGCTGCCGCTGCCGCGCAAGGTCTTCGCGCACGGCTGGCTCCTCGTCGGCGGGGAGAAGATGAGCAAGACGCGTCTCACGGGCATCGCCCCGGAGCAGATCGTCGGGCACTTCGGCTCCGATGCCTTCCGCTACTACTTCATGCGCGCCATCCAATTCGGTCAGGACGGCTCCTTCTCCTGGGAGGACATGTCGGCCCGCTACACCGCCGAGCTTGCCAACGGCCTGGGCAACCTGGCCTCGCGCGCGACGGCCATGGTGCAGCGGTACCGCGGCGGCACCCTGCCGGCATCCGGTGAGGCGACTGCGGCGGAGGAGCACCTTCGGGAGCTGCTGACGCAGGTCACGGCAGAGACGGATGCGGCGATGTGCGCGCTGGACTTCGCCTCGGGCATCTCCGCCGTGCGCCGCTTCATCGACGCCGTCAATCTCTATGTCACCGAGCAGGCGCCCTGGGTCGTCGCCAAGGACGATGCTCTTGCTGAGCGTCTCGACACCATCCTCTACACCGTGTGCGAGTCGCTGCGCGCCATCGCGACGCTCTACAACCCGGTGATGCCCAAGGCCATGGGACTGCTCTGGGAGCAGATCGGAGCCGACACCACCCTGGGTCCCCTCGGCGAGCAGCGCGTCGACCGGATCGCCGAGTGGGGCCAGCTCCCCGCGGGTGCGACGGTTTCCAAGGGCGCCGTGCTCTTCCCGCGCCTGGAGGAGGAGCCCGCGTGAGGGATCGGCCCGCTCCCACCGAGCCGCTTCCCCGGTCCGTCGTGGACACCCACTGCCACCTCGACGTAGTCGACCGCGAACTTGGTGAATCCCCCGCCCCCGAGCTTGCCCTGGCCATGGCCCGCGAGGCTGGCGTCACGCGCATCGTGCAGGTGGGCTGCGACGTTGCGTCGTCGGCATGGGCGGTCGAGACGGCGCGCGTGACTCCGGAGGTCGTGGCAGCGGTGGCCCTGCACCCCAACGACGTGCCCCGGATCGTCGCGCGCGAAGGTCGAGAAGGGCTCGACCGTGCCCTGGCACGCATTGAGGACCTCGCGGGCGATCCCGTGGTCCGCGCTGTGGGCGAGACCGGTCTCGATTACTACCGCACGCGGGATGCTGCGGATCAGGCGCTGCAGCACGGGTCCTTCCGTCGGCATATCGATATGGCCAAGCGACTCGATCGCACACTTGTCATCCATGACCGCGAGGCACACGCAGACATCCTGAGCATCCTCGACGAAGAAGGTGCGCCCGATCGGGTGGTCTTCCACTGCTTCTCCGGTGATGCCGACATGGCGCGTTACTGCGCGGACCACGGCTGGTACTGCTCGTTTGCCGGTGTCGTGACCTATAAGAACGCAGATGACCTGCGCGAGGCCCTGCGGGTGCTCCCTCGCGACCGGATGCTGGTCGAAACCGATGCCCCCTACCTCACCCCCGTGCCTCATCGCGGGGGAGTCAACGCCTCCTACCTCATACCGCTCACCGTGCGCGCCATGGCCGAGGTGCGCGGGGAGCCTCTCGAGCAGGTGTGTGCTGACCTCTGGGACAACGCCATGCGCGCCTTCGGCGAGTGGTAGCGCGCCGTGGATGACCGCCTCCTCGGCGCGGGCGAGGTGCGGAGCATCGCCGACCGATGGGGAATTCGACCCACCAAGCAGTGGGGACAAAACTTCGTGGTCGACGCCAATACCGTGCGCCGCATCGTGCGCCTCGCAGGCCTTCAGCCCGGTGATGTGGTGGGCCCCGGCGTAGGCAGCCTCACCCTCGGCCTCCTTGCCGCGGGCACGCAGGTCGTCGCCGTCGAGATCGACCCCGTCCTGGCCGAGGCCCTCCCTGACACTGTGACGCGCCTGCAGCCGGAAAGCATCGACCGGCTCACCGTCTTGGCGGCGGATGCACTGCGCATCCACGACCTCCCGCGGTCGCCCGATGCGCTCGTGGCGAATCTGCCCTACAACGTCTCGGTCCCTGTCGTCTTGCACCTGCTCGAGACCTTCCCGTCGCTGAGATCGGGACTCGTCATGGTGCAGGCGGAGGTCGCGGACCGTCTTGTCGCCTCGCCGGGCAGTCGGACCTACGGCGTGCCGTCGGTGAAGCTCGCGTGGTTCGCTCGGGCGGAGCGCGCCGGATCGGTCCCGGCGAGCGTCTTCTGGCCTGTCCCTCGCGTGGAGTCCGGCCTGGTTGCCTTCACTCGGCATGAGCCTCCGTCCTCGACCGCTTCACGGGCAGAGGTCTTCGCGGTGATCGACGCAGCGTTCGCCCAACGTCGCAAGACCTTGAGGGCAGCCCTCGCAGGATGGGCAGGCTCGGCGGCCGATGCCGAGCGCGTCCTCGTCGCCGCGGGAGTCGACCCGGGAGCGCGTGGCGAGAGCCTCGACGTGGCTGCGTTCGCGCGCATCGCGAGTGCTCGCACGTTGATCTGAGGCCCGCCCGCACCCGCTACTGTCGAGCCGTGACGCAGGTCCGCGTGGTCGCCCCCGCCAAGGTCAACCTCAGCCTGCGCGTGCGCGGAGTGCGATCCGATGGCTACCACGAGATCACGACCGTCTTCCACGCCGTCTCCCTGGTGGACGAGGTCACCGTCCGCGAAGGTGCACCCGGGGCCGGCTGCGTCATCACGACGACGGGTGATCGAGTGGAGTCTGTCCCCGGGGGCGATGGCAATATCGCGGCGAAGGCGGCGCTCGCGCTCGCTCGCCATGTCGGGCGCCCCGCGACGGATGTCGCCATCGACATCACCAAGGCCATCCCGGTCGCCGCGGGCATGGCGGGTGGCAGCGCGGATGCCGCGGCCACGCTCGTCGGACTGCGACGACTATGGGCGCTGGACGTCACCGACGCGACACTGGCCGAGATCGCGGCCGGGCTCGGATCCGACGTTCCGTTCTCGCTGATGGGGGGCACGGCTCGAGGTACGGGTCGTGGTGAAGTGCTTACCCCGGTGCTCACCGACGCCGAGTTGCACTGGGTGGTTGCCCTGAGCGACGCGGAATTGTCGACCCCCCGGGTCTATGCGGAGTGGGACAGGCTCATGGCCGAGGGACTTCTCGCGCCCGCGGGCGACGATGACGTGGACACCTCGCTTCTCAGTGCTCTACGCCGGGGAGATCCGCGTGACGTCGCCGGCTGTCTGGTCAACGATCTCGAGCCGGCAGCACTGGCCCTGCGGCCGTCACTGCGAGGAGTGCTCGATGCGGGCCTGGACTACGGCGCCCTGGCAGCGCTGGTGTCCGGTAGCGGACCCACCTGCGTCTTCCTCGCCGAGGGACGGGATTCGGCGATCGCCCTCGCCGCGGAGATGGCGGGGACCGGCCTGGTCCGCGGCGTGCGGCACGCGGTGGGCCCGGTGTCCGGGGCTCGCGTGGCTCCCTGACGTCAGCGGCATCGGGACGTCAGTGGCATCGGGAGGATTAGCGGCGCGGTGACGGGGGCTTTGCCTCGAGGTTTGCCAGGCCGTTCCACGCGAGGTTGACGACGTGGGCGACGACCTCCTCCTTGCGGGGCTTGCGTACGTCGAGCCACCACTGTCCGGTGAGTGCGGTCATGCCCACGAGCATCTGCGAGTACATCGGCGCGAGCCGCGTCGGGAATCCGTGCGCCTTGAGCTGGTCGGCCAGGAGGTGTTCGACCTGCCCGGCGACGTCGACGATCAGGCTCGCGAAGGATCCCGTCTGCTGGGATACGGGAGAGTCCCGCACGAGGATGCGGAATCCGTCGGGCTGCGCGTCGATGTAGTCGAAGAGCGCCATGCCGGCTTGCTCGAGGAGGAGTCTCGGATGGGTCCCCTCGAGTGCACCACTGATCATGGACAGCAGGTGATTCATCTCGCGATCCACGACGACGGCGTAGAGACCCTCCTTGCCACCGAAATGCTCGTAGACGACGGGCTTCGAGACTCCTGCGGTGGAGGCGATCTCCTCGACCGTCACCGCCTCGAAGCCCTTGTCGGCGAAGAGGGTGCGACCGACCTCGATGAGTTGCTCGCGTCGTTCGCGGCCGGACATGCGCATGGCTAATCGTCCCTGATCCGGGCCTAGGCGGTGGCTGCCGCGCCAGGCTCGTCTGCGGGGGACCAGCCTCGGATGCGTCGCTGCAGGGCCGGATCCTTCAGCTTGGCCGCCAGGCGAGCAGGGTTGGGCCAGCGGACGTCGCGAGCCAAGCGCATCCGCTCCATGGCGCGAATGACCCCGGCACTGATGTCGACCTGGCCGCGCAACACGCCGTGGCGCGCCGCAGTGGGCTCGGCGTGATGCAGGTTGTGCCAGGACTCACCGAGCGAGGGCAGTGCCAGCCACCGGTTGTTGGTCGCCAAGTCGCGGGTGCGGAAGGGCCTCTGTCCGAAGACATGGCAGATGGAGTTGATCGACCACGTCACGTGGTGCACGAGGGCGATGCGCACAACCCCGGCCCAGAAGAGCGCGGTGAGCGCGCCCTGCCAGGACCAGGTGAGGAGGCCGCCGAGGATGGCGGGAAGCAGGATCGTCGACAGGACGATCAGGGGGAAGTAGCGCGACACGCGCTGCAGGGCGGCGTCTGCTCGAATATCCGGTGCGTAGCGCTCGATCGATGTCTGCTGTCCGTCAAAAAGCCAGCCCACGTGGGCATACACCAGGCCCTTGGCTACCGCGCGGCGCGATGTGCCGTAGCGCCATGGGCTGTGCGGATCACCCTCTTCGTCGCTACGTGCATGGTGCCGGCGGTGGTCGGCGACCCACTGGCCGAGGGACCCTTGGACGGCCGTCGACCCCGCCACGGCGAGTGTCACTGACACCCATTTCGGCGCCTTGAAGGAACCGTGGGTGAAGTGGCGGTGGAACCCCACGGTGATGCCCCCCGCGGCGATGACGTAGAAGACGAAGGCGAGCACGAGATCGGTCCAGCCGAGCCAGCCACCCCATGCGACGGGGATGGCGAGGACCACGGCGAGGAGCGGCACGGCGACGAAGACACCGATCGTGGTGCGCATGCCTGTCGCCATGGGCTCCGTGACCGGTCGCCCCGTGCTCTGCTCGTTGGCGATCGCCGTCATGTCTACCCCTGATTCCGTGTCCCGATAAAACCTACGCAACCGTAACCTACGGTTGCGTAACCTGTCCAGGGATAGCCTCGGGACACCTCCCTGGGAGACTTCTCGCCGGACCCCGCCAGGGGCCCCATCCCGGCTCGTCTAATGGCAGGACAAGAGACTTTGGATCTCTGAATGGGGGTTCGACTCCCTCGCCGGGAGCTCCCTCTCGGGGGGGTAGGGTGCCGAAGTCGGCTGCCCGTCAGGGCGACCCTTCTCGTGGAGGTCCGTGAGCGGTGACGTCGCAGGGGCCGGTCGTCATCATCCTCGCTGCGGGCGAGGGCACTCGCATGCGCTCGGTCACACCCAAGGTCCTGCATTCCATTGCGGGTCGAACGCTCATCGGACATGTCCTCGAAGCGGCGTCGGCCGTCGACCCCGCGCATGTTGTCGTCGTCATCGGGCATGGGCGCGATCAGGTCCTCGAGCACCTGGAGGAGATCGCCCCCTGGGTCGACACCGTCGTGCAGGAGGAGCAGCGCGGCACGGGCCACGCCGTACGCATCGCGCTCGCGGCGCTTGCCTCGGCGCATGCACTCACCGCGGCACCCATCGTGGTGCTCAGTGGCGATACCCCGCTGCTCACCGGAGCGACGGTCCGCGGCCTGGTCGATGCTCAGGCAGGCGCCACATCGGCGGCCACCATGCTCACCGCAGTGCTGGGCGACCCCACCGGTTACGGGCGCGTCGTCAGAGCGCACGATGGCTCGGTGGAGGCGATCGTGGAGCATCGAGATGCCCCGGACGACGTCCTCGCCATCAGTGAGATCAACGCGGGCATGTACGCCTTCGACCCCGAGCGCCTGGCCCCCGTGCTCGACCGACTGACCACGGCCAATGACCAGGGGGAGGAGTACCTCACGGACGCGGTGGGGCTTCTCCGCGAGGACGGCCTGAGCGTCTCGGGTCTCGTCGTCGATGATCCCCAGGAGATCCTTGGCGTCAATGATCGCGTCCAGTTGGCTGAAGCGGCTGCTTTGATGCGCGACCGCATAAACGATCGCTGGATGCGCGCCGGTGTTTCGATGCTCGATCCCACGTCGACCTGGATCGACGTCGATGTCGACCTCGCGCCCGACGTCATGCTCCTGCCGCAGACGTCACTGCTCGGACCGACGTCGATCTCGGCCGGGGCTCGCATCGGGCCGGGCACGACCCTCACCGCATGCGAGGTGGGCGAAGGTGCCACGGTCATCCACGCGTGGGCTGAACTCGCCGTAATCGAAGCGAGTGCCAGCGTGGGCACGGTGATCGGGCGCCATGCCCGCATCGGCAGCGACACGATGCTCGTCGCTCCGGTGACGGTGGGCGACGGTGCCTACACCGCAGCGGGATCGGTCATCACTGATGACGTCCCCGCGGGAGCGATGGCTGTCGGTCGGGCTCGACAGCGCAACATCCCCGAATGGGTTCAGCGCAAACGCCCGGGCACCGAATCGGCGCGCGCTGCCGGCGAAGACCACGATCAGCCCCAGACGAGCGAGGAGTCATCGTGAGCGAGTTGACCATCCCACCCAGCAAGCGGCTCGTGCTGCTCACCGGGCGGGCACACCCCGACCTGGGCGAGGAGGTGGCCTCCCATCTCGGCACGGACCTGTGCCCGGTCGATGCCTACGAATTCGCCAACGGTGAGATCTTCGTGCGCTTCAAGGAGTCGGTGCGCGGTTGCGACGCCTTCGTCATGCAAAGCCACACCACTCCGATCAATACCTGGATCATGGAGCAATTGATCATGGTCGATGCGCTCAAGCGCGCCTCGGCCAAGCGCATCACGGTCATCGCGCCCTTCTACGGCTACGCCCGCCAGGACAAGAAGCACCGGGGCAGGGAGCCCATCTCGGCGCGACTCATGGCGGATCTCTTCAAGGCCGCGGGAGCTGACCGGCTCATCACCGTCGACCTCCACACATCGCAGATCCAGGGCTTCTTCGACGGCCCCGTCGACCACCTCTTCGCACTGCCGCTGCTCGCCGACCACATCTCCGCTCGCGTAGACCTCGATCGCATCACCGTCGTGTCACCCGACGCCGGTCGCGTCCGCGTGGCGGAGAAGTGGACCGACATCCTGGGCGCTCCCCTCGCGATCATTCACAAGCGACGCGATCCGGATACACCCAACGAGGTACGTGTCTTCGAGGTGGTGGGCGACGTGCGCGACCGCATCTGCATCGTCGTCGACGACATGATCGACACGGGCGGCACCATCGTGAAGGCGGCTGACACGCTCTTTGAGAATGGCGCTGCCGAGGTCATCGTCGCCGCCACACACGGCATCCTCAGCGAGCCCGCGGCGCAGCGACTCCAGGAGTCGCGCATCAGCGAGGTCGTCGTCACCAACACCCTCCCCATCCCCGAGGACCGTCAGTTCGAGAAGCTCACGATCTTGTCGATTGCCCCCTTGCTAGCCCAGGCGATCTACGAGGTCTTCACCGATGGCTCCGTCACCCGCATGTTCGAGACGCCCGAGCGCATGCCGGTGTCCCACTGACGTCAGCCCCACTGGGGTGAGTCCCACTGGGGTGAGTCCGACCGGGTTGAGTCCGCCTGGGCTTGCCGCCGATCCCCACCCCCGCTCCCCTGAGCGGCGGGCTCTCGGCTAGAGTCGGGCCGCTCCTCGGCGAGGGTGCGCACCATGAGCACCGTGATCGACGTGGCCGCTGGCCGCACCACGCCGTGGCTGCTCCGTTCGGAGGACGTCTCCGACGGTGGACGAGGAGGTCGCATCGTGAACATCCGCCTGGAGGCCGAGCCCCGCTCCGACTTCGGTAAGGGTGCCGCGCGGAAGCTGCGCCGTTCCGGTCGCATCCCCGTCGTCCTCTACGGCAACGGCACCGAGCTCGTGCACCTATCGCTGCCGGGCCACGAGCTCGAGCAGGCGCTCCGCAAGCCGAAGGTCACGCTGGAGATCGTGCAAGGCTCTGCGACGACGCTCACCAAGCCCCGCGACGTGCAGCGCGATCCCGTGCGCCGCACGATCGAGCATGTCGATCTCATCATCGTGAGTGCTTCCGAGGCGCGCGAGCGCGCGGCCGAGGCCGAGGTGCTCGTCGCTGAAGCCGCCGCTGCTGCGGAGGCCGCAGCGTCCGCACCGGCGCCCAAGGGACCGTCGGATGAGCCTGAGGCCTCCGGGTCCGGCGATGGATCGAGTGACTCGTCCGCTGACTCGGCGGGCGACGAATCCTGAGGCTCTTCCGCCGCTCGCGCGGCGAGGAGGGAAGCGACACCATGCCTGCCTGGCTGGTCGTGGGGCTCGGCAATCCCGGTCCCGAGTACGCGCCTACGCGCCACAACGTCGGTGTCATGGCTGTCGAGGCTCTTGCTGAGCGATGGGGCGGGCGATTGAAGCCCGATCGCTACACCCGGTGCGAGGTCTTCGATGCACGCTGGCAGGGGCACCGGGTCGTCCTCGCGCGCGGGCGCTCCTACATGAACGAGTCAGGCGGCCCCGTCAAGGCCCTGGCCACCCACTTCAATGTGCCCGTCGAGCGCACGCTCATCGTCCATGACGAGCTGGATATTCCGTTCGGCGCCCTGCGCGTGAAGCAGGGCGGTGGCGACGGCGGCCACAATGGACTGCGCAGCATCCGCCGCGTCCTGGGGACGGGCGAGACCGTGCGCATCCGGGTGGGGATCGGTCGCCCCCCTGGCCGACAGGATCCGGCCGACTATGTCCTCAAGGCATTCGCCGCGGGGCAACGTGATGAACTCGCCCTGCTCATCGAACGCGCCGACGACGCGATCGAATGTGTCATCGAAGATGGAGTCCCGGTGGCGCAGAATAGGTTCAACGCCGAGTAGGCCCCGGCGCCATCAAGTGCACCGCACATCCGACACCCCGAAGGGCACGCCATGACCCCCACCTCCCTTGCCGACGCGACCGACATGGAGGTCTCTGCGACCGTGGCTGCTGAGGCGGGACGCCTGCTGCTGGAGCTGCGCGAGGGCTTCGGGCCCGTGGAGGACAAGGATACGGCCGATGCTCTGCGCAAGAAGGCGGACGCCTCATCGCACGAGCTCATCGTCGCCCGGCTCGCGCAGGCACGTCCCGATGACTGCGTCCTCAGCGAGGAGGGTGCCGATGACCTGGTCCGGCTGAAGGCCGAGCGTGTGTGGATCGTCGATCCGCTCGATGGCACCTGGGAGTACGGCCAGGGTCGTGTCGACTTCGCCGTCCACGTCGTGTTGTGGAGCGCAGACCCGGCCGCGCCGGGTGGCGGGCGTCTGAGTGCCGGCACCGTCGATCTGCCCGCACAGGGCCTCGCGCGCCGCTCGGACGACGTGCCCGTGCCGGTGCGGGGTCTCCCGCAGGACCGTCCGATCCGGATCGTCGCATCGCGCACCCGCCCGCCAGCCGTGCTCGCCGACGTCGTGGCTGCGCTCGATGCGAGCCTGCGCGCGCAGGGGCATCCCTACGGCGTCGAGGTCATCGACGTCGGCTCCGTGGGAGCCAAGGTCAACGAGATCCTCTCGGGTCGAGCCGAGGCCTACGTGCACGACACCGGCTTCTACGAGTGGGACGTCGCCGCCCCCTTGGCCGTCGCTCACGCTCACGGACTCACCGCATCGCACGTCGATGGCAGGCCCGTGAGCTTCAATCGCGAGCGCCCGTACGTCACGGACTTCCTCGTCGGCCTTCCCGACTTCGCCGAAGAGTTGCGTGCCGGCATGCTGCGCGCGTCCGGGGCGTGACCCTCCCGGGCCTGAGACGGGCACTCGGAGACATCCCCGGGATCACCGAGGCTGTCGAGCGTGCCGTCCGCGGCGTGGACGGCGTTCACGTCACAGCAATCCCGGAGGCACGTCCGGCCCTCGTGGGCGCGGTTGCCGCAGAGGTCTCGGCCGAGCGGCGCATCCTCGTCGTCACCGCGACCATGCGGGAGGCCGAGGACATCGCCGATGCGGTGGAGGATCAGCTCGGATCCGGCAGCGCGGTGGTCTTCGCCTCGTGGGAGACGCTCCCGCACGAGCGCCTGAGCCCGGCGGCGGACACCGCTGGCGGCCGTGTCGCCGTGCTGCGTCGGATCGCGCATCCTGAGCCCGACGATCCCTTGCGCGTCGTATGCGCGCCCGTGAGGTCTGTGCTGCAACCGCTCGTGGGGGGACTTGCGGACCTCGAGCCGATGGTCGTGGACGAGGGCGTCGACATCGACGTGGACGACCTAGTGGCCGACCTCGTCCTGCGCGGCTACTCACGCGTGGACCTGGTGGAGCGTCGCGGGCACTTCGCGGTGCGCGGTGGCATCATCGACATCTTTCCCACGACTGCCGAACACCCCGTGCGCATCGAGCTCTGGGGTGACACGGTGGAGGAGATACGCGATTTCGCCGTTGCGGATCAGCGGTCACGAAGCCATGTGGGTCGTGTTGTCCTGCACCCCGCTCGCGAGTTGCTCCTCACTCCCGAGGTGCGTGCCCGCGCACGGGAGCTCGCCGCGACTCACCCGGGCACCGCAGATGTGCTCGACCGTGTGGCCGAAGGCCTCGTGGTCGATGGCATGGAGGCGTTCGCCGCGGTCCTGGTCGATCGCATGGAGCTGCTGGTCGAGGTCCTTCCGAAGGGCTCCCTCGTCATCCTCTGCGACCCCGAGCGCATCCGCTCACGGGCCGAGGACCTGGTGCGCACCTCCCAGGAGTTCCTCGTGGCGTCGTGGCATGGTGCCGCCGCGGGGGCGGCGTCGCCCCTGGATGTCGAGGGGCTTGACCTGGCGGCAGCGGCGTACCGCTCGGTCGCCGAGGTCGAGGCAGCGGCGCGTGCGCGCGGCCCCGTGTGGACGACGGACTCATTCGCACAGGAGTCCGACGACCTCCTCATTGACGCCCGCCCGCTGCCGGATCGGCGCGGCGGTCTTGCCGAGGTCCTTGACGACATTCGCGCGTGGCGCTCCTCGGGTGACCGGGTCGTCATCCTTGCCGAGGGTCCTGGATCGGCCGAGCGGATCGCATCCTCCCTGCGTGACGAGGGCATCACCGCGACGTGGCGAGACGACGTGGCCGGCGGGATCGAAGACGAAGGCGTCGTGGTCGCGGCGGCGCGCTGGCAGGGTGGCTTTGCCTCCCCCGAGGGGCATCTCTACCTGGTGACGGAGGGCGACCTCTTCGGCGAGCGTTCACCGGTGCGCGATGCCGCCCGCATGCCATCGCGCAGGCGCCGCACCATCGACCCCCTGCAGCTCGCGGCAGGGGATCTCGTCGTGCACGAGCAGCACGGAGTGGGCAGATACGTCGAGATGGCCCAGCGCACCGTGGCCGATGCCACGCGTGAGTACCTTGTCATCGAGTACGCCGCGTCACGGAGAGGCCAGCCGCCGGATCGCCTTTACGTGCCGACGGATCAGCTCGACCAGGTGACGCGCTATGTCGGTGGTGAGGCCCCGGCACTGAGCAAGCTCGGCGGCTCCGACTGGCAGCGGGCCAAGGCGCGGGCACGTCGTGCCGTGCGCGAGATCGCGGACGAGCTGGTGCGGCTCTACGCAAAGCGCCAGGCCACCCCGGGTCATGCGTTCGCTCCCGACAGCTCCTGGCAGCGCGAACTCGAAGACGCCTTCCCCTACGTCGAGACTCCCGACCAGCTCGCGAGCATCGATGAGGTCAAGGCCGATATGGAGCGGACGATGCCGATGGACCGCGTCATCTGCGGTGACGTGGGCTACGGCAAGACCGAGATTGCTGTCCGCGCGGCGTTCAAAGCGGTCCAGGACGGCAAGCAGGTTGCGGTGCTCGTGCCCACGACCCTGCTGGTCCAGCAGCATTTCCGCACCTTCACCGAGCGCTACGCCCCTTTCCCCGTCAAGGTGGCGGCCCTGTCCCGCTTCCAGACAGACGCCGAGGCCAAGCGCATCCTCGAAGGACTCGCCGACGGCACGGTGGATGTCGTCATCGGCACGCACCGCATGCTGACCCCGCAGGTGCGATTCAAGGACCTGGGCCTCCTCATCGTCGATGAGGAGCAGCGGTTCGGCGTCGAGCACAAGGAGCACATCAAGGCATTACGCACGTCCGTCGACGTGCTCACGATGTCGGCGACCCCGATCCCCCGCACCCTCGAGATGTCGCTCACAGGCATCCGGGAGATGTCGACGATTCAGACGCCTCCGGAGGAGCGCCATCCCATCCTCACCTACGTCGGCCCCTTCGATGATCGCCAGGTGGCCGCGGCCATTCATCGTGAGCTCATCCGAGACGGTCAGGTCTTCTTCATCCACAACCGTGTCGAGTCCATCGACCGGATCGCGGGCCGCCTGCGGGATCTCGTGCCTGAGGCTCGTGTCGCCGTGGCGCATGGCCAGATGAATGAGCATGAGCTCGAGCGCATCGTCCTGGACTTCTGGGAGCGCCGCATCGACGTGCTCGTCGCCACCACCATTGTGGAGAACGGCATCGATATCCCGAATGCCAACACCCTCATCGTCGATCGAGCGGACATGCTGGGCCTCGCACAGCTGCACCAGCTCCGGGGTCGGGTCGGCCGTGGGCGCGAGCGCGGATACGCCTACCTGCTCTACCCGCCCGAGCGCCCCCTCACCGAGACGGCGCACGAGCGCCTCACCACCATCGCGCAGCATGCCGATCTGGGCTCAGGCATGCAGATCGCACTCAAGGACCTCGAGATTCGCGGCTCGGGCAACCTCCTCGGGGGCGAGCAGAGCGGCCACATCGCAGAGGTGGGCTTCGACCTCTATGTGAGGCTCGTCGGCGAAGCTCTCGCCCAGTCGCGCGGCGATGTGGACTCGTCGCCACTCGAGGTCAAGATCGAGCTTCCCTTCGACGCGCACATTCCGCACGACTACGTCCCCGAGGAGCGGCTTCGCCTCGAGGCCTACCGTGGCATTGCCGCCGCGGTGAGCGACGCCGACGTGGATGCCGTGGCCGAGGAGCTCGTGGACCGCTATGGATCACCGCCGCTCCCGGTCGAGACGCTCCTCGCCGTGGCGCGCTTGCGCGTGCGAGCACGTGCGGCCGGGGTGGGTGAGATCGTGATGGCCGGCCCTCGAGTCCGCTTCCACCCTGTGGATCCGCCGGAGTCACGGCAGTTGCGGCTCGCCAGGCTCCACCCGGGCACGTTGGCCAAGCCCGCGGTCCGTACGATCCTGGTGCCGCGACCTCCCGCCGGATCGACTACTGATGTCGAACTGGTGGAGTGGGTGCGAGGAGTGCTCGACATCCTCGATCCGCCGGAGGCTGGGTAGCCCGACAAGGGTGGCTGCGCCGCCCTGGTGGGCGACGAAGAGTCAGGCGACGCGAGGAGCAGGAGCAACGTGACCACGGTGATGCGGCGAGGGATCATCGCGCTGGTGGCAAGCATGACGCTGGTCGGCTGCGCGGGCCTGGGTGAAGCGGGTTCTGCGGCGACAGTCGGTGACGCGCAGGTCTCGACCCAGACTCTGGCGTCGGAGACCGCGGCAATCCAGGTGCAGAGGGGTGGCCAGTCGGGCGCGCCCGACTCTGATCTCACCCTCGCGGTGCTGCAGAGGCTGGTCATCACCGAGCTGGTGGGCCAGGTGGCCACCGCGCAGGGCATCACGGTCACCCAGGGTGAGATCGACGCCTCCATCGCTGAGTTCGAGGCGCAGCTCGGGGGCGCCGAGGCGCTGCAGGCGGCGTACCTCGAGGCCAACGTCCCCGCGGAGGCCATCGAGCAGCAGGTCACCCTCTCCCTCCAGGTGCAAAAGCTCGGTGCGGCCCTGGCCCCTGATGCGGACCAGAATGCCCAGGAGCAGGCTCTCGTGGAATACGTCACCGTCTATGGCCAGCAAGAGGGCATCGAGGTGAGTCCCCGATTCGGCACATGGGACACAACGACGCTCACCGTGGGACCACTGCCGAGTGATCTATCGACCACCGAGCAGGTGGCGGATCCCCTCGCGGGCGTCCTCCCGACTCCCTAGGCTCGCGCCATGTCGGAGCCAGGTGACGGCCTGAGCGCGCTCATCGCGGTCATGGACCGCCTGCGCTCCCCGGGAGGCTGCCCCTGGGATGCTCGCCAGACCCATCGCAGTCTGGCGGAGTACCTGCTCGAAGAGGCCT
>CAZLMT010000017.1:22409-28702 GCA_964560615.1 uncultured Actinomyces sp.
GACCGTCGAGGCCATCGAGTCCGGTGATCGCGACGACCTGCGCGAGGAGCTCGGCGATCTCCTCCTGCAGGTGGTCTTCCACTCCCGGATTGCCGAGGAGGATCCCGAGGATCCCTGGGGCGTCGACGATGTCGCTCGGGGCATCGTCGACAAGTTGGTACGCCGCCATCCGCATGTCTTCCTCGCGGGAGCCGTTGCCGCGGATGGGGAGGCCGTGACGACGCCTGAGCAGGTGGAGTCCCGTTGGCATGAGTTGAAGACCCAGGAGAAGGGTCGCGCATCCGTCACCGAGGGAATCCCCGAGGCTCTGCCTGCGCTGCTGCGCGCCAGCAAGGTGCTCGCGCGCAGCGACCACCTCGACGTACCCCTCCCGCAGGCGGGCAATCCGCTTGACGATGTCGACGACGAGGAAGCCCTGGGCGACCTGCTCCTCGTGCTGGTCGCGGCGAGTCGTGCGCGAGGCTGGGATGCCGAGGCCGCCTTGCGCGATGCCGTGCGCCGGCAGGCCGGTCGCATCCGCGAGGCGGAGGGCGCGTGAGCGCTTCGGCGGGCCTGAACTTTCTCGCCGAGCAGGCGCGAGATGCGTTGCTCACCTTCGACCCCGTGCGGGCGACGCAGTTGGGCGTCCACGACCACGATGGGCGACTTGCCGATCTCACGGGACCGGCGGTCGATGACCACCTTCGCCGACTCGACGACCTGATCGCGAGCATCGACGGCGTCGACGATCTGGATCTCACGATCGACGAGCAGGCTGACCTCGAGGTCCTGCGGGCGCGCCTCGCCGCAGAGGCCTTCGACCTCTCGGAGATCGCGCGCCACCGCTGGGATCCCCTCGT
This sequence comes from uncultured Actinomyces sp., assembly GCA_964560615.1. GTDB lineage: Bacteria > Actinomycetota > Actinomycetes > S36-B12 > S36-B12 > Mxb001. Next base: position 23,249 of record CAZLMT010000017.1, read on the forward strand.
CTGGGATCCGGCGAGCGGCTTGCACGCACTCGCCATCCGGGAGTTCGCGCCGCCACACGAGCGCCTGCAGAATGCCCATGCTCGGCTGGGCGCGGTGCCGGGCTTCCTCTCCGATGCCCGGGCGACCCTGCGCGAGATGTCGGCGATCCATGTCGAGACGGCCCTGCTGCGCCTCGGGGGGTTCGACGCTGTCGTGGAAGAGTTGGCGGCGCTGGGTCCGCTGGACGCCGAGACCGTCGACAGGGCCCGCGAGTCTGTGGCCCACCACCGCGCATGGCTCGGGGAGCAACTGCCGCTGTCGAAGCGCGATCCCCGCCTCGGCGTGCGGCTGTACAGCGCGGCAGTGTGGCACCACCTCGACGAGGAGTTGGCCCCGGTGCAGGTCCTGGAGTTGGCGGAGGCGCACCTCGATGACGTGACCGCGCGCATGCGCGAAGTAGCAGCCGAGTATCTCGACGAGTCGGTGCACTCATCCGACATCGTGCGCCGCGCCCTTGCCGATGCTGCCGAGTGTGCACGTGTGGAACGGGACACCCTCGTGCCGACGATTCAGCGCGCTCTCGAGCGGACGGCGCGTTTTGTGAGAGAGCGTGACCTGCTCACGTTGCCCGACCAGGCCCTCGACGTGGGCGACATGCCCCGAATCCACAGGGGAGTGGCGGTCGCCTACTGCGACGCTCCGGGCCCGCTCGAGACCGTGCCGCTGCGCACCGTCGTGGCCGTCGCGCCTCCGCCGGACGACTGGGAGCCGGATCGCGTGCGGTCCTTCCTGCGGGAGTACAACGCCGACCTTCTCCACGATCTCGCCATCCACGAGGCGATGCCTGGCCACGTCGTGCAGCTCGCTCGCGCCCGAGCGTCGGACACGTCACTGGTCAGGCGCCTATGTCCCTCGGGTGTCTTCGTCGAGGGCTGGGCGGTCTACGCCGAAGAACTGATGGTCGACCGCGGATATGCACCCGACGACGACCCTCGGGCACCACTGCGCATGCGTCTTCAGCAGCTGAAGATGCAGGCGCGGGCCACCCTCAATGCGATCCTCGACGCCCGGGTGCACGGCGGCGATATCGATGAAGTCGCCGCAATCGAGCTCTTGCGAAGGCGCGGATTCCAGGAGGAGGCCGAGGCCGCGGGCAAGTGGCGGCGTGCGCTCCTCACCGCGGCGCAACTGCCGACGTACTTCGTGGGCTGGCGCGGGGTGCGCCAACTCGTCGATGATCTCCGGGTGCTCCACCCGGACTGGTCGGACCGCCGTCTGCATGACCTCGTGCTCGACCACGGTTCGCTGGGCCCCCGCCATCTCCGAGCGGTCCTGGGACTTTGACTCCGCAGGGCTCGGTAGGGTTTTGGCATGGCTAGCATCGATGACGTCGTCGCCCGCGAGATCCTTGACTCGCGCGGCAATCCCACCGTCGAGGTCGAGATCGTCCTCGACGACGGCACCACCGCGCGTGCGGCGGTCCCCTCGGGTGCGTCCACAGGCGCATTCGAGGCCGCGGAGCGCCGCGATGGCGATGCGGATCGTTACCTCGGCAAGGGGGTCCTTGCCGCGGTCGCGTCCATCGAGGATGACATCGCGCCCGAGATCCTGGGCATCGACGCATCCGAGCAGCGCCTCATCGACCAGATCATGGTGGACCTCGACGGCACGCCCAATAAGTCGCGTCTCGGTGCCAACGCGGTGCTCGGTGTCTCCCTCGCGGTGGCTCGTGCAGCGGCCGGCTCCGCCGAGCTGCCGCTCTTCCGCTACGTCGGCGGCCCCAACGCGCACGTCCTGCCCGTGCCGATGATGAATATCCTCAACGGCGGGGCCCACGCCGACACCGACGTCGACATCCAGGAGTTCATGGTCGCGCCCATCGGTGCGGCGAACTTCACCGAGGCGCTGCGCTGGGGTGCGGAGACCTATCACGCGCTGAAGTCGGTGCTGCGCGAGCGCGGCCTCGCGACCGGCCTGGGCGACGAGGGCGGATTCGCTCCAAGCCTGCCGAGCAATCGAGCCGCGCTGGAGCTGATCGTCGACGCGATCGGCCGCACCGGCCTGACCGTGGGATCCGACATCGCCCTCGCGCTCGATGTCGCTTCGACGGAGTTCTTCGCCGATGGCTCCTATCGCTTCGAGGGTGCGTCCAGGTCCAGCGAGTGGATGACCGGTTACTACGAGGGTCTCCTCGCCGACTTCCCGCTCGTCTCCATCGAGGATCCGCTCGCAGAGGACGACTGGGCCGGCTGGATTCACTGTACGAATGCGATCGGCGATCGCGTCCAGCTCGTGGGCGATGACCTCTTCGTCACCAACCCGGAGCGTCTCGCCCGCGGTATTGCGGAGGGCGCGGCCAATGCCCTGCTCGTCAAGGTCAACCAGATCGGCACCCTCACCGAAACCCTCGATGCCGTGGCACTGGCCCAGAGCAATGGCTATCGCTGCATGATGAGCCATCGCTCCGGGGAAACCGAGGACACGACCATCGCGGACCTCGCGGTTGCGGTGAATGCGGGACAAATCAAGACCGGTGCCCCGGCTCGGTCGGAGCGCGTCGCCAAGTACAACCAGCTGCTGCGCATCGAGGAGGAGTTGGACGATGCGGGCCGCTACGCCGGCGCCGCGGCGTTCCCGCGCTCGCGACTCACTTCGTGAGATCATGAGCGGGTGTCCGGCCCCCGTCCTGCCCTCACCGGTCGGGCGGCCATCCTGATCCTCGTCCTGGCGGCCCTCGTCGTGACACTCGCCATCCCGTTGCGGGCGTGGCTGTCGCAGCAGGCTGAGATCGCCGCGCTCGAAGCCGATGTCACCCAGTCCCGTGAGCGCGTGGAGGAGCTCCGCGCCGAGCTCGAAGACTGGGAGGACCCCGCCTTCGTGATCGCTCAGGCGCGCAGTCGCCTTCACTTCGTCTTCCCCGGTGAGGTGGGATACGTCGTCCTCGGAGAGGATGACAGGCCGATCGTGCCTGAGGCAGAGCGCGAGGAAGAGCAAGCGCCGTGGTACTCCCGCCTCTGGGAGTCCACTCGCCAGGCCGATCGTTCGTGATCACTCCAGAAGACCAGCGCGCTATCGCGCAGCAACTCGGCCGCGAGCCCCGCGACATCGTCAGTGTCGCCCATCGGTGTCCGTGTGGTCGGCCTGATGTGGTCGCCACGGCACCGCGACTCACCGACGGCACTCCCTTCCCCACCGTCTACTACCTCACGTGTCCCCGGGCAGCATCGGCGGTGGGTCGACTCGAAGGCACCGGTGTCATGCGCGAGATGGAATCGCGTCTGGCCGCGGATCCTGAGTTGCGGGCTTCCTACGCGACTGCGCACGAGCACTACCTTGAGGCGCGCGGTGCCCTCGGCGACGTACCCGAGATCGACGGGGTCTCCGCGGGCGGCATGCCCGATCGAGTGAAGTGCCTGCATGTGCTGCTCGCCCACTCCCTCGCGGCGGGACCGGGCGTCAATCCCCTGGGGGACGAGGCGCGCGCCCTCGTGGGGGAGTGGTGGACGGGGCGATCCTGCGCGGATTCGGGAGCAGAGGAGGCCGCTCCATGAGGGTCGGTGCAATTGATTGCGGCACCAACAGCATCCGGCTGCTGGTCGCTGACGTGGACGGCCCCGACTTGCGCGAAGTCGTGCGGGAGATGACGGTCGTGCGGTTGGGCGAGGGAGTCGACCGCACGGGAGCCTTCTCGCAGGCGGCACTCGATCGCACCTTCGCGGCCTGCGATGACTACGCCGCGACGCTCGATCGCATCGGAGTGGAACGCCTGCGTTTTGTCGCGACGAGCGCGAGCCGCGACGTGAGTAACAGGTCGGCCTTCTTCGACGGCGTGCGCGAGCGGCTGGGCGTCGCGCCCGAGGTCATCACGGGCGCGGAGGAAGCGCGACTGTCCTTCCGCGGGGCAGTCGAGGGCCTGCCTCGCGAGCGCATTGCGATGCCAACCCTGGTCGTGGACATCGGCGGAGGGTCGACGGAATTCGTGCTCGGCGACCGCCGTCCCGATGGGAGCGTCGATGTCGAGGCTGCCGTGTCCGTGGACATCGGCTGCGTGCGCATGACCGAGCGACACCTGCAGGGAGATCCTCCCTCACCCGAAGAGGTAGCCCGGGTCGAGGCGGATGTCGATGCCGCGCTCGAGCGCGCATCTCGCGAGGTGCCCCTTGACCGGGCCCGGTCCCTCATCGGCGTGGCGGGGACCGTGACGACGGTGGTGGCCCTCGTGCGTGACCTGCCGATCTATGACCCCGCGGCCATCCACGGTCTCCACGCCGACCCGGTCGAGATCGAGCAGATGACCGCACGGCTGCTCGCCATGCCGCGCGACGAGAGGGCAGCCTTGAGCGTGATGCACCCGGGCCGGGTCGACGTGATCGGAGGCGGGGCCCTGGTCCTACGGGCCGTGGCGCGGCGCACGGGCCTGCCCGTGATTGCCAGCGAGACCGACATCCTCGATGGGGTCGCGCGGAGCCTGGCCGACGACGTCTCCTGAGGCGGTTCGTGTAAGCGATTGCGGCACCGCGGCGGAGCGCCGTACACTCCGCATCCTGGCCTGTATCCGATCGGGGAACGGGTCGTTGCAGTATCCGACGGTGCCGTTTCGCGCCGTCCACGGCGCGGAGGGGAAGCGTGTCCATCACCATCCGCGACGTGGCCCAGGCCGCCGGCGTGTCCACGGCGACGGTGTCGCGAGCGCTGCGCGGGCTCCCGCACGTCGATCCCGAAACTCGAGAGCGCGTGCGCCGAGTCGCGGCAGAACTCGACTACGTCGTCTCGCCGAGTGCATCGCGACTGGCCAGTGGTCGCACCGGGACGGTCGCGGTCATCACGCCCTTCATCGATCGCTGGTTCTTCTCCACCGTGCTCTCGGGCATCAGCGACGTGCTTCAGGAAAGCGATGTCGACCTACTCGTCTACGAGGTCGGTGATCCCGCGACGAGCCCCGGCCTCCCGGCGGAGCGCCGGCTGCGAGGCCGGGTCGACGGCGTCATCGTCGTCACCTTGCCGACTGACGCTCCCCGCATCGCGGACATGCTCGAGATTGGCCTGCCGACGAGCTTCATCGGAGTGCGCTGGCCCAGTGTGCCCTCGGTGTGCATCGACGACGCGGCGGCCGGGCGCATGGCGACCCAGCACCTCATCAATCTCGGCCACGAGCGGATCGGGATCATCTCCGGACGCCCGCAGGCATCGACATCGCAGGCGAGCCGCGCGCTCGGCTACGTCACCGCGATGGAGGGCGCGGGGCTCATGCCGGATCCCACGCTTGAGGCCTACGGATACTTCACCGTCGCGGGGGGAGAGTCGGCGATGACCTCCCTCCTCTCTCAGCCCAATCCGCCCACGGCGGTGTTTGCCATGTCCGATGACATGGCCTTCGGTGCGATCCGCGCCTTGCAGCGCCACGGCATCCGCCCCGGAGCCGACATCGCAATCGCGAGCATCGATGGTCACGAACTCGCGGAATTGCTCGACCT
>CAZLMT010000018.1:0-18026 GCA_964560615.1 uncultured Actinomyces sp.
GAGCCGAGCACCTCGACACGCTGGTCGTAGCCATAGGGCGCCTCACGTGAGATGTCGATCGTCGTGATGGCGCCGTTAGCGTGCGTGAGCACCGCGACGCCGAGGTCGACGTCACCGGCCTCGCCGATCGCGGGATCGATGAGGTTGGCACCCTGTGCCCATACCTTGACGACGGGCGAGCCGACGACGAATGCTGCCATGTCGAAGTCGTGGATCATCATGTCCACCCAGATGCCGCCGCTCACCTTCACGTATTCGACGGGCGGCGGCGATGGGTCGCGACTCGTCACGCGGGCCATGCGCACGTCGCCAATGCGCCCACTGCGCACAGCCTCACGCACCGCGCGGTGACCGGGGTCGAAGCGCCGATTCAAGCCCACCATGAAGGGCACGCCCGTGCGCTCCAGCACCTCCGCCGCGCGATCGACCTCGGCGAGGTCGAGGCTCACCGGCTTCTCGCAGAAGATCGCCCTGCCCGCCTCCGCCGCGGCCACGATGTAGTCGACATGGGTATCGGTCGACGTGCAGATCGCCACGGCGTCGGAGAGCGCGATGACCTCATCGGCGTCGACCGCGGGCACGCCGTATGCCGCACCTACTTCGGCGGCTGATGCGGCATTAACGTCGCTCACGGCAGAAAGCGTCGCGCGCGGCGTCTGGCGTGCGATGTATTCGGCGTGCATCCGCCCGATACGGCCCGTGCCGATGACTCCGATGCGCAGTGTCTTGGCAGGCAGAGGATCGGTGCTCACGTGGTCTCCCGTCGGGTGGCGTGCTCCTTGAGTGCCCCCCGAAGTTCATCTGGTGTACGGCGCTCCGCAAGCGCCGCGCGCACGACATCCGCCTGGCTCGGCGGCGCCAAACCACCGACCGGCGGATCGCGGTCGAGGTTGGTCGGGAAGGGATAGCCCTCCGCCGCTGAGCGCAGCGCGACCTCAGCACGCTGATCGTCACCGCGCTCGAGCAGCTCGGGATAGATCGCGAGCACGACGCGCTCGCGATCGACGCTCTCCATGGCGCGACCGAAGGCACTGCTCACCTGGAGCAGGTTGACCATGCGACGCACATCCGATGTGCGATTGGTGCCCGCACCGTGGATCAGCGCCGGATTGAAGAAGATCGCATCGCCCTTGGCGAAGGGCACCTGCACGCAGTGCGCAGTGGTGAACGCAGCGAAGTCCTCCCGCCCCGCGATGAGATAGCCGCCCGGGTACTTCTGCGAATGCGGCAGCAGCATTGTGGGGCCAGTCTCGAGCGGGGTGTCGCCGTGGGCGATGGCGCCCTGCAGGGTGAGCCCGGGCGAGAGATCGTGCACGTGATCGGGATAGTGCTCGATCTGAGCCGAGGACATGAAGCCCAAGTGATAGTCGCGGTGCGGCACCTGCGCGGCACCGCCCGGATTGACGACATTCACCTGCGCCGTCATCTGGTACGCCGGACCCAGCCATGCCGTCGAGACGAGGTCGACGATGTCATTGCCGTGGTAGTCCACGAACACCGCCGGGTCTGCGACGGCGAGCTTCTCCAGTGAATTCCAGATGCGGTCGTTGGCACCTGCCTTGGCGAAGTGATCCCCCACCGACTGCCCGGCGGCGTTCTGCTCATCAATGATCCGGAAGAAGACCTCCGTGGCCCGGTCGACGACCGCGGGATCCATCGCACCCTCGACGATGACGACACCCGGGCCCTCGCGCAGGGCGCGGGCCAACTCGGCGTAGGCGGCCTCGCGAGCCGCGCCGCGAAGGTCCTCCGCCGCATAAACGAGGACATTGGCCTCGACCCGGGTCGCGAGTGGGTAGTCCGCGAGGAGGGTCTGCTCAGCAACGATCGAGGCGAGATCCTCAACCTTGCACTCAGCGGCGCGAAGCATGGCAGCATCCAACCCCATGAGACGCGCCCTCGTTGCGGGAACCCTGATGGCCGCTGCCGCGGGGGCCGCCACCCTGACCGCGCGCCGCAGGGCGGCTGCGGTCCGGGCAGGCACCGACCCCTACCCCTACGACGTACTCAGCGCCGACCCGAAGGGCACCACGAGCTTCGTCGAGCGTCCCGACGGGACACGCATCCGCGTCATCACCGCGGGCGAGGGGCCCACGGTCGTCCTCGCGCACGGGATCTACATGAGCGTCGTGGAGTGGAGCGTGGTGTGGGACATGCTCCTCGCGCGCGGCTACCGCGTGGTCGCCTTCGACCAGCGCGGCCACGGGCAGTCCACCATCGGAGCCGACGGCATCAGCACGACCTCGATGGCGAGCGACTACCTCGCCGTACTTGAGGCGGTCGACGCGCACGATGCGGTGCTGCTCGCGCATTCCATGGGCGGATTCCTCGCCATCGCCGCGGTGCTTGACGTGCCCGGTGTCGCTGAGCGGCTGCGCGGCCTCATCCTCATGTCGACCTTCCCCGGCGACGTCCTGCACGGTGCGCCGCAAAACCAAGCGCAGATCCCTCTCATCAAGTCGGGGCTCCTGCAGGTCATGGTCGGCAACGACACCGTCGGCACGATCTTCGGATCGGGCCTGTGCGGAGACAATCCATCACCCGCGATGGTGCAGGTCTTCCTTGAGACCTTCCGTGCGGCCGATCACAAGCCCCTGCTCCCCATCCTGGAAGCCTTCAGCGCCGAAGATCGCGGCGACCGCCTCGGCGAGATCACGGTGCCCACCATCGTGCTGTGCGGGCGCAAGGACACCACCACGCCACCGTGGCAGTCGGAGCGTCTCGCCGAGGGCATTCCCGGGGCCCAGGCGTGGTGGGTGCCCACCGCGGGCCACATGCTCAATTGGGAGTCACCCGACGCGATCGTCGAAGCGATCGGGGAACTCTCGAAGCCTCGCTGAGACCTACTTCTCGACGTAGAAGCGGAGCTCGGTGGGCTCGCGCAGCTTGCCGGCGAGGAAGGCATTGCCCTCGGTGACATGCGACAGGGTCATGTGCTCATCCCAGGCCTCGCGTGAGACGAACTTCTCGAACATCAGCCAGGTGTCGGGCTCCTCGCCGACGACGAGTTCCATGTAGATGTTGCCCGGCTCCTCGCGCGTGGCATCGCGCATGATGCGCAGGCGCTCGGCGACAGCATCCGCCACCTCCATGCGCGGCTTGATGACGGCGACGAGGTAGAGGGCTTCGCTGGACATGCGTGGAGATTATCGGGGTGCCCGCGCGGTGTCAGGCGGGGATGGTCTCGGCGACTCGGAGGGCATTGGCCGCGATGGTGAGGGCCGGGTTCTGCGCACCCGATGAGGGGAAGAACGCCGAATCGACGACGTAGAGGTTGTCGACATCATGGCTGCGGCACCACGGATCCAGCACGCTCTGGGTCGGGTCTTCACCCGCGACGGCCGTGCCGCACATATGGCTATTCATGGAGATGTCGAAGCGCTGCTCGAAGATCGCGACGTAGCCGGCCTTCTTCAAGACCGACCGGGCCTTGGCGAGCATCAACTCGTGGCGGTCGTAGTTGGTGCGTGTCCAGGCCACCGTCAGGCGCCCTGCTGAGTCGAGATAGATGCGGTTGCGCGGATCAGGGGTGTCCTCGGTCATCACCAGCCACTCCATGCTGCGTGCTGCCATCGGCTTGAGCACCGAGAGCGGGGCCTTGGTGGCGTGGGTCTTCATCATCGACGCCTGGACCTTGCCGATGCACTGCAGTGTGCCTCCGGGGAAGCCATCGCCCATGTCGTCGTAGAAGTCATTGACGCAGGCGGTCTTCTGGAAGACCACATCGTTGGTACGCCGCGGATCGATCGCGGCGATATGCGAGTTGTTGTGCACCATGTAGCGGGTGCCGATGAGACCCGAGGAGTTGGCCACGCCACTGCGCAGCAGCAGTGCGGCGGAGTTGGCCGCTCCGGCGGAGGAGACGAAGACTCGGCCGCTCACCTCCATGGGCTCGCCATCCAGGTTGCCCACAGCGCGGGCGATGCGACCCGAGGCATCGGTCTCCAGGCGGTCGACGTAGGCCCCCGTCACCAGGCGCACCCGTCCGGTCGCCATCGCTGGCTCGAGAGCGCAGATCTCGGCGTCCGACTTGGCATCCCAGCGGCAGGGGAAGCCATCGCACGTGCCGCAGCGGATGCATCGGCCGCCGGGGCGCAGGTCGACCCCCATCGCCGTCGTGCTCGGGTGCAGCCCCTGCTCGCTCAGGCGCCTGAGGGTCTCGGCGACGTAGGGCTCATGGGCGAGCGCGGGGTAGGGGTAGGGCTCACTGCGCCACGGCTCGAAGTGAGTGGAAGTGCCATCCTCGTCGGGACCGGGCGAGCCGTGCACGTTGTAGAGGCTCTCTACCTGGCAGTAGTACGGCTCGAGATCGGCGTAGGAGAAGGGCCACTTCGGCGACACGGCGTTGGGGTAGACGGTCTCCTCGAAGTCACGCTCGCGCAGCCGCGGCAGCGACGATCCGTAGACCTTGGTGTTGCCGCCGACGATGTAGTGCACACCCGGGGCGAAAGGCGTGCCGTCTTCGGCGTACCAGGTGTCCTTGGGCTTGTAGCGACGCTCGACGAAGACCGCCTCCGGGGAGGTGTTCTCCGCCTCCTTGGGCAGGTGGTGGCCGCGCTCGAGCACGAGGACGTCGACGCCACGCTGGGCAAGGCCGTAGGCGAGTGTCGCGCCGCCCATGCCGCTACCGATGACCACGACGTCTGCGGAGATCTGCACCCCTCTATCCCACCACGGCCGCGTCCGGAGCCGCTACAGAGGAGGCCCGCGACACGATGACGGTCACTTCAGCGGTGGCGTCATCGTCATCGCCGATGTACTCCGCCTCGACGGTGCAGTCCCCGACCTGGGCCGCCCAGCCAGGCACGAAGCGGGCCTGAGCGGCGACGGCCGCGGGCACGGTGATCGTGAGGTAGTCGTCGTACCCGTCGGTGAAGACATGGATGCTGGCACCCGCATCGGGATCGGAGATGACCATCCGGATGAGCGTCGTGACCAGGTCCGGATCGAGGGGTCGCGGATCGGCAGATCCACGCAGAGCGCGCACATGCACAGGCACCTCCTGCGCGGCCGCCGCTGCGACCACCTGGCGCGCCGCCAGGACGAAGCCCCCCGACGTGAGCGGATCTGCCTGCAACGACGAGCGGATCGACGACTCCACCGTGCGCAGTCGCCGTCGGCTCGCATCGTCAAGCTCTGCGCCTTCGGCGACCCTCCACATGAGAGCCCATGCCTGATCCACGCTGCCACCCAGCACTCGGGCCATGTCAAGGTCGGCTGCCGTGCGCGCCATCTCGGCGATCTCGGTCTCCCATCGCTGCCGGTCTTCGCGCTCCCATCGCGCCGCGCTGCGTCCGCTGAGCCACGAGAGGACCAGGGCAGCGGGAATGAGCAGGGCCGAACTCAACAGCACGTCCGCTCCCTGGAGGGGGCAGCCCACGCCCGGGAGGAGATCCAGCCCGACAACGCCGGCCAGTGCCGGGACCACAAGCAGCCAAGTCCAACGACTACGCGCCCACAGCAGGATCGCGAAGAACGCATTGAGCGAGAGGTTGATCGTGGTGAGGACCAGAGGTGGCTCCGCGCATACCGGCTGCGCTGCAGCGAGACCCCAGGGCACCGCCGCCGCCAGAAGGGCGGCGAGCACCACGACCGCGAAGCCAACGGATCGACCGCGGAGCACCGTGACGACGCCGAGCGCGGTGAGTGCGCACGCAGCAAGGGTGACGGGGAGATAGGTGAGGGATGCACCCGCGAGAAGCAGGAGGAACTGCACCGAACCGCCGAGCGCGCTGCCTACGAGCATGACACCGATAAGCAGCAGGAGGGTGCGGCCCGCGCTCGTGAATGATGAGTTTTGCCGGGGCACCGTGATGACGGAGCGATGCGCTTCCTCATGCAGGTGGGCGCCTTGAGCGGCAAGCGTTTCGACGATGACGGATCGGCCAATGCCCGGCGTGGAGGTCGCGGCCGCGGGCGTGGATCCATCATCGTCCACGGTGATTCGCAGGTCACCGTCGACGTCGTCAATCACGACTTCGATGCCTTGGGCATCAGTGTGGCGGACGATATTGCGCACGATCTCCACGAGGATCGGCTCGAACTCCCCCACACGGGAGGCCATCGAATCACCTGTCCGCACATGGACGTTGAGTACTCCCGCGAAGTCGGCCCGGAGCCTGCTCTCCAGGCCTGACGGAATCTCGACCGCGGCGAGGCGCACGTCTCCACGGGGCGGCTGCGCGCGGCGGTCGCGCGTCGTGAGCAGTTGCTCGCGCAAGCGGGTGCGCTCGATGTGCGGGGTACGCAGCACATAGCGCAGGTCGTTGAGGATCGTCTCGTGCGTGCGCGTAATGGTGTCGCGCCAGGCCCTGGTGCGCTCCTGGAGGGCAATGGAGTCGGCAATGACCTGCTCCTGCTCGGCCGCACGGGCATCTCGAGCCGCGGCCTGGTCGAGAGCGGCGTGCCAGGCCCACCACAGCCATGTCCCGGCGACGACCATTTGCACGACGGCCACAGAGCCGACATTGACCGAGAGGGTCCCCACCTCGACGAAGAGAGAAGATCGGGCGACAACGACGGACATCGCGAGGACCCCGAATCCGATCCACGCCAGGCCCCATGGGCGCGAGGTGATCAGCACCGCGAGGAAGACCAGCGTGTACGTGCCCATCACGAGCGTGTCCACACGCGTGCCCGGAGAGGCCAGGCCCATCGCCACCACGAGCGCGATGGCACTCAGGGACATCCAGGCACCCCAGGCGCGTCGGCGCCACACGACACCTGCCGCCGCGAGCGCTCCAGCAACTGCCACCGCGGCAGACGAAGTCGCGTCCGGAGGGGAGAGGACGAGGACGAGCACCACAATGGCAACAACGGCTGCACTGCCCCAGGAGATAGCCAGTGACAATCCACCGCGAAGAGTCATCACCTCGGAGCGCGGAGGGCTAGGCTGCGGCCACGACTCCGGCGTAAGGGGCGACACAATGCCTGGCAATTCCGCGCCTCGCAATCGACTGGTGGTCCTCGAGGACCATCCTCTCGTGCGGGATGCGATGGTGAGCCTGCTTGTCCCTCACTTGGAGGACGTAGAGATCGTCTACGCCGGCGATTCCATCGACGACGCCGCAGTTGCGATCGAGAAGCAGGGTGCCGACCTGGTCATCCTCGACCTCGACTTGAACGATGGGCGCTCCCCCGTGCTCAACGCGGCCGCGATGGCCGACCTGGGCGTCCCCGTGCTCGTCGTGAGCGCCCTCGGGGATCCCGGGACCATCCGCGCCTGCCTCTCCGCGGGCGTGCTCGGCTACGTCTCCAAGCAGGCCCGCCCGGACGAGGTGCTTCACGCCATCCAGGCGGCACTGCGGGGCGAGCCGACCATGTCGCCCGAGGTCGCCTCCGCGCTCCTCCAGCCAACTGATGACCAACTCAATCTGTCGGAGCAGGAGCGCCGTGCGATGGTGCTCTACGCCTCCGGCCTCAAGATGGAGTCCGTCGCTCGGCGCATGAACGTCTCCCGCACGACGGCGGAGGAGTACATCAAGCGCGTGCGCGCCAAGGCGCGCAAGGCGGGTACGCCGTTGCCCACCAAGACCGACATGTACCGGATGGCACAGCGCGCCGGCATGCTGCCCTAGCAGCACTCACGGATAGCGCACGGGCCTCGCCGACGAGCCGGGCACATTGTTGGTCCCGTAGACCCGCACGAGGTAGCGCGCGGCCCCTGGATCGCCCGCCGCATCCAGGGCGTAGGGCCCGGCGTACCCCACGTAGTCGATGTCCACACCGCGCCGCACGAGACGCAAGCAGCGAGCGAGGGTGTCGCAGGGCGTGCCCACCGACGTGACGGAGGGCAGTGCCGCTCGCACTCCCTCGGGCGTGATCTTGCCGAGCATGCGACCGGATGCCTCCGCGGCAAGGATGGCGATCGCGGCCGCGTCGTAGGACTGCGGCGAGTACGCCGTCTGCTTCGCCTCGGGCGCGAGTGCCTTGATGCGCGAGGCGAGAGCTCGCGGCACGCTCAGGTCGAGCGCGAGGGCCAGGGCACCGTCGAGGGTCCCCCGACGCAGTGACTTGGCATCCACTCCGTCGACCGCACCGGGCGTGAGGAGCACCAGCCCGGGCATGCCACGGGGAAGCAACTCTCGCAGGATGGCGGTCGTCTCAGCGCCGGAGGCCAGCAGCATGGCATCTGCACTCGTGCGCACGATGCGCGTGGCGATATTCGATGCCGATTGACGGGCACTGAAGACGACCTCCGCGGACTCCAGGCCCAGGTCGCCCGCACGATCGCGCGCCGCGTCGATGAGGGGGCGCTGGTCGCGCGGTCCCACCACGACCAGGCGCAGTGCGCCACGCTGCTTGGCGAGCGTGGCGAGCATGGCGCCGTTGAGAGGCTCCGCTGGCACCGTGCGCGCCAGCACACCGCTGAGTTGCGCGCTCGTGGTGGCAGGCGAGATGAGAGTGTGGTCGGCCACCGCATCGAGATTGTCGAGCACGAGCGCGGAGGACAGCGGGCCGATGACCGCCTGGACCTGCGGCATGGCGGCAAGCGTGCGCGCGAAGCTCCGACCGCCCACGCCGCCGGAATCCCCCGGGCGCAGGACGACATCGACTCCGAGCACGCCGCCCGCGGCATTGGCATCCTCGACAGCGAGGCGCACCGCCGCCTGTGTGGCCGGCCCGTAGGCGGCTAACGAGCCCGTGTCCGGGAGCGTCGTACCCAGGGTGAGGGCGGTGGCATCGCGCGATGACGGCGCATCGGGTGATGCCGCGACGGTCGGCGCGCCCCCAAGGCCCAGGACCACGCAGATCATCGTCGTGAGTGCGGTGATGACGGGCCGAGGGCGATGCACGCTTCGATGGTAGGTGGGCCGCTGATTGAATGCGCGGGTGGACTCACTCCGGATCGGCGTCATCGGCACGGGCAACATCGGCACTTCGCACGCGCGCTCCCTCGCACAGGAGGTGTCAGGAGCTCAAGTGGCCTGGCTCTACGACGCGGACCACGCGCGCGCCTCCGCCCTGGCAGATGAACTCGGGGCAAACGTCGCACCGAACGTCGAGCAGCTCGTGGCATCGAGCGACGCGGTCGTCATCGCATCCCCCGATGCCCTGCACGCCGAGCAGGCGCTGCTGTGCCTCGACGCCCAGCGGCCCACGCTCTGCGAGAAGCCCCTGGCACCGACCGTGCCCGCGGCGCAATCGGTCGTCGATGCCGAGGTCGACCTGGGGCACCGCCTCATCTCCCTGGGCTTCATGCGCCGCTTCGATCCGGGCTACGTCGCACTGAAGGAGTCGCTTGCGGCCATCGGCGAGCCGCTCATCGTGCACAACGTGCACCGCAATGCCTTCGCGCCGTACGGGCTCACCACCGCCGGCACTCTCACTAACTCAGCGATTCACGAGATCGACATCAACCGCTGGCTGCTCGACGATGACTACGCCACCGTGCAGGTGGTAGCCGGTCGTCCCGGCCCACGGACCCCGGAGGGCGAACTCGATCCGATCCTCGTGCTGCTCACCACGCGCGGCGGTGCCGTGGTGGAGATCGAGGCCTTCGTCAACGCCGCCTACGGCTACGAGGTGCGCTGCGAGGTCGTCGGCAGCGAGGGCACGGTGGAGATGGGCGACGGTGCCTACCTCACCCGCCGGGCGGAGCGCGCGGTCGGTCACGAGGTGCCCGAGCTCTGGCTCGGCCGCTTCGAGGACGCCTATCGACGTCAACTGCAGGCCTGGGTCGACGCCACGCACACCGGGCGCACGAGCGGGGCGACAGCATGGGACGGACTGCTCGCGACGATCACGGCCAACGCCGCGGTCACGGCCATCACCGAGGGACCTCAGGCGATCAACCTGCCCGAGCGTCCCGCCCTCTACCGCTAGCGGACCGGCGTCAGCTGCTGGTCGGACTCTGGCACCGTCATGGCACCGGTCATGATCGAGACGACGTCCTGCATCTGGTGCGACTGCGGCGTGACCACCGCTGCACGGCGGCCGAGTCGCTGCACGTGGATGCGGTCGGCGACATCGAAGACCTGCGGCATGTTGTGCGAGATCAAGATGATGCTCATCCCGCGATCGCGCAGATCCTTGATGAGCTTGAGCACGCGCGCGGACTCATTGACGCCGAGGGCGGCTGTGGGCTCGTCGAGGATGACGACCTTGCTGCCGAAGGCGCCGGCGCGCGCCACAGCGACCGCCTGGCGCTGCCCGCCCGAGAGGGTCTCGACCGATTGCGTGATGCTCTGCACGGTGAGCACGCCGAGGTCGTTCAGGCTCTTCGTGGCCTCCGCACGCATCCGCTTCTTGTCCAGGCTGCGGAAGACCTTGCCGAGAATCCCCTTCTTGCGGACCTCACGACCGAGGTAGAGATTTTCGGAGATGTCCAGCACGGGCGCGACGGCCAGGGTCTGGTAGACGGTCTCCACTCCCTTGGCGCGGGAATCGTTGGTCGACTTGAAGGTCACTTCCTCGCCGTCGACGAACATCTCGCCGGAGTCGGGCGTGAGGGCACCGGAGAGGCACTTGATGAGCGTGGACTTGCCGGCACCGTTGTCGCCCACCACGGCGAGCACCTCGCCGGGATAGAGCTCGAAGCTGCAGTCGGTGAGGCCGATGACCCGGCCGAAGGACTTGTTGAGGTCCTTGGCCTGGATGATGGGCTGGGTGGTGGTCGTTGCGGTCATGCCTTCACCTTCCGAATCCACTGATCGACCGCCACGGCGGCGATGACCAGGATGCCGATCGCGAGCACGCGATAGGCCTGGTCGAGACCCGCCAGGGACAGACCGAAGTCGAGTACGACGATGATGAGCGTTCCGAGCAGGGTGCCGATGAGGCGACCGCGGCCGCCAAAGAGCGAGGTGCCGCCGATCACGACAGCAGTGATCGTCTCGAGGTTGATCTCGGGAGCGACATTGGGACTTGCGGCCGCGGTGCGGCCGATGGTGATCCAGGCGGCGACGCCGATGACCACGCCCGCGACGATGTAGACGCTGAAGAGCACGCGCTTGACGTTGATGCCGGAGAGCTCGGCGGCTACCGGGTCGTCGCCGACGGCGTAGACGTGCGTGCCCCACGCGGTGCCGCGGAGGATGTAGGCGAAGAGCACGTAGAGCAGGAGCATGACGACGAGGCCCAGGGTGAAGGTGAGCGGCCCGATCTCGAACTTCGTGCTCATGAGGAGCATGAACTCGGGCATTTCCTTGCCCTGGATGGTGCGGGCCTTGAAGAGGATGAGCGTCAAGGCCGTGAAGATGCTCAGGGTGCCCAGGGTCACGATGAACGGCGGCAGATTGAATCGGACGATCAGGAAGCCATTGAGACCGCCGGCCAGCGTCGCCATGACCAAGCCGAGGAAGACGGCGAGTACAGGGTTCTGCCCGGCCATGAAGGTGACGTTGGAGGCGGTGGTGTAGACCGCCAGGTTGGCCATGAACATCTGGGCAAAGACCATGATCGCGCCGATGCTCAGGTCGATGCCGGCGGTGAGGATGACGATGGTCTGCGCGATGGCCAGCGTGCCGACGATGACCGTCTGCTGAAGCATCAGCGAGATCGTGCCGGGCTTGAAGAAGTTCTCGAGGTCGCCGACGCCCATGACGAGCCCGAGGACTCCAAAGATCACCAGGAGGAGGGCAAGGACGAAGAGCGGACTCAGCCAGGGGTAGCGGTGAAGGGAGGACTGCACCTTCTGCATGGGCGTCGCGCTGTCGGCGAACTCGTCCGCTGCCGTCGTGGGGGCCGTAGAACTCACATCAACCTCCGGTCAATCGTGCCTGAGGGGGAGCGTAGCCGTACAAGGAAAGTGCGGGGCGGCCTTTGGCAAAGCCGCCCCGCACTCCTCACTTCTTACCTAGGACCGATCAGCCCCAGGCGTTGTCGATGCACTCCTGGGCCGACCACTGCGTGGCGGCGGTGACGGTGTCCATCGGAGTCTCGGTGCAGAGCTTCACACCGGTATCGAAGAACGTGCCGTCAGCCGAGGTGTTCTGCGGGGGCGCACCGCCGGCGGCGATGGCCGCGATGGCCTCGACGCCGAGGCTCGCCATGAGCAGCGGGTACTGCTGCGACGTGGCCTGGATCTCGCCAGCCTTCACAGCCTCGACGCCGGCGAGACCGCCGTCGACCGAGACGATGATGACGTCGGTGCCGATCGTCTTGCCAGCAGCCTTGAGGGCCTCAGCGGCACCGAAGGCGGTCGGCTCGTTGATCGTGTAGACGACGTTGATGTCGGAGTTGGCAGCGAGGCACTTCTCCATGCCCGTGCGGCCGCCCTCCTGGTTGGCGCCTGTGGCCTCGAGGCAGACGATCTCGTAGTCGCCACCGGCACCCGTGGTGTAGGAGCCCGTCTCGGCCTCGTCACCCATGATGGTGCCATCGACGACGTCGATGCCCATGCCCTTGAGGAAGCCGTTGTCACGGCAGTAGTCCACCGACACCATGCGGTCGTTGAAGATGACCAGGCGAGCGATGGTGGCCTTCTCGCCATTGAGCCAGCCCGCGGCCCACTGGCCGATGGCCTCGCCCGCGAGGCAGTTGTCAGTTGCGAACGTGATGTCGACCGTCTCCGGCGGATCGGTCGGGGTGTCCAGCGCGATGACGTAGAGGCCCGCAGCGCGTGCCTGCTCGATCGCGGCGTTGACGTTGACCGAGATCGGCGTGATCAGGATGCCGGCGTCACCGCGTGCGATGGCCTGCTCGATCAGGGCGATCTGGCCTGCGTCGTCACCCTCGGCGGAACCGGAGCCAACGGTCAGCTCCACGCCTGAAGCCGCAGCGGCCTCCTTCGCGCCTTCCTGCATGGCGACGAAGAACGGGTTGGTCGAGTCCTTGGTGATCAGCGTCACCTTGACGGGATCGCCTGCGGGGGCTGACGGCGAGGACTCCGATGCAGCGCTGGAGGACGCGGGAGCAGCCGAGCTGGACGAGCCGCTGTCACTGGAGCCACCGCAAGCGGCGAGGCCCAGTGCCAGCACGCCGGCGGAGGCCACGAAGGCCATCCGGCGACCTGTGAATGCACGTGCCATGAAGAAACTCCTCTTCATTGGGGGTCGGGTGACCCCGGGGGTCTACGCAACCTGTCGCGATGTGGCCCGGGGCGCAAGACGGGCATGCCGCCCGTTACTCAATCGTTCCTAGGCCGAGATCTTGACAACGTTGTCGTGAAGGCTTTCTATGGCCTGCGTCACACTCGCGTCAAGGCCTTTCGGGAGGGGATGAGAGTCCGTTATGGGTTCGTTACCGGAAGCCGCCCTGGGGCGTCCCCCTGCCGCGGGACTCGGGCGGCGACCCACCCTGCGCGATGTGGCCGCCATGGCCGGGGTGAGCTTCAAGACCGTCTCCCGGGTCGTCAACGACGAGCCCGGAGTCTCGCCGGCAGTGGCCGACCGGGTCCGCGCGGCAGCCGACGAGCTCGGCTACCGGCCCAATGCCGCGGCCACCGCGCTGCGGCGAGCGGATGGGCGCACTGCAACCTTCGGCGTACTCCTCGAAGACGCCGGCAACCACTTCTTTGCGATGCTGCTGCGCGGTATCGAGGACGTCGCCCGAGAGCGCGGGGTCGCTGTCTTCACCTCGAGCACCGACCTTGATCTCGCCCGTGAGCGCGAGATGACGGCGGCGTACGTCGCGCGACAGGTCGACGCCCTCATCACTGCGCCGAGCGATTCCGCCGGAGAGCATCTGCGCCGCGTGATCGCCCAGGGCCGGCGCGTGGTGCTCGTCGACCGCACCCTCGACGGACTCGACGTCCCGACCGTGCTCGTCGATAACGTCTCGGGTGCGCGCACGGCCGTGGAGCACCTCATCGCGCGGGGCCATCGACGCATCGGCTTCATCGGCCGCGACCCGTCGATCTACACGTCGCGCGGCCGCTACGCGGGCTACGTCGAGGCCCTCACCGCGGCAGGGATCGAGCTCGACCCGGACCTCGTGCACCGTGAGGGCTTCACCGGCTCGTCGGCGCGCGCCAACATCGAGCGGCTCCTCGACCTTGCCGATCCACCCACCGCGCTCTTCACCGGCCAGGACGTCATCACGATGACCGCCGTGTCCGTGCTCCAGCGGCGCGGCCTCTCCGAGCGGGTCGCACTCGTCGGCTTCGACGACTTCGAACTCGCCGACCTGCTGCAGCCCGGCGTCACCGTCGTCGCGCAGGACCCGCGCCGCATCGGCGCGCTGGCCGCCGAGCTCGCGCTCGTTCCTGAGGGCAGCGGGGTGCACCTCGTACCGACACGACTGGTCACTCGCGGCTCCGGCGAGATTCCGGCTCCGTGAGGGTGTGCACCTCTAGCGCCAGTTAGCGACGTTAGGGAAGCGCTAGGGCAGCACCCGCGGGGAACGCGCGCCGACGCTGCGCGTCCTCCTCGTCAGAAATGACGACCTGGTCGAGCATGTCGGGTGGTGGGGCCATGTCGCTCCTTCGAGGGGCTCACCGGCGGGCCGGCCGCAACGCTACCGCCGCGCGCTCACGCCCCCCTGATGGCACGCGCCCGGTGTGCACGTGTGTCGTCGATTGGCGACAGCGTCCCCACCGTCCAGGCGAGCAGGTAGTCAGCGAGGAGCGGATTGAGTGCAAGCACCGGCCCATGCAGATAGGTCCCTACGACGCGACCGGCGATGGCGCCTTCTGCTCCCGCCGTGAGCCCATTTCCCACTCCGGACTCGATCACTGCGAAGGGCTGCGCGCTCGGACCGAGACGGGAGCCACCCTGATGGTTCTCGAAACCGACGACACGTCCGACGCCGGGCAATCCGCACATGACGGAGACTTCGCCGACGGCTCGAGCGGGCAGCGACTCAGAGACGACATCGAGCAAGCCGAGACCGCGGTACGACGTCCCTGAGGAGTCGGTGAAGGTCTCCCCCAGGAGTTGCAGACCCGCGCACACGCCGAGCACGGTCGCCCCCTGCTCCACGGCACGGCCGAGGGCCTCCCCGATGAGGGCAACAGCCAGAGCCTGCGCGCGATCCTCACCGCCGCCAATGAGGTAGATGTCGCCCGTGACAGGCACCGGCTCGCCCGGCTCCACATGCACGCATTCGACGGGCAGGCCACGCGTCCGCATGCGGTGGATCAAAGCGATCTCGTTGCCGGCGTCGCCATAGGTGCCGAGGAGGCCGGGCAGGACGCTCACGATGCGAAGCGCGGAGGTCATGCCGACCACCGGTCGCCGCGAGACCAGGCCGCAAAATTGCTGTAGTTGCCGAGCAGGCAGAGTTGCCCGGCCGGCATCGCAGCCGCGAGCCGATGGGGATCAGCGTCGACGATCGAATTCACCCCGGCGAGATGAAGACGCAGGGCCAGGTCCTCGCGACGCTCGCCCGTAACTCCCACCGTCCGTCCCGCGAGCGACTCGAAGGGCACGTCGTACAGCCAGGACGTGTCCCGACCATCCACGGCGCGCGCATTGATGCCGATGATGACGGGAGCATCACCAACGAGTTCGAGCGCAGCCACCATCCCCGCGGGATTCTTCGCGAGGACAAGGCGAGCGGGACGGCCGCCGACGTCGAAAAGGCCGAAGCGGCCCGATGCCTCACTGACCGCCTCCATGCGCCGCAGGGCAGTGTCGAGAGGGACAGCCATGACCGAAGCGGCCGCGGCCGCGATCACCGCATTGCCCTGATTGATCCGTCCCGGGATGCGCAACGTCACGTCGTAGTGCCGATCATCGCCTCGATCGATCAGCCTCCCGCCGTCGAGCCGGAAGTCAGGCTGCGGCATGGCGAACCCGCAGCCGCAGCCCCACGCGTGCTCACTCCAGGCAAGCAGCCCCCCGCACAACGGGCAGGCGCGGGCATCGTCGCGCCAGCGCGTCCCCGGATCGCACCACACGGCACGCTCATGAGGTGTCGCCGAGACCACGTGCGGATCGGCCGCGTTGGCCACGACGATCGTGTCGAGCTCGGCGAGGGACTCCCGCCATCGATTCGTCACGCGAGCCACCTCGTGACTGCGATCCAGC
Organism: uncultured Actinomyces sp.; assembly: GCA_964560615.1. Taxonomy (GTDB): domain Bacteria; phylum Actinomycetota; class Actinomycetes; order S36-B12; family S36-B12; genus Mxb001. The sequence continues at coordinate 15,912 of CAZLMT010000018.1, forward strand.
TGGTCACGGGTGGCATTGAGCAGGACGACCACACGGGGACGCACCTGCGCTGCGATGGCGGGGAAATGCAGCTCGTCGACCTCAAGGACGGCGGCCGGCGATGCGGTGTCCGCTAATGCGGTCACGATGCCGGACTGCATGTTGGCGCCCGTCGCGTTGTGGGCCACATTCGCTCCCAGAGCCCGCGCGATCAGATGGGACGTCGTCGTCTTGCCGTTGGTCCCCGTGACGAGGACGCAGTCGCGACCCCGAGACAGCAGCGCGATGGCTCGCGGTTCGAGCCGATTGATGGTGATCCCTCGCGCATGCACGCCCTGACCGCCACCGCGGCGTGCCCGGGCCGCCTCGCCCGCGATGGCGCCGGCGGCGAGGGCCAGGCTGAGGCGAATCGGGCGCGGGGGCGGCATTTCCCGGAAGTTAGCACGCTGTCCCACTAGAGAGGATCGGCAAACGACAGCGACCGCACCGCCTGGAGTCCCGCGCACTCCAGCAGGGCCCTCGTGCACAGCCCCATCTCGTAGCCGGTGACGAGCGTGTCGTGCTGGTCTTTGGAGAGGAAGGCGAGCCAGGCGTCGCCCTCGCGACAGGTGAGGTGCGCGACATCGTTGGCGACGCCAGCCAAAGTGCCGCTCTTGTGGGCAACGACGATGTCCGGAGCGCTGACCCCGAGGGGGATGCGCGAGTTCACGACGGAGTGACTTAGCGCATGCGAGCATGCCGGGAATCGCGCCTCATCAGTCGCCGCCACCACCAGATCCAGAGCGTTGCGTGCCGTGATCGTGCCGAGCACTCCGAAGTCGTCGTCGGGCACAATCTCGATGCGATCGGCGCCGGACTCAAGTGCGGCCGCGGTGATGGCTGGGATGCCCGCGCGAGAGGTCGCCCATCGCGCTGATGGGGCATCGCTCGCGCTCAGCATCAGCGCGTGGACTTCGTGGGCCGTCAGCTCGCGGTCCGCCGAGAAGGAATGCAGGACCGATACGTCCGTCGGCCGAAGCACATCGGAGACTCGCGCGGACTCGAGACTGTCCAGGCGGTCTTCGATAGCCATGCCGATCGCGAGCTTGAGCAGGCTGGCCGCCGGTTGGGGCTCATCGGCATTGATCCCTCCGGACCAGGACCAGTCACCGATTCGCAGGACGACGTAGGCGGACCGACCCGGTTCGCGCGCAAAATCGTTGACGATCCCCTGGAGTGTGGCGGGGTCGGGCATCACGTTGACACCGTAGCCGCGCCTAGCGTCGTGCCCGCAAGGATTGCGGCCTGCGAGGATCGAACACGTGAGTCGGACTCCCGCATGGGTGGCAGGTGCTGGCGCTGTTGCCGTCGTACCCGTCGCCGTGGTCGGGGCCACCATGGTGCGTGCCCACCTCATCGGTCGTCGCGCACGCGGGCGTCACGATGTCGCCGCCAACACGGCGGTCGTCCTCGGCTCGCGTGCCTTCGCCGACCGACCCGGCTCGATCCTGCGTGCACGCCTGGACCACGCCATCGCACTGCAACGATCCGGTCGGGTGTCTCGCCTGGCGATGGCCGGTGGCGTCCCCGCCACAGAGCACGGCCCCGCCGGCGGCCACGACGAGGTGCGCGCCATGGTCGAGTACGCCCGTCAGGCCGGTGTGCCCCACGACCTCATCCTCGAAGTGCGCCCCGGTCAGAACACCCGCGAGCAGGTGACCTCCACGAGGCACGCCGTGATCGACGCGGGGATCGGACCCGCGGTCGCCGTGTCCTCGACGTATCACCTCGCCCGCATCCGGGATGAAGCCCGTCGACAGGGATTCGACCTTGCGCTCACCGCGCCGGAGACAAGCACCGACACCGCGGGCGCACGCGTCTACCTCTCCCACGTCTTCGCCGACGCCATGGCCAGCCTGTGGTACGCGCTTCCTGCCTGGGTAGCTCAGCGCATCGACACATCCGCCGGTTCGTTCCGGCACATGGGCCTGCTCGCGTTGACCGGGGACGTCACGTGGACAGACGCCCTCCGGTCGCTGCGACGTCCCTAGCTCACAAGGTCGGCGATCGCGTCGACGTTCTGCATGCCCTCGACTTCCTCGACCTCCCGGACTCTTGGCCCCTGCTGCCGCCGCCCAGGTTGGACGAGCACTTTGA
>CAZLMT010000018.1:18036-28310 GCA_964560615.1 uncultured Actinomyces sp.
AGGGCAGGAGCACAAGCGCCCAGCCGAGCGGATTGAGCGCCCACGCCTGGACCGTCGGATCCGTCCCCTCGGCCGCTGTGCCTGCGAAGATCGCGAAGCGGCTCATGAGCAGATATGCGCCAAGGGCGAGGCCGATGATCGCCAGGATCGGGGCGATCATCGTGTGCCAGACACGCGTGTCCTCCTTGGTTCGCCGGAAGTAGACGATGACGGCGATGCTCACGAGGATCTCGACGATCACGATGGCGAGCACCGCGACGGCCGACGACCAGTAGAAGAGATTGAGCACCGGGTCCCATCCACGCGCGATGAAGATGATGACGATGATCGCCGTGATCACCGAGGCCGTGATCGAACCATTGCCGGGAGCGCCGAAACGGTTCGTGTGATCGAGCTTCCGCGAGAACACATCGGCTCGACCCATGGCGAAGAAGTAGCGCGCCAGAGAGTTCTGGAAGGCGAGCAGGCCGGCGAAGAGTGACGTGAGCACGAGCCAGCTCATCAGTGTCGCCATCCAGCCGCCGACATACTGATCGGCGATCGAGAAGAGCACGGCGGCCGGATCGAGAAGCGGAATGTCATCGACGGTCGAGCGTGCGACGGTCTCATCGATGACCGTGGTCGAGCCGAGCGCGGTCACCATGGCGAACGTCACGAACGCGAAGATCACGCCGATGAGGATGATCGCCGTGTAGGTCGCCCGCGGCACCGTCTTCTTGGGCTCGCGCGACTCCTCGCCGTAGATCGCCGTCGCCTCGAAGCCGATGTACGAGGCGAAGGCAAAGGCGAGGGCGATGCCCGCCGTACCGGCAATGCCTCCCGCGAGGACGGCCGTCGGCGAGAACGACGCGGCGAAGTTGACCCCCTCGGGACCGCCCTTGACGAAGACCGCGATCGCGGTAATGACGATCGACAGGAGCTCAAGCGTGAGCAGCACGCCAAGCACCTTGGCGCCGATGTCGACGGAGAGCACCGACAAGACCAGCACGAGCGCCCACGCGATGAAGACCCAGACCCACCAGGGCCACTCGATGCCGAACTGCGCGGCCATCTGGCCGGCCATCACCGCTCCGAAGAAGCCGAAGATCGCAAGCTGGATCGCGAAGTAGGCAACGAGGGAGACGAAGGCGGAGCCCACACCGGTGTTGATACCGAGGCCGCGACCCACGTAGGCAAAGAACGCGCCGGCGTTGGTGACGTGCTGGCTCATCGCGGAGTAGCCGACGCTGAAGAGCAGCAGGATCAGCGCCACGGCGAGGTACGCGCCCGGCACGCCAGCGCCATTGCCGAGGACGGTGGCGACAGGGACAGCGCCGGTCATGCCCACCAGGGGCGCGGCCGCCGCAACGACGAAGAAGACGATCCCGATGACGCCGATCCGACCCTTGCGCAGGGACGTGCCAGGTGTCTCGGGAGGTGCCGGCTGCAAATCCGCCATGGGTTGAACCCTCCGGTCAGGGGGCCGGGTCGTACGGTCCCGAATGAACGCGAGAGTGACGCATACCACCGGGTAGGTCAAGCACATTTCGGCAATTCGTGCGGGCCCGAACGATCTGCCGGTAGCCTCGCCCCGTGGCTTCCTCCCTCCGTACACCTCCGATGGCGGCACCGCCCTCGTGCCCGAGATGCCCTGGCACTACTCGGGGACCCTGCTCACGGTGGAGTACCGCACCGATGTGGACCGCGTCCGAGCACTGCTGCCGGACGATGTCGACCTCGCTCCGGACGATCCCGGCGCGGTCGCCTTCATCTGGGCCGACTGGCAGTCGTGCAGCGCGGAAGGCCGCGAGCTCCTCGACCCGTCGCGCTCGCAGTACCTGGAAACCTTTGCGGTCGTGCGCTGCTCCTATCGGGGTACGACGTACAGCCGGTGCGTCCTCATCTGGGTGACGACGGACTTCGCGATCGGCCGCGGATGGTTCCAGGGCTACCCTAAAAAACTCGGCAGCATCTACGTCACGCGTGCGATGGCCCATGGCAAGGCGGCACCCCGTGTCGCACCCGGTGGCACCTTCGGTGCGACCCTCGCGGCGTACGACCACAGGCTCGCCACCGCCAAGGTCACCCTGCGCGAGTCGAGCGAGACCAATGGCTTCGTCAACGCTCTGCCGATGCTGCACCACCGGCAGATGCCGAGCATCGCCGGCGGGGCGATGAGCCTGGATCAGATCGTCACGATGGGCGGCCGGGACGCCGACCTCGGCCAGTCATGGTGCGGGGATGCCTCCCTCGAACTCTTCGACTCCGAGTGGGATCAGCCTGCGTCACTTCTGCCGGTGCGCGAGGTCATCGGAGGTTACTACCGCGAGGTCGGGGTGACATTCGCCGGCGGCACCCTCCTCGAGGACCGCTCGAAGCCCGTGTGAGCCGGGCCGGTCTAGCCGGGCGCTCGCTTCGCCCAGGCGAGTAGCGTCGTCGCGTGGACGAGCCCGACCTGCACGTGCCTCCGGGCCACTACTACTCGCCGATCCCCGCTCCAGCGGATATCAAGCGTGCGAGCCTGCGCCGCGATGACCTGCCGCGTGCGCTACCCGGGATCGACCTGCGCGACGATGCCCAGCGCGCGCTCCTCGCCGAACTCGCCCCGCTGTACGCCGGGCTTCCCTTCGAGGACCAGCCCGGAGGCAACCGCTTCGGCTACGACAACACGTGGTTCACGGATGCAGACGCGGTCTTCCTCGCTCTCATGGTGCGGTGGTCGCGGCCTCGGCGCATCATCGAGGTGGGCTGCGGATACAGCAGCGCGCTGATTCTCGATGCCCAGGACCTGTGGCTCGATGGCACCTGCGAGCTCATGTTCATCGATCCCCATCCCGCGCGGCTCCAGTCGCTCGCGCGCGAAGGCGACCTCACAGGACGCCTTGTCGTCAGCTCCGTCCAGGAGTTGCCCGTCGACACCTTCGCCGCGCTCTCGCACGGTGACATCCTCGCCATCGACTCCAGTCACGTGCTGAAGGCTGGCTCCGACGTGCACTACCTGCTCGGCGAGGTTCTCCCCGGCCTGCAGCCCGGCGTGCTCGTGCACGTGCACGACATCTTCTATCCGTTCGAGTATCCCGACGCGTGGTTGACCGCCGGGGTCGCCTTCACCGAGGCCTACGCGCTCCGGCTGCTCTTGCAGGACTCGGACGCCTTTCGCATCGAGCTGTTCACCGACTACGTCATCCACTTCCACCGCGAGATCGTCGAGCGCGATTTCCCGCAGGCCGCCCGACGGCGCTTCCCCACCGGCGGACTGTGGCTGCGCCGCACGTAGACCTCCGGCCTCGTGACAGCCTGAGGGACTAGAACTCCTGGCGGGCAGCCAGGCGCGCGAAGTGGCCACCGCTGGCGAGCAGATCCGAGGGCGAGCCCTCCTCGACGATCCGGCCGCCGCTCACGACGACGATGCGGTCAGCTCGCTCGACCGTGGTGAGCCGGTGCGCAATCACGATGCGCGTGACGGGACGGCCCAGGATCGAGCGCATGACGATGGCCTGCGTGACGTTGTCGAGGGCACTGGTCGCCTCATCGAGGAGGATGACGCGTGGATCGCTCGCGAGGGCGCGCGCGATCATGAGCCGCTGGCGCTGGCCACCGGAGATCGCGTCTCCACGGTCGCCAACAGGCGCGTCGAGGCCGCGCGCGCGCACCTCGCGCTCCAGACCGGACTCGGCGATCACCTGCCATAGTCGATCGTCATCGATCTTCAGCGGGCCGCAGATGCACTCGCGGTACGTCGCGCCGAAGGGCACGGAGGCCTGGAGCACGGTGCCCATCTGCCTGCGCACCGCCGTCACGTCGAGATCGGCAAGGTCCTGCCCGTCGTACGACACGACCCCGCTCCAGGGCGTCTCGAAGCCGAGGATCAGGCGCATCACCGTGGACTTGCCCGAGCCCGAGGGCCCGACGACCGCGACAAACTCCCCCGGTTCCACGGTGAGACTCAGCCCATCGAGCAGCGGAGGCTGCTCGGGGTCGTAGCCGAACACGACATCGGTGAGCTGGATGCGACCGCCGAGGGGGCCAGGTGGCCGACCGCGATTCGGGCGCTCCACGGGGGCTGACGTGATGGGCACCATGCGCGCGAGTGTCGGGCCGAGCTCACTGAGGAGCCAGAGGTTCTGCGTGAGCAGTCCCATCGCGATGGTGAGCTGCACGACGGCGACATAGGCGCCCATGAAGCCTGCAGCCGTGAAGGCTCCGCCACGCGTGATGACAGCGATGACGAGAACTGCGTTCATCACGATGGGCGCCGCGGCAAGGATGGGCTGGATGCCGTGCATGGCCGACATGCGGCGCGCGAACGTGCTCACCGCGGGCGCCGCGAGGCGGGTCCATCGTGCGAGCGCACGCGACTCCGCCCCGCTCACCCGGATGGGGACGATTGCCTCGACGAGGGACATGAGGTTGGCATCGGAGGCGCTGCGCTCCTCCAGCAAGCGCTGCAGCAGCCGGCGCGCACGTCGCTGGATGAGCGCGACTGCGCCGATCATGACCGCGATGGCAATACTCATCGTGATGCCCAGCGACACGTCGAGCGCAAAGAGGAAGACGAGGTTCACGACCCCGAATGCGGAGGTGAGGACGAGCGCGAGGGCCCCGTCATCCACGGTCTCGCGCGCAGTCTCGACCGAGAGGGTGCGATTGAGGATCTCGCCCGTGGGCATGCGCCGGAAGAAGGGCATGGGCAGGCGCAGCAGGTGCGCCATGATGCCCGGGGAGAGCCGGGCATCGCTTGCATCGCGGAGCCGGATGCCGATGATGTTGCGAGCAAGGATGAGCAGCGCACCGCCGATGCTGCCGAGCGCCAATGCGACCAGGATCCCTACGGCCAGGCTCGTGCTTCCCGATGGCACCGCGTAGCCGAAGAGCGCCGTCGCCGCGAGAGGGACGATCAGCCCGACAAGGCCACCCATGAGCGAGAGCAGCAGGAGAGCGGCGACCTGGGATCGACGACGGCGTACGGACCACCACACCAGGGAGCGCCACGACGCATCCTGCGGCAGGGGGCCGGTGATGACCACGGTGTTCCCACCGCGAGTGCCCTGGAAGCGAGCACGTGTGCGCGTGCCGCCTCGCACCTCGACTGCACCGCCGCCACTGGGCAGGATCGCTGCCGCGACGTCACCATCGGTGGTCACGGCAGGCCCGGGCAGCGAATCCCACCACCGATCGACGTCCGGTGACGGCGACGTCATGACGTTGGACGCTGCGGCGATGGCATCAATGGGCGCGAGATCGCGTTCAACGCGGGGATCCGGAGCACGCGCCTCGTCACGAATGGCCGAAAGGGCGATGGAGAAGGCATCGAGCAGCGGCGTGGGGTACCGGCGTGCACTGGCGACGCGCTCGTCCGGTGTCCCGGCCGACGCCATCATGTTGATCGCGTCATCGAGCGACACATCACGTGGCTCAGCCATGGATCAACTCCGCGAAGAGCCCACCGCGCGCCAGATCGGAGAAGGTACCTCGCTGCACGACGCGGCCAGCGTCGACGACGAGGATGTCGTCCGCGTCGCGAATCGTGCTGAGGCGGTGAGCGACGACGATCGCCGTGACTCCACGCGCGCGCAAATTCGCCTCGACCTCTGCCTCGATGACCGGATCCAGGGCGCTCGTGGCCTCATCCAGCACGATGATGCGCGGATCACCGGTCAAAGCACGGGCGATGGCGAGGCGCTGCAGCTCGCCGCCACTGAAGCCGCCGTCGGAGGATGTGAGCTCGTGGAAGAAGGCACCGGGTCTGCCCAGGATCGTCGTCTCGATGCATGCGTCGCGCGCCGCGCGCTCAAGGGCGGCGTCGGAGATGCTGTCGTCCCAGAGCGTGAGGTTGTCGCGGATCGTTCCGGGGAAGAGCACCGAGGCCTGCGGGACGTAGGCGATGTCACGCGTGCGCATACCGCGGGGCACCTCCAGGCGCGGTACGCCATCGAGGGCGACGTAGCCGGACCACGGGCGGAGCTCGCCGATGATGAGCTTGGCGATCGTCGTCTTGCCACTGCCGCTAGGACCGACGAGTGCCACGCGACGACGTGCGCCGACGTCAATCGATAGGCCATGAAATAGTGGCTCGGCCGTCGTGTCGTAGCCGAAGTCAATGTCATGGAGCGACACCGCTCCGGCGAGACGCTCGGTAGGTGGGCGATCATCGGCACCCGTGATCACGGTCAGCAGCTCGGGATCGAGCGGTTCACGAAGCACGGGTGTGAACTGCCGCGTAGCACTGGACAGAAACTGCAGCAGTATCCCGAATAAGGCGAGCATCCCCGCGGTCACGAGCAGGGCGACCATGTACGCCTGCGAGGCGACCACAGTGCCCAGCGACATGCTGCCCGCGAAGACCTGGGCGACGCCGATGGCAAGGAAGGCACCGAGCCCCACGGTCTGAGCGAGCAGGGGCACGAGTGTCGTGAATTGGTTCGCGACTCCGAGTCGCGTGAGCGAGGTCGCCATCCGCTGGCGCATGGAGGCCCAGCGTGCGAAGGCGAACTGCTCCCACGCGGCCGCCTTGATGGATTCGACCGATGACACGACGTCCGAGGTGTAGCCGCTCAGGCGTACGCGATCATCGTCGAAGCGGTGCTGCAGGGCCTCACGTCGCTTGAGCACGACGCGCGTGAGGACGAGGGTGATCACCAGGATCCCCAGCGCTGCCAGCCCCATGAAGTAATCGAGGACGAAGATCATGGCGAGGTAGACGACTGCAGTGATCGAGTTGACCAGGGCGAAGGGCAGGAGCACGCCGCCCTGGAAGGCGTAGCGCTGGACGGCGGCCCGACGCGCGACCACGTCGCCGGCGCCGTATGCCTGGAGGTCCGGAACGCGCATGGTGAGCGTGCTCCAGGCGAAGGCGATCCCTCCGCTCCTATTGATCCGCAGCGAGACCCGCTCGAGCACGGCGTACTGGAGGATGACGACGGTCGCGGCGATCACGGCCGCGACCACCAGACCTACGAGCACGGCCAGTCCCCACGTCTGGTCCTGGGCGACGAGATAGCGATCGACGAACAGTCGCATGAGCAGGGGTACGACGATGGCGGGGACGAGGCCGACGAGGGCCGCAACGAAGACGTAGATCAGGCTCCTCCGGGATTCGCGGAGGAGGTCGCCGACGACCTGTCGCGGCGTGCGATCGCGCTGGAAGCCCGGCAGGGGCGTGCCATCGGGGGTCAATCGATAGGTGCGCAGCAGGGCGTCAGCGGCAGCATGATCGGGCAGCCCATCGAGTCCACCAAGCTCGCGGGCGATCTCGTTCTCGGGCACCTCGCGACCCTGGGCTGCGAGTGCCGCGGAGATGCGTGTGGCCTGCTGAGTCACTGCCTTCTCACTCACTGCGCGAACCAGCCGATCACCGGCGTATCCCGCACCACCACCGTCACCTCGCTTAGCGTGCCGGCGCGAATCTCGACGTCGGGCCCCTGCCCGATGCTCCAGGCATAGCCCGACGGAGTCGACGGATCCTCCTGAAGATCCGCGGTCACCTCGATGACCGGGCCCGAGCCGAGGAAGTAGTCGACGAGCGATTCATTGCCGCCGACGATGAAGGCGACTCGCTCCGGCGTCACCGGCGATGGCGACAGCGTGGACACACTGGCGAGCATGACCCCGTACTGCGCCCTGCGGGGCGCATCGGCCGGGGAGACCTGCACGGGCATGCCGACCTGGACGGTCTCCGCGAGCGTCGCGGGGACGAATCCCTTGACGACCAGGGCAGCATCGTCAGGCTGCAGGTAGACCATGGGGTCGCCCGGATCCGTCACGCGTCCGGGGAGGGCGACGACCTCAACCACGAGCCCATCGACGGGGCTGCGGAGCGTCTCGATCGAGTCATTTCCGTCATTGAGATCGACACGCACCAGCACGTCACCGGCGGCCACACGCTGCCCCGGTGTGACATCGACGCTGTCGACCAGCCCGGCGACGGTGGACCCCACCTCGGTGTAGCCCCCCTCGGGGACGACGTAGCCGAAGCCCGACACGGTGTGGGGTGCGCGACCGAAAATCGCCCACACGAAGATCGCCGCGACAAGCAAGACCAGGCCCGCGAGCGCGATGACAAGCGGGCGGCTCACCGCCCCGCTCCGGGCATCGACCTCGGCGGACGGGTCCGTCGGGGCCGACACCCTGGGGAAGCTCATGGCGCCAGCCTAGACAGCGTCCGGAGCCGATGGGTCCGTACGCCGGGGCCTAGTAGTGCAGCAGGTACTCCCGGACTTCCCATTCGGTGACCTCACGGGTGGCGGGATCCTCGGCATCCTCGGAGTAGCGCTCCACCTCGTCGGCCTTCAGGGTGACGAAGGTGTCGACGAAGGTCTTGCCGAGCATCCCCTTGAGCACGTCGTCCGCGTCGAGGGCGGCGAGCGCATCATCCAGAGTCATCGGCAGCACCTGAGCCGCCTCGTCCTCGTAGGTCCACCCCTCGAGCGCCGGCGGCGGCGTGAGCTCGCGCCGGATGCCGTCGAGCGCGGCCGCGAGGATCGCCGCCGAGATGACGTAGGGGTTTGCGGCGCCGTCGCCGATGCGCATCTCCAGTCGCGTGCCCTTGCCGCGCTCCGGCGGAATGCGCACCATCGTCGAGCGGTTATCCAGGCCCCAGTTGTTGCGGTACGGCGCGAGGGTGTCGGGGCCGAGTCGCTTGAAGGCGTTTACCGTGGGGTTGCTCAGCGCCGACAGCGCGGGAGCGTGCTCGATGATGCCGGCGATCATCGACAGGGCGATCGGAGTCAGCTCGCCGTCGGCGTCGCACATGATGTTGTCGCCACCACGCTCCACCGAGAAGTGCATGTGGAAGCCGCTGCCGCCCTCGTCGTTGAAGGGCTTGCCCATGAAGGACGCGAGGAAGCCCTGACGGGCGGTGATGTCCTTGATCGCTGTCTTGAAGATGAAGGTGCGATCGGCCGAGAGCATGGCGTCGGCGTGCCAGAGGTTGATCTCGTACTGCGACGGCGAGAACTCGTGGTTGCCCGCGAAGGCGCCGATGTCGAGCTTGTCACACATGCGCAGCGTGTGCAGGAAGTAGCCATGCGGGTCGACCATCGCACCGGTCGTGTAGACGAGGCCCTTGTGGTCGAAGGTGCGCTCCCAGCGACCGTCGCGCTCCTCCATGACGTAGTACTCCAGCTCCGGGCCGGTCACGGGAGTGAGCCCGAGCTCGGAATAGCCGTCGATGACCCCCTGCAGCACTGAGCGAGGCGCTGTCGGGTGCGGTGAGCCGTCGGGCTCGAAGACGTCGGCGACGACGTAGGCGACACCCGGCTCCCACGGGATGTCGCGGATCATCGACGGGACGATCTGCGTGACCAGATCGGGCAGGCCGTCCGACACGGACCCGTGGGCGTCGAGCACACCGCCCTGGGTCGTGGTGACCCACACGCCCTGGCAGAACGTCGGTCCGTGGCCCAGAGCGCGCTCCATCTGCGTGACGAGCATGTCCTTGGATCGCGTGATGCCGAGCACGTCGGAGTAGAGGACTCGCAGGACGTCGATGCCGCGGGCCTGGAGGCCGGCGCGGAGATCCGCAAGGTCGAGCGGACGGTGGGAATCCATGCTTGACTCCGATCGTTCGGGTACGAACGGATCGTATGGGAGGATTCCGCGGTGCGTGTCCTGTTTCTCCAACATGACCACGTGAGCCCACCTGGGCCCGTGGCTGAGCGCTTCGCACAACGGGGCTTCGAGGTCGTCGAGTCCGTCGTGGTGCCCCGCGATCGGTTCTTCTCCCCCGACGTCGACTTCGACTTCCCCGAGGTGCACGAGCACGACGTCGTCGTGCCCATGGGCGCGCCCTGGGGAGCCTGGGAGGACGACCGGATCGGCACGTGGCTCAAGCCTGAGCTCGACTGGCTGCGCGATCTGCAGGCACACGACGTGCCGATCTTCGCCATCTGCTTCGGAGCGCAGGCGCTCGCGCGGGCCCTCGGCGGCTCAGTGGCTCCCGGTCCCCGCGCGGAGATCGGCTACACCTGGATCAACTCCGATGATGCCGAGCTCGTGCCGGGCGGCCCATGGTTCGAGTGGCACTACGACCGCTTCACGGTGCCCCCGGGTGCAGTGGAGATTGCGCGCAATGCTCGCGCGTCGCAGGCCTATGTCATCGGCCGCTCGCTCGCGGTGCAGTTCCACCCCGAGGTCACTCCCGCCTGCCTGGAGGGCTGGCTCGACGAGGGTGGTGTCGATGAAGCCCTGAAAGACGGCGTCGACCCCGCCGAACTCATGGCGGGCACCGTGCGCGAGGAGCCGGCCGCCGTGGCGCGTGCCCACGCGCTTGTGGATTCCTTCCTCGACCGCGTCGC
>CAZLMT010000019.1:0-3254 GCA_964560615.1 uncultured Actinomyces sp.
TGGGGCCGAGGCAATGCCCTCCGCCGACTGGACATCCACGTGAAGCAGGGTAACATGTAGTTCAACGCTCAACTAACTGCTCGGAGGATCCCATGCCCGCCGTGACCGTCGATAATCCACTGACGCTGCCGCGCGTGGCGCAGCCCGATCCCGCACTCAAGGATCGCCCCGTCATCTCGATCACGACCGCGCCGCGTGGCTTCGAGGGTGAAGGCTTCCCCGTCCGCCGTGCCTTCGCGGGCATCGATCTCCGCGCACTCGACCCCTTCATCATGATGGATCAGATGGGCGAGGTGGAGTATGCGCCCGGTGAGCCGAAGGGCACGCCGTGGCATCCGCACCGCGGATTCGAGACCGTCACCTACATCATCGACGGCATCTTCGAGCACGCTGATTCGCACGGCGGTGGCGGTGTGATCACCAACGGTGACACGCAGTGGATGACCGCGGGCGCGGGCATCCTCCACATCGAGAAGCCACCGGAGCACCTGGTCGTGAGCGGCGGCCTCTTCCACGGCCTCCAGCTCTGGGTCAACCTGCCGAGCAAGCTCAAGATGGCCGAGCCGCGCTACCAGGACCTGCGCTCCGGCCAGGTTGGCCTTGCCACCTCTCCCGACGGTGGCGCGCTACTGCGCATCATCTCCGGGGAGCTCGCCGGGGTGCAGGGCCCGGGCGAGACCTACACCCCCGCAACTCTCATCCACGCGACCATCGCCCCGGGCGCTGAGGTCACATTGCCGTGGCGCACCGACTACAACGCCCTCGTCTACGCCCTCTCCGGTGACGGCCAGGTCGGATCCGGAGCGGCCCGACGCTCGCTCAAGTCCGGCCAGACCGCGGTCTTTGGCTCCGGCGACACCATCACGATCGCGGCCGACCCGGTGCAGGAGTCACGCCTGGGCGGGCTCGATGTCTTCATCCTCGGCGGCGAGCCCATCCGCGAGCCGGTGGCGGCGTACGGCCCCTTCGTGATGAACACCAAGGCCGAGCTCATGCAGGCCTTCGAGGACCATCAGGCCGGTCGCCTCGGCTCCATTCCTGCCGCGCACACGAGCGTCGACGCGAGCACACCTGACGCGTGAGCGACGTGCGCACCACGTGCGCACCACTAAGGGCGCATCACTAAGGGAGCATCACTGTCCGGCGCACGCCTCTTGAGCAAACGCCGTCAGGTCGGCTACAGCAGCGTCGAGTCCCTCCGGTCGCACTGACGCGAGCTCCAGGGCGAGCGCGTCACCCGTCGTGCCCGCTCCCTGAGCCTGGACGAGCGTGTCGACGATCCGTTGCGCGGCCGTCTGCACCGTCGTGAGCGACTCCTTGGACGCACCCTGGAGCTGGTTGACGGCATCGAAGGTGAGGCTGTTGATCTGCGCGCCGATGGGCTGGAGGTTGGTGGGGGTCTCCCCTGCCGCAATCCCGGCGTCGAGCTGGTCGTAGGCGTCCTCGAGCGCGGCCACGCTCGCAATGACGGTCCCGCACTGCACGGACGCACTCGGCGCCGCGGCCTGCTCGGCCTGCTGCGCCGACGTGCAGGCCGTCAGCGCGAAGGGCGCCAGCCCGATGAGAAGTCCGCCCACGTACGCCGTGACGCCGCGGGCAATCGGATGCCTGGTCATGCGTGGACCCTGGCACGCCGAGGTGACATCTCGCTGGACACAGGGTGAAGTCCAGGAGACGGCAGCGTCGGGCGACTACTTGTCCGCCGTCGAGATGGCCACGTGCGCGCCCGCGCCGAGGACCGCCATCGACATGATCCCGACACCGAAGAGCGCCGCATCGGCAAACGACGAGCCGCCGATCGCGCGCAAGGCGAGCACGATGATGATGGCGTCCAACAACGCGGCGGCCACCATGAGTGACATCGCCAGGCGCCCCTTGAGGCCCCAGTCCTTGAGAAGGGTGACCAGGCATACGCCGAAGACGATGACGGCGGCAAGCGGCCCGCCGAGGATGAGACCGCCGACCCCGGCGGCAAGGCCGAAGCTTCCCCCGACGGTGTAGAGGAGGAAGGCACCCGCGACCGCACCCAGGGGGCCGGCCAGTGCGGTGAGTCCGACCGTCCACCATCCGCGGGGTTCCATGGCGCCAGTCTGCCGGGTGCGGAGCGGATGCGCGACGCAGCCCGAGCGGGCGCGCCTAGTCGATCCGACGGGCAGCGACGGTAAGCGCGAGGTAGGCCCCGCTGCCCAGCGCCCCTACGGCGACGATCGCCACGACGACGACACCGATCTCGGGGGTTGGCATGCCGACGGTCACCCGCAAGCCGACGAGCACGATGATCGCCTCCGCGATCATCGCGGCAAGCATCACGAGAACGGCGATCCACCGGCGCAGCGGCCGCTCTCTCATGAGCGTGATGAGACAGATCACGAAGACGACGAACGCCGCGAGTGGCGCGCCCAGCCAGAGGCCCAGGACTCCCCCCGCGAGAGACGCCATGCCGCCCGTGGTCGCATCCGCCCAGCGCGCGAGCCCCAGGCCCAATCCGATGCTGCCGACCGGACCTGCCAGTGCGGTGAGAATCACGGTCCACCAGCCGCGCGGCTCCACGGCGTCAGTCTGCACCCTGGCGGGGAGTGCCCCACGTGTGCAGGCTCACACTCGAGCCCGAGCGCTCCCTCTCGAGATGAGGGATGCGGGCTTCCGTGGCACGATGAAGTCGTGCCCAGGATCGACGCTCCCACCCTCGCAGAGCATCGCGAGCGTCGCCGCGATGCCCTCGTGGAGGCGGCCGCCAGTGTCATGCGCGAGTCCGGCACGGTGACCATGGGCGTCGTCGCCGAGCGCACGGGCCTATCGCGCTCCGCGGTCTACGAGTACTACCGATCCGCGGCCGACCTCATCGCCGATGTCGTGGTCGATGAGCTCACCGCGTGGATCGACCACCTTGATGCCACGGTCGCCGACATCGAGGACCCCCGCGCGCGCCTGGAGACATGGATCCGCGCATCCCTGGCCTACGTCGCCGACGGCCGTCACGCGCTCGTGCGCGCTGCCGGGGATGCCACCCTGCCCCCGGTACGCCGTGCCCAGGTGCAGTCACTCCACCGTCAGCTGGCCGCACCCGTTCATGCCGCTCTGTGCGATCTCGACATCCCCGACGCCGACCGCATCGCCGCCTACATCTGGAGCGTGGTCGAGATGGCGACGCGACACATCGAGGCCGGACGTCCCGCAGACGACGAGGTCGACGCGGCCATCGCCTTCGCCATGGCCGGCGTCACCCCTCGTCGCTAGTCCGCTCGCTCCGCCTA
>CAZLMT010000019.1:3264-22099 GCA_964560615.1 uncultured Actinomyces sp.
GATCCGCCTACCGCATAAGCCGGAAGGTGATCTCCCGCTCGTAGGGAGCCCACTGGTCATCCCCCGACGACGTGATCGTCACCGTGCAGGTCCCCGACTTCTTCAGGGCGCGGATCTTGCCGGTCTGGCTGACCTCGCATGCATCCGAGGCCAAGGACACCGTGAGTCCGGACTTCAAGGTCACTACGAAGTTGCTCGCCCTAGCGTTGGAGACCCTCGGCTGCCACGCGCCCTTGATGATCTTGCCGCGGATCTCGGCGACGGCCCAGTCCTGGGCGCGGGGGCCGACGTCGGCGAACGAAGTGCGGAAGGTGTTGATGTACACCGGATTGGCGCTCTCACGACCGGCGCCCAACGTGTAGATCGCGCATGTGTCCGTGCGGCAGTCCACCGCAGTTGTGCCACTATCCCCGGAACGATCACTGGGGTTCTTGCCCAGGAACTCCGCGTTGACGACGATGGGTCGCGTCGTCGTCTGAGGCGTGGTGGCGGCGACGACGTACATCAGCGTGCCCTCGCCGGCATCGCAGCGGGTCGGCACGGGGCTGCCGCCCGGGGGTGGCACCAGGCAGTGGAATGCGTAAATGCCGACATCGGCCGGGAGATTGCTCACGGCCATCACCACGGATGAACTCGGCGGCAGGTCCGCGAGTGTCCCGCGGTTGGCGATGCCGTTGGCCGTGACGCTGAAGCCATCGGCCGAAGCGACCTGCGCCGCGGTCAGGCTCGTGGCCGTGATGGCCAGGGCGGCCGCACCGAGTGCTGCCATTTTCATCGTGCGCATGTGCTCTCCTTGTCGTGCGCGGATTCGGACATCGGGTGCCCCTCTACGGCGAGAGGTCTCTATCTGAAGGTCACGGGGACGGCGACGTCCCAGGTGCGGTCATTGGCGCGGGTGTGATCAGCGCGGGCAACCACCGCGCAGCGCACCACGCGGCAGTCGTAGGCGCCGATGCGCGGACTCACCTTGATGCGCACACTGAATTTACCGCCGCGCTTGTAGGGAATGGCGAGACTGGATCCGTAGGGCGGCGGGTTCGATGAGATCCACGCCGAGGCCTGCGAGCTGCCGTCCTGGTCGACACCGCCACCGCACGGGGTGGGCTTGACTCCGGGGCGCGGCATCACGCACAGGCCGACGTAGATCCCGACGAGTTCGCTGAATCCACGACCACTCACCTTGATCGACTGGCCAGCGGCCGCCAGGCGCGCGGTCGGGGTGACGGTGAGCGTCTGGCCCTTGCGGCCCTGTGCGCTCGCGCGGGGGACAACGGTGCGGGAGTGGGCGTCGGACGCGGCTGTCGGATCCGCGGGTGACGAGGCCCCAGCGGTGGCGGCTTCGGCGGACCGTGACGACACGTCCGGGGAAGCACTCACGATCTGCCCGGGGACGAGCACGGCCGCCACTACGGCGGTAGCCGCGAGCGTGACGACGAGGCGACGCATGACTTCACGTTAGGTGGCACTTGTGGATCCACGCCTGACACCGTGTCGGCAAGATGCCGACGCCGTGTCGGGAACACCCTCGTGCCTACTAGCGATACTGGGTCAATGCGAGTTGGCCGGAACCTCACCGCGATTTCCCGCCGGAGTCGTGGCCTCCCGGCAGCGGTCGCCGCCCTCGCGTCCATCGCTCTGGTGCTCTCGGCGTGTAGCAGTTCTGCTTCGGACAGCACTGCTGCCTCCTCTAGCGCCGCTGCCTCTGACAGCGCGGCCAGCAACGCCTCGGAGGGCATCGAGTCCGGGTCCGCCGCGCGCACCGAGCCGGGCGAGCCCATCGTCATCTCCGCCGCAGACCTCCCCGCGATCACCGCCCTCGCGGCTCCGACCGCGCAGACACCGCAGCGCATCGTGAGCCTCGCGACAGGAGTGGGCGAGACGCTCGTCGCACTGGGTGTAGGTGATCGGGTCGTCGGGCGTGACGAGACCAGCGAGGTGCCGAGTGATGCAGAGGTTGTGACGCAGGCACACAATGTGTCGGCCGAGCGAGTCATCTCGCTGGCTCCCGATCTCGTCATCGTCGACGCGCGGACGACACCGCCAGAGGCACTGGATCAGATCGAGGCGGCGGGTGCGCGCGTCATCGAGGTGCCCGAGGCCTGGACGCTCGCGGACATGGCACCGCGCACGCAGGCCATCGCCGACGCCGTCGGTGTCGATGCCGCCCCCCTGCTTGCGACATTGCCGTCCGACGCGGCGCCGGGCACTGGCACCGTCACCGCCGACCCGACGGCAGACGCCCCTCGCGTGGCCTTCCTCTACCTGCGGGGCACATCCGCCATCTACCTGCTCGGCGGCGAGGGCTCGGGGGCTGACGCGCTCATCACCGCCGCGGGCGGGATCGATGCGGGCGCGGAGGCCGGGCTCGAGGCCTTCACTCCGCTCACCGCGGAAGCACTCGTCGCGCTCGATCCCGATGTGCTCCTCGTGATGACGGGGGGACTCGAGTCCGTCAACGGCATGGAGGGCCTCCTGGCCCTCCCCGGAGTCGCGCAGACGACGGCGGGGCGCGAGCGCCGCGTCGTCGCGGTCGATGACGAGGTGCTGCTCTCCTACGGACCCCGCACGGGTGCACTGGTCGAGCTGCTGCGGTCCGCGATCGGCTCTGCCGCGCCGATGTCATGACGGCTCGCCTCCGCACGGCGGTCGTGCTCGCCGTGCTCGCGCTGCTCCTCATCATCGCGGCGGCCGCGGCCTTGCTCGTCGGCGCTGCGGACACCTCCAGCGTCATCATCACCGAGATCCGCGCACCACGCATCGCGCTCACGCTCATCGTGGGAGCAGGCCTGGGCATCTCCGGTGCACTCCTGCAGGGCACGCTGCGAAATCCCCTGGCCGACCCCGGCATCATCGGCGTCTCCGCGAGCGCCGCGCTCGGTGCGGTCATCGCGATCGCTTTAGGGGCGGCGATCTGGCCCGCCGGATCGACCGGGATGCCACTGTCGGGTTTCCCGTGGATCCCCGCGCTCGGGGCGACGCTCGCAGGAGTCGCAGGCATGGCACTGGTGCTGTGGATCGCCCGTGCAGGATCGGGACGCACGGAGGTGGTGACGCTGGTGCTCGGCGGTGTCGCGGTGACGGCCTTCGCGGCGGCGCTGGTCTCCGTGGTGGTTGCCGTCTCCGACACCGCGGGTGCACGCTCGACCACCTTTTGGACCACGGGCAGCCTCGCGCTCGCGACCTGGCCCGGCGTTTGGACCACTCTCCCCTTCCTTGTGCTGGCGCTGCTGGTCGCAGGGCTGGTGGCGCGCAACCTCGACGTGCTCGCGCTCGGTGACCGCGCAGCGTGGGCCGCGGGCGTCGATGTCGACAGGACGCGCCTGCTGGCACTCGCTGGCGCGGTGCTCGCGGTGTCCGCGGGCGTCGCCGTCGTGGGCGTGATCGCCTTCGTCGGACTCGTGGTCCCGCATGCGGTGCGCATGCTCATCGGCCCGCGTCACGGTGCGCTGCTCGCCGGCTCCGCGCTCGCGGGTGCACTGCTGCTGCTCGTGGCCGACACGATCGCGCGCACGGTGGTCTCACCCGTCGAGCTCCCCCTCGGCGTGGTCACGGCGCTGATCGGCGCTCCCGTCTTCGTCGTACTGCTACGCCGCACGCGCGCTGCCCAAGGCGGCTGGGCATGAACGCGCGCGTCGAGGCTCGCGGGGTGAGCGTGCGGGATCGGCTCGTCGATGTCAGTGTCGCTGTCGCCCCCGGTGAGGTGCACGCGCTCGTCGGGCCCAACGGCTCGGGCAAGTCGACGCTGCTGGCTGTGCTTGCCGGCGATCTCTTACCCGACACCGGCACCGTCCTCCTCGAGGGTGAGTCGTGGTCGCGCACGAGCGCCCGCGTGGCGGCTCGTCGTCGCGCGCTGCTCGCGCAGGAGACCCCGCTGGCATTCCCCTTCACCGTGCGCGAGGTCGTGAGCTGGGGGCGACTGCCGTGGCGCGGCACGGAGGCGACCACGCACGACACCGGCGTGATCGAGGCAGTCGTCGCCGAGCACGGGCTCGGGGAGTTGCTCGACCGACCTGTCACGTCGCTATCGGGTGGTGAGCGCGCGCGCGTGCATCTCGCCCGCGTCCTGGCCCAGCGCGCACCGGTGCTGCTCCTCGACGAAGCCGATGCTGCGCTCGACCTCGCCGGCCAGGCTCATCTCGACGCTGCGATTCGCCGGCGCCGCGATGCGGGCGACGCCATCGTCATCGTGGGTCACGACCTCGGCCGCCTGGCCGCGCTCGCGGACTCGGCCACATTGCTCGCGCGTGGACGCGCTGTGGGGCAGGGATCAGCCAACGCCACGCTCACCGCCGACGCACTTACCCAGGCCTACGGCGTATCCGTGTCAATCGCGACCGCGGGCGGCCGACGAATCTTCTGGTCCGAGGGCTGAGTCAGCCTGCTGCGAGCAGGCGCTCGCGCAAGTCCTCCGACATGCGCGTGGGCCGCCCTGTCTCGGCATCGACGACAGCCAGCCGCGTGGTCGCCTCCGCCGCCACCTCGCCGTGCTCGTCAAGAATGCGATAGACGATGGAGTACGACGTGCGTGCCATGTCGGTCACTCGAGCCTCGATCACGACGGGCTTGCGTGAATACCCGAGGGGCCTGACGTGCCGGATCTCCTGCGAGACGACCACCATCGCGTAGTCGTCGTTGACGACAGCGTCCAGATCGCTGATGAGTCCCATGCGGGCTTCTTGCAGATAGTCGTGATAGGCGACGTTGTTGACGTGACCGAGCGGATCGAGATCGCTGAAGCGGCGCTGGATCTCGATGCGCATCAGCGCTTCACTCGACTGATCGTGACCAGGGGGCTTGCCGCCGGAGTCGACGTCGTTGTGAAGACCTGCACCTTCGAGGGGCGCACGGTGCCCGTCCAGCGGTAACTGCCCCGGGCATCGACAACGGCCTTCTTCGCCTGCACCACGAAACGGGCCTTCGGCTTGCTGGCGTCGCGGATCTTCACCGTGACGATGGTGCCCGGTTGCATCCCTGTCGTTGTGCCAGTGAGCGTGAGCTTCGTGCCCGTGAGTTTGCCCCGCACGACCAGGGTCGGAGAAGGGGGCACATCTTCGAGGCGGGCGCCCACAACAGTGCCGTTGGTGGTGCCAGCGGCCAGCATGGTGCCGTTGAGGCTGCGACTCACATCGCTACCGAACACAGTCACGCCCGCCGGCATGATGCGGCTCCGCGCGCCCAATCGCCCCTGCTCATCGAGAGCGATATCGAAGAGGCCCGTGGACTCGCCGTCGAGTTGGATCCCGAGACCGGTGGCGACCGACAGGCTGCGATAGCCGGCTGCCACCTTGATCGTCGTCGGATTGGGATCGCCGAACTCCAGGGGCTGCTCCTGCACCGTCGCGCCAGTGAGCGGGTCGAGGGCAACGACGGCCGAGCGGAATCCGGACTCGTTGGACCCGATGGCTGCTCCGGCATAGAGCAGGGTGCCACTGCGTGAGAGCGCGATCGACGACAGGAACGTGTCCGATGCCAGCCCCGGCAGGTGGCGCGCCGTACCCATCGTGATGTTGATGGAGAGGAGCCGCCCCGCATCGGTCATGGCGTAGCCGCGTGTGCCGTCAGGGAGCACGGCCAGGTCACTCGGCCGATCGACTCCGGTCGGTACGCGCTCAAGGACCGCGTAGTCCGTATTGCTCGTAGCACTCACCACGACGACCTCACCGGCAAAGTCGGCGATGACGAGCTGTCGCGGACCAGAGAGGTAGACGATGTCCGCGGCCTCACGGAGTCCAACGTCCGCGACCTGGCGCTCACCCGAAGCCACGTCGACGATGTGGACGTGGGGGTCGCCCGTGCACACCGCCCAGGCCGTGGACGCGTCCGGGGCGATAGTGACGTCGGAGGGTGAGCACTCAAGTGGCACACGGGTGACGACGCCCGCACCGGGAAGGAGGGCGATCGACTTGTCATTGAAGAGCGATGCGGCGATCAGGCCGTCGTTGGCCACCGCAACGGAATTGGTGGTCTCGCCGACAAACACATCCTCGTACACGATCGGCTGTGCCTGTCGTGGCGTCACGTCGGCTGCGGCAGGCATCGCGAGCGTGGCCACAACGGCACCGATGACGAGTACGGCGTACCCCCGAGAGCGCGCCCTCATATGAGTACCGGGAAGAGCGGGTGGTCCATGGGCGCTCCAGCGGGCAACTCGTCAATGAGGCCGGCGAATTCCGGTGAGGTGCGCCACGCACGCGGCGCGTGGACCATGTCGTCGCCGAGGAAACGCAGGCTGAAGGCGCGGCGCATCGACTTTGTGCCCGCGGCACCGTGGAGCGTGAGCATGTGGAACCACACGGCATCGCCCGGCTCGAGTGCCCAGCCGAGGATCGGATAGGCGTCTCGGTCGTCCTCGATGCGCGGCAACTCGCCGAGTGATCCCTCGGGGAACCACTTCGCCTGCTCATCGCGGAAGGTGCGCGGCATGAGCCATGGGCCCAGGTGTGAGCCCGCGACGAACTCCAGTGTCGACTCGCGGGGCACAGGGTCGAGAGGCATCCACATCGAGACGTTCTGCCTGCCTTCGACGTTGTAGTAGGGCTGGTCCTGGTGCCACGGAGTGCGCTGCTGGGTCTTCGGCTCCTTCACGAGGAGATGATCGTGATAGAGCCGCACGTGCCCGCTCGCCATGAGCTCACGGGCGATGGACGCAGCGGGAGATGTGCGGATGAACTCCTCGTATTCCGGGATCCGCTGCCAGTTGCAGAAGTCCTCGACGAAGCGGCCGGAGTCACTTTCTTCGCTTGCTACGGCGACGAGGGGCCCGGGATCCGCCAGGTTGCGGTCAATGCCCTCACGGACGAGGTCGACCTGCTCGGGCGTGAAGCAGCCCCGGATGACGACCGCGCCATTGAGCGCGTAGTCGGCGACGGCCTGTGAATCGACGTACGACATGGGGGGAGGGTAGCGCCGTGGGCCGAGTCGCCACCGGCCACTACGCCGGTACGCCGAGGGCGCGAGTGGTCGCGGCAAGGTTGCCTGAGGGAATTCCTGCGTCGCTGTGGATAGGCGTGGCAAGGTTGCCTGAGGGAACTACCGCGTCGCTGTGGATAGGCGCGGCAAGGTTGCCCGAGGGAACTCCTGCGTCATTGTGGATGACGGCGTATGACGAAAACACTTCATGCGCGCCAAACCTTGATGCGCGCATGTGGATGGCGGCTTGCGACGCACTCTCACTGTCAGACCGTCGACGTAATGTCACGTCATGGACACCACCTCCGCCGCGCATACTCACCACGCACACACTGCCATCCGCGCCGCGCTCGCATTGCCACCGCTCTCATCGAGCACGCATGACAAGCGCCTTCTCGATCTCGCACTTGAGGCCGGCACGAGCGGTCATGCTCTCTCCCTCCTCGAGCGCATCGACCTTGCGCACCTGTGTGCGCATGATCGGATCACGTACCTCCGACAGGTGACTGCCTGTGCCGCGTGGTTCGAGGCCTTCCAGACCATCGCGACCGCTGCGGTCGCGGGCCCGACGACGGGCTGGCCAGAGCATGAGGTCGAGCAGCGGGTGCACCAGCACGTCGGGGAAGTCGGAGGCGATGCGCTGCCCGAGGCAGAGCGGCACGCTCTGGCGGCACGCGTGCGCGACGAGGAGTGGCAGGTGCGCGAGCGCGCCATCGCCCTCGAGGTGAGCATGGCCACGAGGGTGTCCCCGCGCACGGCGAGTCGTCGCGTGGATTCGGCCCGCCTGCTGGTCGAGACCCTCCCGAGGGCACTGGGTGAGGCATGGGCCGGGCATTGGGGATACGGGCACCTCAGAGTGGCAGAGAAGGAGCTGATCGACGTACCGGCCCCTCTTCGTGAGCAGGTGCTCGACGACGTGCTGCCGCACGCGGCGACCGATCATCCGCGCCGACTCACCGATCGCCTACGCAAGTCGCTTGCCAAGCGTGATGCCGCAGGCATGGCCGGTCGCACTCGCGAGCGTGCGCAGGAACGCGGCGTGACGATGTGGATGATGAAGGACGGGCAGGCGCGACTTGCCATCACGGGCCCCTACGAGTCGGTGACGGACACGATGCGCCAACTCACCACCATCGGTCATGCGCGCCGCGCAGCCGTGCGCGCTGCCGAACCAGACTCGGCCTATTCCCTCGACGCCGCCCGATTCGACTCAGCCGGTTTCGCCGTTCGTCAGGTGCACACCCAGTTGGTGAGCGGAGGGGGCGCGGCCCAGGAGTCTCCGACTGTCCACAGCGAGTTCGGCGTCCCCTCAGGCAACCTTGCCACGACTGTCCACAGCGAGTTCGGCGTCCCCTCAGGCAACCTTGCCCCGGTGGCGGTCGAGTGGTCTCTGTCCCTCGCCGGGACTCCTGGCAGCCGACCACGCAAGCAGGCCTCCGTCATCATCGATGTCGCCACGGCCATGCACCTCGCCGATGAGCCGGGATTCGTGCCGGGCTACGGCTGGGTGCCCGCACCCATCGCGCGCGAGATCCTCGCGGACTCCGAGTCATGGCGGCGGTGGCTGCTCGACGACTCCACGCGCGAGATCATCGACGCCGGATCCGTGCGCTACCGCCCGAGCGAGGCACTGCGCGACCTCGTCGCGGGTCGCGACGTCACGTGCACAGCTGACACCTGCACCCGACCGGCGAGTGAGACCCAGCTCGACCATGCCGTTGACTTCGACGGTCGCAACACCACCCCGGCCAATATCCACCTCGTCTGCGGTCCTGATCACCTCGCCGTGACCGCCGGCCACTTCCTTATCGACGAGGGCGATGACGGCCGCGCCCAGTGGATTTCCACCGCCACAGGCCATGCCTATCCGTCCTACGTCGACCCGCTGCACGAGCGACCCTCGGCTCCCACATAGGCGATGCGACAGGGCTCGCGGTCTCTCCCGACGGCCTACGCCGCTCGCGGGGTGCCCCGGTCGCGCCTACGGCAAGCGCCGCTCGCGAGCGGGGGGTGCTTTTGGCACACTGACGATATGGGCCTGTTCAACCGTCGCAAGAGGCATGCCGCGTGGGATCGCGGCAGCACCCGCGAGGACATCAAGCACCTCGAGGAGTTCACGCGCACCCGCACCGGGGTGGAGGCCTACCTCGAGCCCGTGACGATGGCCACGGAGACCACGCTCGTTCTCGTCGCCTACGACGGCGAGTGGACGCGCCGTCGAGTCGAGTCACCTGAGGAGGCGGCAGACCTCACGAAGAAGTGGGGTATCCCGCTCTACGACACCCAGAAAGTGGGCTATCCCCCGCGCATGCGCGAGTGGACCGAGCGCAATAAGCGGGATCGCGGCACCCTCTAGCGCGAGACCCCGCCGCTGGAGACACGCGGTTGATGCCTACAGCAGCGGGCGTCACGCCTCCAGCAGACCGCCGAGTCGCGCGAGCAGCAGCGCCTCCACCAGCACCATGCGTTCGAGTTCGACGAGATCCACCGACTCATTCGGCGCGTGGATGTGCGCCCCCGGATCTTCAGCGCCAAAGAGCATGATCTCCGCCTGCGGCACGACGTCGGCAAGTGCGGCGAGCAGCGGGATGCTCCCGCCTTCGCCTACGTCCGCCGAGGGCTTACCGAAGGCCATCTCCATTGCCCAGCGCGCGGCTCCGTACGCCGGGCCGTTTGTCGCGATCGCGCAGCCCCGCCCCTGCTCCCCCGGTGTCACCGTGACATCCACACCCCAGGGCGCCGCCTCGCGTAGGTGTGCGCACAGCGCATCCATGGCCATCTGCGTGTCGGTGCCCGGAGGCAGCCGCAGGGACACCTTGGCGCGGGCGTAGGGGATGACGGCGTTGATCGCGCCCTCGACGGCAGGCGCGTCGAGGCCGATGACTGAGACCGCGGGCCGGGTGACGAGACGATCCGTGAGCGGGCCGGTGCCGAGCAGGGGCTGGTCCGGCCGCATCCCGAGCTCCGCGCGGAACTCCGCCTCATCCGCCTGGGCTCCCTGCCACGGGTAGCCGGGGACGATGGTCGTGTCGCCACCCTCGTCCCGAAGGGTGTCGAGGATGCGAATGAGCGCGAGCAGCGCATCGGGCGCCGGGCCGCCGTACATCCCCGAGTGCGCCGGTCGAGGGAGTGTGCGCACTTCGACGGTCGCATCCACGAGCCCGCGCAATGCCGTGACGAAGGTCGGCTCCCCGATCGCGCGATTGCCGACGTCCGCAATGACGATCACCTCGGCCTGCGCCACCTCGGGGTGCTCGAGCACGTACTCAGGCAGCGGACCACCGCACTCCTCCTCGCCCTCGATGAGAGCGGTCACCAGCACGGGCACGTGACCAAGCACGCGCTGGAGCGCGCGGATCGCCCCGAGGTGCATGACGATGCCGCTCTTGTCGTCAGCGGCGCCGCGCCCATAGAGGCGGCCGTCACGCAGGGTTGGCTCGAAGGGCGGGGTCTGCCACGCATCAAGATCGCCGGCGGGCTGTACGTCGTAGTGCGCGTAGAGCAACACCCGCGTCGTCCCCTCACCGACGCGGCCCACGACCGCAGGCTCACCGCCGTCGATAGCGAGCAGCTCCGTCTGCATGCCCGCCTCCTCGAAGAGGCGCCGCGTCTCGTCGGCAGCCTCGCGCACGGGCTCGCGCGGAAAGCCGGTGAAGGCACAGGACGGGATGCGCACGAGACGCTCGAGGTCTGCCTGGAGCTGCGGCATCAACTCGCGGACGGCCGCGCGCAGGGAATCGACGGTGCAGCTGCTCATGCGAGCAGGCTAGACGACCACGAGCGCCACGCCCACGGCTGCCAATGTGACGAAGCCCGCGGTCATCAGAGCCAGGGGCGCCAGGCGCGACTCCCCGGCACGGTTACGAGTGAGGCTCCGCATGCGGACCAAGGCAACACAGAGAATCAGCAGGCTTGGCACCATCCAGGCGATCGACCACCACTCGTGGCCGGCGATGTAACCCGATCGCCACATGAGAAGGCCGATCAGCGCCACGATGAGCGTGGTCCGCAGCCATGCCATGCGGGTGCGAGCGACGGGATCGTCAAAGGGCAGATCGTCTTCGTGGACCTTGTCGTGCTCTCCAGCCCCGCCCCGCATCGCCGTCACTCCACGAAGACGAGAGCGAGCCCGATGAAGACCGCGATGACAACGAAGGCGACACCCAGCCATAGAGCGGCACTGCTTCGTCGCATCACTCCACCCTCGTGCATGACGGCATCCGCCTGGCGCCAACGCACAATGCCGACGACTCCCACGACAGCACCCAGGCCAATGGTCGCAATCGAGAGCCAGCGGACGAGCTCGGAGCCGGAGGACACGGCGACGAACTGATCCAGGGCCACGCCACCCGCCACAAGTGCCAGACCAGTGCGCAGCCAGGCAAGGAATGTGCGCTCATTGGCCAGGATGAAGCGATAGTCGACCGCAGGGCGACTCATCTACTTCTTCTTCGCGCCCTTGGCAGCCTTCTTGGCCGCCTTGCGCTCCCGCGCCTGCTGGTCGAGCACCTCGGCCTGCTCGAGCGTGGGAGCGGAGCCGCCGAGTCGCGCGGGGATCCACCAGGGTGATCCTTCGTAGGGATAGCGCGCCACCGTCTGGTCGAGCAGGTCGCGCATGCGCGTGCGCAACTCGACCGTGAGGGCCTCGGCGTCCTGTCCGCGCTTGGGGTGCATTGCCTCGCCCACGGTGATCGCAATGGTCGTGCCTCGCGAGAAGTCCTTGTGACCGTAGGAGAGGATGCGCGCGCCACCGAGGATGCACATGGGGATGAGGGGTACGTCGGCCGCGACAGCGATGCGCACCGCACCGGTCTTGATGTCCTTGACGTCCATGGCGCGACTCATCGTGGCCTCGGGGAAGATCCCGACGAGCTCTCCGGCCTTGAGGTAGGTGACTGCGTCACGGAAGGACTGGCTGCCCTGTTCCCGGTCGACGGGGATGTGCCTCATGCCACGCATGAGGGGGCCACCCAACCAGTGCTTGAAGACCGCGTCCTTGGCCATGTAGCGGACGAGTCGCTTGCCCCGCCTATTGGCCGGCTCCCCGCCGAGCGCGAAGTCGAGGAAGCTGGTGTGGTTCATCGCGAGGAGGGCGCCGCCCTTAAGGGGGATGTTCTCCTCGCCGACGACGTCGAAGCGGATGCCGAGGCCGCCGAAGAAGCCCTTGGCGACCCCGACGATGGGTCGGTACGTCGGATCCCGTCGAAACGGAGCGGTAGCCACGCACACGACGGTAGCGGCTGGCAGGCTGTGCCCGTGACCGATCCCAGCGACGCGCCCGGTCAGCATCCGGACCCCGCGTCTGTCGAGGCTCATTCGACCGGTTCCGGCTCCGCAGATTCGAGCACCGCCGAGCGCGCCCAGGCCGTTGCCCTGGAGGACTTCATCCTCGAGCTCGGGCGTGCACAGCTTGCTGCGGGATACCCCGTCGACGACGTCACGACAACCCTCAACGCCGTCGCCCGCGCGTACGACCGCACAGACTTCGGGATCTTCGTCCTCCCCAACGCCGTCATGGTCGACGATCCCGTCGTGGGCCGCGCCCGCGTCATCCCCGAAGGCAATGAGACTCTGCGCCTGGACCAGGCCGCCGACGTACACGACATCGCCGTACAGGCCCGCCGCGGCCAGCTCGACCTCGTGAAGGGCACGCGCGAGCTCGAGGAGATCCCCGATAAGCCGCCGCGATTCCCCCCGTGGCTGTCCATCCTCGGCTACGCACTCGCCTCCGCCGGATTCGCGCTCGTCTTCCGCGTGAGCATCTGGGGCGTAGGCATGGCGGCCGTCTGCGGTCTCTTCGTCGGGGTCCTGCTCGCCTACACGCGCAACAAGCCCAATCTCGCCCCACTGGTGCCCCCTGTGGCGGCGACCCTGTGCTCGTTCGCGTGTTCTCGTTTGCGTCGCTCCTCGATCAGGATGTGCAACCGCTGCGCGTCGTCGCGGCGCCCCTCATCACGCTCATCCCCGGCGCCGCGCTGACCAGAGCGACGCAGGAGCTGGCGAGCGGGCACGTGATCTCCGGCGCCTCAAGGCTGGTCGCGTCGATTGTGCAGATCCTCATCCTCACCTTCGGCGTGCTCGTGGGGAGCCTGCTCGCGCGAGTGTCCCCTGATAACTTCGCCGATCTCACCGACCAGACACTGCCGCTGTGGGTCGCATGGATCGGCGCCGCGGTCTATGCCCTCGGGCAGGCCTTGGCCTTCAATGAGCCACGCGGTGCACTCGTGCCGGTCGTCGTACTCCTCCTCATCGCCTTCAGCGTGCAGCAAGTCGTGTCGTGGATGCTGGACGCCGTCATCGCTGCCGGCATCGCGGCAGCCATCGCGCTCTTCCTTGCGATCGTCATCCAAGACCGGGGCAAGCGGCAGATGCCTGCCTTCGTGCTCTTCTCGCCCGTCTTCTGGCTACTCGTCCCCGGCTCCCTCGGACTCGTTGCACTCACCGAGGCGATCACCGGCGCTCCCGACGACAGCCTGCCCAAGGCTGAGGGTGACGCGCCCGCCAGTGTCGGCAGCGCAGCGAACAGCAGCAGCCTCCCAAGCTTCACTGACCTCAACCTCGACAGCGAGGCCTCGGTAGCGCTCATCTTCGGCGCGTCCATCATCGCCATCACCATCGGCATGCAGATCGCGTCGATCGCCGGCCGCCTTGTGCGCAAGCTGCCCGACCTGCCCGACCTGCCCGACGTGAAGCTGCCGGGCATCGGGCGATAGCGAAGGGCCCCCGACCACGAGTGGTCGAGGGCCCTTCGTCAGGTGCTAGTGACCTACAGATCCTTCGTCTTGTAGGTCTTCTTGCCGATCTTGAGCGTCTCGACGTAGTTGAGCGTGTACATCACGGTCTTCTTGCCGACCTTGACAGCCAACTCGACCAGCGTGCCATCACCTGAAGAGTCGATGACCGTCATGTTCCTGGCATTCTTCGGCAGCTCAGCCGTGTCCCTGCCCGCATCGCCCCACAGGTCGTAGGACAGCGCACCCGGGATGAGACGGTCGTTGCCGGCGCCTCCATGGATGATGTTGCGCGAGGACGGCGCCTTGCCGGAGTAGCCGTAGAGCACATCGGCCTTCTGACCGCCCCAGATCGGGAAGTCGGGCACGAGGGCTGCGATCTGGCCCGTCTTGCTCCAGGTGATCTGGTGGTAGCCGATATCGGCGCTGTCACGCAGGACGAGGTAGTAGAAGGAGCCGTCCGAGCCCTCGGCGGGACGGATGGTGAAGTCCTCCTTGAGGTAGCTCTTCTCCTTCTTCCAGCCCTCAGGCAGGGTGACCGCGTCGAAGGCCTTCTCGAGAGCCTCGGGTGAGTCCGCACTCGTGGCGTGCGCGATGTACTTGTTGCCGAACTGGTCGATCACGTAGAAGCGCAGGATCTTCTCGCCATCGGGCTCGTTGTCGTCCGTCACCCAGAACTCCATGTTCTGAGCCTTGTAGTTCGCCGTCAACTTGACGTCGGTCCCCAGCGGGGTCAGCGCGTAATTGCCACCGAAGTACGGGCCGAGATTCGCCGGAAGCGGGTATGCCTTGCGATTGTCGTAGGGCCACATCGCGTTGATGGCCGAGGACATCGATCCCCAGGTGTAGCCGTCGGAGGTCGTCTCGTAGACGGTCTCGCAGATCTCCGCGCCAGGCGAGGCAATGAACTGCGACATCTGGAACTGGAGGTTGCGCGTCGAGTTCTTGACCCAGGGGTCCGGGGGCTCGTAGTCGGGCCACGCCTCGTCGGAGATCTCGTTATCCCCACCCGACTTGTAGGTGTTGACAGCGTTCTTCGGGTCCTCCTGGACGGGGCCGATATCGATCACCTCGTGGGCGACCTCGAGCGGCTTCCACGGGATCGTCGGGCACTCCGTGCGCGGCTCCAGTGGTGCGGGGCGCGCACTCGCGGACGGAGCCGCTACGGCGAGGGTTAGCAGCACGGCGGATGAACACGCCGCGAAGCCGACCAGGGCGGTTCGAGATGACTTCATGAGACCTCCGGGATGGGTGACGCTTGCCCTGTCAGGGGCACCGCCGCGACGCTACGGAAGGCCGACGCCGACGTCAGACTTCGAGGACACATGTGGCGAGGGGCGATACAGGTGTGACCCCTGCCGAGACAGCTGTCTTTCGGCCTAGGGGGCGGCCACGCGCCGCAGGTAGAGCGCCCCGATCATCAGTGTCAGAGTGAGGCTCACCAGGTTCAGGAAGGTGACATGCGTAAAGGCGCTCCAGAAGGGGATCCCCTTGACCACCTGGTAGACCGTCGCCCCTCGATCGGGCCCATGATGACGAAGGAATAGCCGCTGCCGGCGGTCAACAGCAGGAGGGACCGATGGGACCGCTCCGGGACGATGCGAGCCATCACGGCGGCTGGCGAGCGCAGCACGGGACGACCCTCAGGGCTTGGGGATAACCCGAATCAGGCCCATCACGCCTCGCCACCACCAGGCCTAGGCTTCTCGCGTGTCCAGAGCGCCGATCCGCGTCGCCCTGCTTGAGGACGTGCCGCTGTTTCGGCAGGTCATTGAGCAGGTGCTCGAGCAGGAGCAGCTCACCGAGGTCGTCGCCTCAGCCGGAACGGGGCACCAGGCACTGACCGTCTTCCCAGCAGCGAAGCCCGACGTCGCGCTGCTGGATCTCTTCCTGCCCGATGCATTCGGGTTCGACATCGGCGTGCAGCTGCGCAAGGAACTGCCGGATTTGCACATCATCATCCTCTCCGAGCATGTGCGCCCCAAGGTCCTCACAGCCCTGCCAAATGACGAGCGGCCGTACTGGTCGTACCTCCTCAAGGCAGGAGTCTCTTCACGCGCGGCACTACTCGAGGCGATTCGGGGCTGCCTCAATCGCTCTCTCGTGGACGAGCAGGTGCGGGAGCAGCCGCTCTCGAGCAATGAGCTGCGCATAGACACGCTCTCCGAACGTCAGCGCGAGATCCTCGCCCTCGTGGCTTCGGGGATGTCGAACACGGCCATCGCGCAGAAACTCTTCATGTCGCCGAAATCAGTGGAGTACCACCTGACCCAGATCTACTCCCAACTCCAGGTCGCTACGGACGCGTCCGCGAATGCCCGTGTCCAGGCCGCGATGATCTACGCCAGACAGGATCAGAGCGACTGACACCACAGCCGTCCACGTTGTGAAGCACATCGCACCGTTGGGGCCCAGCGACAAAGCTTGTTGTGAACACCTGCGCCACATCGCCGGGCGACGAGACCTTGACGTGCCGCAGATGGGCGCCCGTGCCCTCAAGGATTCCGTCGGTGTCAACGCCCGCTCCGTGGTAGCAGCCCAGATTCACATGCTCCCGGAAGGGCATCAGGTAGCAGTACGCCTCCGACATCTTCTCTGGTCCAACTCCCCACGCAATGGACTTTTCACCACGGCGGGGAACGATGACCGAGTCGGGATCGAGCTCGATGAGAAGGCGGTGGGCGGCTTCTATCAGCGGCACCACGCAAGACGTTCCGCGATCACTGGCCTTTGGTTGTTGTCGTGTCTCTCACTGTCGGGATTCCATCTCAGGAGTAGCGCGCTCTTCAGCACACTTCGGTCCCAGATTCCGCCCAGCGGCCACCTACTGCACCGGAGGCCAGGGCCTCTCGGGCACGTCCGTTGTCCGATGCGCTGAACACTGGGGGAATCCCTGAGCAGGACAGGGGTAATCCCTGAACAAGAGTGAACGAGCTCAAGACGTCTAGGGGGACCCCTGAAAAGGTGCGGTGCGAACGACGTATCGAAAGGGAGATTATCGACGTGGCGGGCACCACTCCAGGTCCCACCCTTTCTTCTGAGGAGTTTTCATGGTGAATCCACCCGTTATCTCGGCCCCGGTGTCTCGCGGCACTGCGGCCCGTTCGACCGGTTGTGGCGTGACGCAGTCGTACGTCGGTTACGGCATCCCGTCCGAGGGCGCTGACCATCAACGGCCATGTATGGCCGTCCGAGGGCGCTGACCAGGCGACCAGCGGCAGTTTCTGGTGGCCTTCTGAGGGCGCTGACCAGGCGTACGTGGGCTACGGCATCCCGTCTGAGGGCGCTTCGTTCTAGTTCCGTTCGAGAGCGAGGGGCCGGCGGATTCTTCCGTCGGCCCCTCGCTCTTGCGCACCTGCACCTGCGGACAATCTGCTGCTCCGTGGTGATGCTCCTGGTCCGGTGGTGCTGGTGATCTCCAGGGCCGTGCCCCTCTCCCCTCCCCTGGTGCGCCGGAGGATGCTGCCTCATGGACGCCCCCCGCCGGGGTCGAGCCAATTTCTAGGGGCATCCCTAAGTCGTCGCCACACGGAGCCGGGGGCAAGCGTCAACGATGAGAGGACTCGTCAGAGTCACTGACGAGTCCTCAAAGGGAGTTGAACATGGCGGGTGCGAAGATTGGCTCGGTCGTCGTTGCGGCACTCGCCTTCGGCCAGGTGCTCGTTTCCCTCGACGCCTCGGTGGTGAACGTCGCCCTGCCGTCCATCCAGAGTGACCTCGGCTCCACCAGCGGCCAGATGCAAATGATCGTTGTGGCGTACATGATCGCCCTCGCTGGCCTGATCCTCCCGATCGGCGCCCTGAGCGATCGCATCGGTCGCAAGCCCATCTACCTCTTCGGAGCCCTGCTCTTCACTGCCGGTTCGCTGTTGTGCGGCATCTCCAGGGATACGTGGATCCTGATCGCGGCTCGAGGCGTCCGGGGCGTAGGCGCGGCGTGCCTCATGGGACTGGCCCTCGACATCCTGACGGACAGCGTGGAGCGCGATCGAGTCCCGAGCGTCGTCGCAATGTGGACCACGGTCACCATCGCTGCGGGTGCTGCAGGCCCCTTCGTGGGCGGGCTGCTCGTCACAGGCCTGGGCTGGCGAAGCGTCTTCTTGATCAACGTCCCGCTGGCCCTTCTCGTCTTCGTCGTCGCAGCGAAGGCGCTCCCGGACGACCGCAAGCAGTCCGACGGCAAGGCCGGATTCGGCCCGGGAATCCTGCTCGCCGTCGTCCTCGCGGCCATGACAATCGGTCTCACCGCTGCCGAGCGGGCGCCCTGGTCGTCACCTCAGGTGTGGGGCCCACTCCTTCTCGCAATCGTTCTGCTGGGCGTCTTCGTCATCCAGCAGCGGCGTACCTCTAACCCGATGATCGAGTGGGGGTTGCTCAAGCAGTCACCGCTGCCCGTGGCCATCGGCCTGCTGATCCTGCTGTCCCTCGCTCTCGCCGGAGCGATGTACCAGATGTCGCTCTTCACCCAGAACGTCATGGGCTTCACCGCCGCGGTCGCTGGCACCGTCACCCTCTCGGCGTCCATCGCGATGGCATTCATCACGCCCTTCGCCGGGCGACTCCAGAGCTTGATGGGCGCCGCGGTGCCGGTGCTCGTCGGCATGATCATCGCTGCTGTTGGCCTGCAGGTGCTCGGTGGGCTCGCCCCCGACTCGTCGACGTGGCTGGTCGTCATTGGCCTTTTCATCATGGGTGTCGGCCTTGCGGTCGCCATGCCCATCGTGCAGTCGGTGGCCATGCAGCAGTCCACTCCCCAGTCGGCAGGAGCGATCTCCGGTTCACTGGGCCTTGCCTCGCAGGTCGCCGGCATCCTTGGCATCACCGTGATCGGCAGCATCACCACCCGGGTCGCCCTCAACCAGTGGGCCGCCGGTGGCGGTGACTCCTCGCTAGACCCACTGGTCGGTGTCGGTGACGTGAAGGACATCACCGCGCAGGCAGGAGATGCCGCGGGCCAACTTGCTGCTCTTTCGTACTCATCAGGTGTCGACATGGCGTTTACCGTCGCGGCTGTGCTGACGGTCATAGCCGGAATCATCGGCTTCATCGCCCTTCCCAAGCGCCCGGTCAAGCCGGCCGAGGGTGTTCCCGTTGCGGGCCCGATCGGCTGATCCATGACCCAGCCCGCTGACGTCCCCGTCCCCGGCCTCCCCGAGCTGCGCGCGCAGACCCTCGGGGAGCCGTCGGTGGTCGTG
>CAZLMT010000019.1:22109-28310 GCA_964560615.1 uncultured Actinomyces sp.
AGAGCCTCGCGGGGGCGCACCTGCGGGTGATCGACTCAGGAGCGCCGGTCGGCCCGGCGGAGGGTCGCACGGCTGACCACGGCACCTACGTCGCGAGCATCATCGCGGGCCAGCCGGGAAGCGACGTCGAGGGTATTGCGCCGGGATGCACCTTCCTCTCCGTTCCCGCGTGGACCCCCGAGCGTCCACGACCGTCGCAACTCGACCTCGCCCGCGCGATCGAGGCGGCAGTCGATGAGGGCGCGGACATCATCAACCTCAGCGGTGGCCAGTTCGTCGACGCCCCGCTGGCGCAGGACCACCTCGAGAACGCGGTACGAAAGTGCATCGACCACGGGGTGCTCCTCGTCGCTGCCGCCGGGAACGACGGCTGCCCCTGCCTTCACGTCCCAGCTTCTCTCGAGGGCGTGTTGGCGGTGGGGTCTCACGGCCCAGACGAGGCCTCGGATTTCTCCAACCACCACGAGATGTACCAGCGCAATGGCATCACTGCCCCCGGCGAGCACGTGACCGGAGCGACACTCACCGGCGGCACACAGGAGCAGAGCGGTACCAGCGTGGCCGCCCCGGTCGTCACCGCGATTGCGGCTCTCCTGCTCAGCCTCGAACGTGAGGCCGGGCGCATGACCAGCCCAATCGAGGTGGGTCAGGCCATCCTCCAGGGTGCCGACACATGCCCCCTGGATTCAGATCACTGCCGTCGACTGCTCGGCAGGACACTCACAGTAGAAGGAGCAAGAATCGCCATGGATCAATTGACCACCACCCCTGCGGTTGAGCAGTCGTGCGGTTGCGGCGGACACGCCGGCCCCACTCCTATTGCTCCGGCTGCTGTCGCGTCCATCGCACCCGCGGCGACCACATCGTCGGTCGACGCCGTCGCCATCGCGGCAGCGGTGCAGGCCGTCATGAACCAGATGGGCTTCAGCGCCCAGAACCCCACTCCCTCTGCGCCGGCCATGGTGCAGTCCACCGTCGAGGAGACGCCCGTGTCCGATACCGGAGCCCAGCAGTCCGGCATGCCCGTCGTCAATGAGTCCAACCTGGTCTACGCCCTCGGGGCGCTCGGGTTCGACTTCGGCACTGAGGCACGTCGTGACTCCTTCAAGCAGCTCATGGCTCCCGCCGTGTTCAACGGCGTCCCGGTCCCGCCGAATCCCTATGACGCCCGTCAGCTCGTCGAGCACCTGCGCGCAATGCCGTCCGAGGCCAACTCGCTCATCTGGACCATCAGCCTCGAGCTCACCCCCATCTACGCCATCGAGGCCGTCGGCCCCTACGCGAACGACGTCAACGGGATCCTGATCGACTTCCTGGCCGCCGGCAATGTCCCCGCCGGCTCGCTCGAGCACATCGAGCGCATCAGCGTCCCGGGCAAGCTCTCCAGCCGCAGCGTTCGTCTGTACTCCGGCCAGGTCGTGCCCATCCTCGAGATCGACAGCCCGCGTGGCCTCTACGGCTGGCAGGCCAACCGACTCATCGCCAACTCGATGGATGAGCTCGGCATCCAGGGTGCCGCTGAGCGAGATGCCACAGCGCTCACCCTTCGATCCTTCCTCGACAAGATCTACTACGAACTGCGCAACCTCGGTCGCCTCTCGTCGGATCGCGCGCTCAACTTCGCCGCGACCAACTCCTTCCAGGCCACCCGCGTGTTCGCCGAGGCTGTCACAACGGGACTGCGCCTGGACCATGTCGAGGTCGAGCAGAGCCCCTACGCCCGGCCGGAGTCCGATGCGTGGGACGTCAAGCTCAAGTTCTTCGATCCCGAAAACCTTCGCCGCGCTCGTCAGGTGTTCCGCTTCACCATCGACGTCAGCGATGTCATGCCCGTCACCATGGGTGAGGTCCGCCAGTGGTCGGTGTCGTCGTGACCGACCGCACACCTCCGCAGGTCGCGCCCGTGCGCAGGCCGGCTCTCACGCAGCCGCACGAGATCATGGACCTGCAGCACGGCACCGACGATGAGTTGATGATCCGACTGATGTCGGTGATCCACGGCTGCAACGTCAACGATCCTCCTCGCCTCGACGGCGCAGTGATCGAACGGCGTGGGAGCCTGTGATGGCCGAGTCGAAGAAGGGCTCCCCCGCGAAGGAGGCACCAGCGGCGAAGGCGGGCAAGCCGGAGAAGCCGGCCGCACAAGGGTCGAACTGGGCTGACGGCTACCAGGGCCTCGACTGGCACCTGTACCAGAGGGTCCGCCCCCACGTGCGGCACTCAGGGGCCACAGGGGCAGGTCTCGTCGAGTACACCCTGTGGTTCATGGTCATCACTAGTCGGCCTGCCGGTGATCGTAAGGATGTCCCGCTGCCGGGGCAGCCGGTCCGCTGATCCATGGCTGATCTGAACGACATCCCCGGGATCGCCGAGCTGAGGGACATCTCGCTCGGCGACCCGGGGATCCAGATCGCGCTCATCGACGGGCTGCCGGACCTCGACCACGAGGCTTTCCGCGGTCGTCACGTGCGTCTTCTCGATCCCAGTGCCCTCAAGCAGTATGAGGATGAGCACGATCCCAGCATGCGAGAGCACGCGACCTTCGTCGGCAGTGTCCTCGTGGGCGATCCCGCGTGCGAGCGCGAGGGTGTCGCTCCGGACTGCTCTCTCACCTTCATCGTTGCCATGCACGAGTACGAGGATTTCGACACGCGTCTCGCGTATGTGCGTGCGCTCGAGGCGGCGTACGAGACAGGAGCGCAGATCGTCCACTCCGCGATTGCGCTTCCCTCTCAGTCCGGACGAGTGGACCCCATGGTGTCGCGCGCCATGGAGCGGCTGCGCGATGCTGGTGTACTGATCGTCAGCCCCGCCGGCAACGACCATGGCACCGCGTGGACCTTTCCTGCGATCGCTGAGTACTGCCTGGCTGTCGGCAACGTCGACGACGATGGACGAGCCGTCGACTCCACCAACAGTGGCGACCTCTTCAGCGGCCACGGCGTCATGGCCAACGGCACCAGGATCCTTGGTGCTTTGCCCGGTGGCGGGTACGGGCGCCAGCGCGGCACGAGCCTTGCTGCCCCTCACGTCACCGGGGTGGCCGCGCTGCTGATGTCGATCCTGAAGGATCGTGGTCTCGAGGTCGATCCCATGACGGTGGGCCGCGCCATCATTGCCAGTGCCCGCCCGTGCACCGAGGTGCCCGAGCGGTGCATCGGAGGCATCCTCGACCCGATGGGTGCACTGGACATGCTGCTCGCGGATCGCACTCCCGCTCCTCTATCGCCCAAGAGCCTGCGCGTCGAGCCTCTTGTGGAGGACGGTCCTGGCCTGCCCCCCAACAGCCCGGTGCGCTTCGAAGCGCCTGACTACCCCGATGAGGGCAGTGCCATGGTCGATGGGGCACCGAGGCCGGAGCCTGAGTCGCACGCTCCCGAGGACTCGCATCGCAATGACGCACGCGCGGATCAATCAGCCGCGGAGCTCTCTGCGGCGTCACTCCTCCCACGCACGCCGAAGATGGCCTTTGCGCTCGGGCAGCTTGGCTTCGACATCCCCACCGACGTCCGGCGCGAGCGACTGGTGGATGAGATCGCTCGAGCCAACCTCGCGGGCGCTCCGGAGGATCCGGCGGTGCTCGCCGCGCTCATGGATCGCGCACCCTCGGTGGCCGGCGACGTCACCTGGCTCGTCATGCGTGAGGCCTCACCGCTGTATGCCATCGAGACGCTCGGCAGCATGTCTGCTCAGGTGCTTTCGGCGTTCGCATCCGGCATTGGCGAGCAGGTGAGTGGCGCGATCGAGGAGATGTCGTTCCCCGGGGTCGTGACCGGGGCTCTCGCTGCGCTGTCCACCGGCGAGTCGGTCCCGGTGCTGCGAGTGAACGGCCCGCGCGGCATCTACGGCTGGCGTCGTATCGACCAAGTCATGCGACTGCCACTCCCGCAGATGGGACGGATTCAGCTCGAAGCCATGCTCGCCGCTATCGACGACGGGGAGCCCAACGACGGCACCCACAGCCACGTGCGGGCCGTGAATTACCTCGTCACGAATCCGGCTCAGCTTGCGTGGTCAGCGGGCATCGCGGCTGAGGAGAGCTTCATCTTCGACTCCCTTGCGGTGCAGCGCAGCACCCTGAACCGGCCCTACTCGGATGTGTGGGATATCGACCTGCTCTTCCGTGACCCGGAGCGACCCGCGCGGGCCAAGCTGCTGCACCGTCATTCGGTGGACGTCGGCGATGCGCTGCCGGTATCAATCGGGCAGCCGCGCACGTGGCGCGTGGCCTGACAGGGAGTCAGGTCAGGCCACGACCCTGTCGTTGGAGAGGACAGAAGGGGAGGCTCGCTCGCACCGCGAAGCGGCCCGGCTCGTTGGCGTACACAACCTTGCCGCCCAGCGCTCGCGCCCGGGCCCGCATGCGCGTCAGGCCGGACCCCTCCATGACAGACACGGGGGCAGGAACCTCGTGCGACACCTCGAGATCAAGCCATGCGCTGCCGTCAGCGAGGTGGCTGCTCAGCACCACGACGACCCACCGGGCATGCGAGTGCTCTATCGCATTCGAGCAGGCCTCTTCGATGATCCGGTAGGCCGCCAACCGGGCATCCCGGTGGATGCCGCCGGTCATCGGGCTGTCCATTGCCTCGACGACCGGATCGATGCGAACCTCGAGGTTCATCGCCCCGGCAAAGCGGGCGTCGAGTTCGGCGAGGGCGATACCCAGGCCTGCCTCGAGGCCAGCAGGTACGAGCGTGCGGGTGAGCGGCTGGACTACGTCACGGTAAGCGCGGTCAAGATCCTGCTCGATCTGCAGGACCTCGCGGACCAAGTCGGAATCGGCGTTCTCCGATGCGAGATCGCTGAGCTTCTGCCGCATGGCGATGAACTGTGCTTGGAGGGAGCCATGCAGCTGATCGAAGACCTCGGCCCGCACGTGCTCTTCCTCCTGAGCGAGGCTGATCTGCGCGCGACTGAGTTCGGTGAAGGCGTTTTCCAACGCGCGCTCGCGACTGACGGCGTACATGACGGCGCCCATGATGGCTACGACGAACATCAAGCCCAAAGCCAACTGGACAGCGAAGAACTGAGTCTCGACCTCTGGGAACGGGGTCAGGCCGAAGAAGTAGGTGATCCCGGCCTGCGTGAAGTCGACTCCAAGGTAGAGCGTGTCGTCAGCGCCTGAAGCTGCGGACGCTTGGTCGTTGAAGCCGATGGGCTGTGCGTTCGCCAGTGTGGGCAGCGCAGACAACGAAGCTTGCGCCGGAGGTGCTGAGACCACCACGCTCGTCAGCGCCCCGCCAGGACGCTCAGGCCCAGACCGACCGACACGGATGCTCGACGCATGCGCATGGTCCCCCTCACCGGCACCCGGAGTGGCGCCGAAAAGACGCTAAATGGGCAAATCCGAGGGGGCGATCTCCCTGGGACAGCTGCGACGAGGTGAATTGCACCTGTCTCAACCCAAAGACACCTGTCTCGGAAGGTTCGGTGGGATCCCGACCCGGGGGCTACGGGTGCGGGCTGAAAGTCGCGATGACCTGCGCACCGCCCGCGGGCGGGGAGCGCCAGGACCATACTCCGCCGACGACCGCGCACCAGGCGTCCATGATGGCTGTGCCGGATCCACGCACGATCTCCCCTCGAGGCAGGCCGCGGCCATCATCCGTCACAGTGAGCTCGAGGCTGTCCGCCGACGGCATCGAGAGCGAACCATCGACGCGGGTCGCATGTCCGTGGGATGCGGCGTTCAACAAGGCCTGTTCGATGACGCGATAGAGCGCGGTCAGCAGATCCCGCGAGGCACTACCGCCCATGAGTAAGGACCTAGACGCTTCATCGAAGGTCACCCGCACCCGCAGCACGGACTCCCACGACTCGGCAAGGTCCGCCAGTGCAGTGTCGAGTCCGACTGATCCGAAGGCGGGACTCAGCCGGCGACTGGCGGCGCGCACTTCCGTCGAGCGGATGCGCTCGATCTCGGCGATAGCCCTCTCCAGACGCTCCCGCGTCGCTGGATCAGCACCCTCCACACTGCTGCGCAGTTCGAAGGCTACGACCAGGAGATCGGCCTGCACCCGGTCGTGCAGGAACTCCGCCACACCACGGCGAGCGCGCTCATCAGCTTCGACCACGAGCTGCTGCTGGGACTTCACCGTCTCAAGCGCCGCGGTTGCCACCGCCGTCTGGCGTGCATAGCGCACGGTAAGCGCGCCCGCGAGGGACTGCGCGAAGGTGACCGCGATGAAGGCACGGATG
>CAZLMT010000020.1:0-3665 GCA_964560615.1 uncultured Actinomyces sp.
GACATGGGCTCACCCTGCCAGAGCGGGCTTCCCTAGACTGCAGCGCGTGCAGAAGGTCCTCATCGCCAACCGTGGCGAAATCGCCGTCCGAGTCGCCCGGGCCTGCCGCGATGCCGGCCTCGCCTCCGTCGCCGTCTACGCCGACCCTGACCGCGACGCCCTGCACGTCGAGGTGGCCGACGAGGCATACGCACTCGGCGGCTCCAGCGCGGCCGAGACCTACCTCGATATCGCCAAGATCATCGACGTCGCCAAGCGAGCCGGTGCCGACGCCGTGCATCCCGGCTACGGCTTCCTGTCGGAGAACGCCGACTTCGCCCAGGCCGTCATCGACGCGGGACTCACCTGGATCGGACCTCCGCCGGATGCGATCCGATCGCTGGGCGACAAGGTCTCCGCGCGCCACATCGCCGCACGCGCGGGGGCACCGCAGGTGCCCGGCACGCCCGACCCCGTGACGAGCGCCGATGAGGTCGTCGCGTTCGCCCAGGAGCACGGCCTGCCCATCGCCATCAAGGCCGCCTTCGGCGGTGGCGGACGCGGTCTCAAGGTCGCGCGCACGATCGAGGAGATCCCCGAGCTCTACGACTCGGCGGTCCGAGAGGCAGTGGCCGCTTTCGGTCGCGGCGAGTGCTTCGTCGAGCGCTATCTCGACCGGCCGCGACACGTGGAGACGCAGGTGCTCGCCGACACGCACGGCAATGTGGTCGTCGTCTCGACGCGCGACTGCTCGCTGCAGCGCCGCCACCAGAAGCTTGTCGAGGAGGCGCCCGCGCCCTATCTGAGCGATGAGCAGCTGACCGAGCTCTATCGCGCATCCAAGGCGATCATGCGCGAAGCCGGCTACTACAACGCGGGCACATGCGAATTCCTCGTGGGCGAGGACGGCACCATCTCCTTCCTCGAGGTCAACACCCGCCTCCAGGTCGAGCACCCGGTGAGCGAGGAGGTCGCCGGTATCGACCTCGTCCGCGAGCAGTTCCGCATCGCCGAGGGCGGTGTCATCGAATACGACGACCCCGTGCTCCGAGGCCACAGCATCGAGTTCCGCATCAACGGCGAGGATCCCGGCCGCGGCTTCCTGCCCGCGCCGGGTGTGCTCACCGAGTGGGTCGCTCCCTCAGGTCCGGGCGTGCGCGTGGATGCGGGCTTCCGCCAGGGCGATGTCATCGGCGGCAACTTCGACTCGCTCCTCGCCAAGCTGATCGTGACCGGTCGCGATCGCGAGGAAGCACTGGAGCGATCGCGTCGCGCGCTCGCGGAGTTCCGGGTCGAGGGCATCGCGACAGCGCTCACCTTCCACCGCGCCGTGGTCGACGACCCGGCGTTCGCGCCCGTCGACGGATCGCCCTTCCAGGTGCACACGCGCTGGATCGAGACCGAGTTCGACAATCAGATCCCGGCGTACACCGGCACCGTGGACTCCCCCGAGGCCGCTGACGATCGCGAGACCGTCACCGTGGAGGTCGACGGCAAGCGCCTCGCCGTCACGTTGCCCGCAGGACTCGGAGCATCGGCCCGGCCCGCCAGCAACGGGGCAGCCAAGACCGGCCGCAAGCGCGAGCGCGCCACGGTCGGCGGAGCCTCCGGAGATGCCGTGGCTGCTCCCATGCAGGGCACCGTCGTCAAGGTCGCGGTGGAGGAGGGCCAGGCCGTGCAGGCGGGAGACCTCATCGTGGTGCTCGAGGCCATGAAGATGGAGCAGCCGCTCACGGCGCACAAGGCGGGCACGGTCACGGGCCTCGAGGCCACGGTCGGCACGACGGTCCCGACCGGCACAGTCCTCTGCCAGATCAGCGACTGAGCCCCGGCCGGAGTTCGTCACCCTCCCACGCGCGGGGGGCCAGCTTCGGCGCGATTCTCGATGACGAAGCCTGCCGGGCACTGACGCTGCCTCGCCCGTGCCGAGCGGGTACCGTCGAAGGATGAAGCGCACGGCAACCCTGATCGCTGTCCTAGCCCTGGCCCTCGCTGGCCTCATCGGCTCCGGTGCCGCCCAGGCCCGGACCTCCATCGACTCCGTTGCCTCGGCCCTGCGCAGCAACCCCGTCTACAACGACCCGGCCGCCGAGAATGCCCTGACCGCAGGCCAGGCCGCCGACCTGCGCACGCAGATCTCCGGCACCGGGCTCCCGATCTACATCGCCGTGCTTCCCGCGTCCGCGGCCGCCGAGACCGGCGGTCCGGACGAGCTCCTGAGCGATCTGCGCAATGCCGTGGGGCGTAGCGGCGTCTACGCCGTCATCG
The DNA here is from genome assembly GCA_964560615.1 of uncultured Actinomyces sp. Taxonomy (GTDB): domain Bacteria; phylum Actinomycetota; class Actinomycetes; order S36-B12; family S36-B12; genus Mxb001. The sequence goes on from CAZLMT010000020.1 coordinate 2,248, forward strand.
CGGGCAATGCCTTCCGCGCCGCCGCCACCGAGGGATCGGTCACGGCGATAGCCGACTCGGCGTTCCAGTCTGAGTCTTCTAACGGGCCCTACGCCGTCCTGGAGGCCTTCGTCACCGGTGTCGATGAGCAGTACGGCGGGTCGTCATCCAGCGGATCGTCGTCAGCGACCAGCTCGTCCGGCTCGATGTGGCCGGTGCTCATCCTCTTGGCGCTGATCGGTGCCGTGATCGTGGCCGTCGCGTTGTGGACACGACGCCGCAGCCGCGCGGCGCAGGCGCAACGCATCGCAGCACTGCGCGGCGTACTCGACCAGGACGTGACGCAATTGGGCGAGCGCCTGGGTGCCTTCGACCTCACCGATCCCCGGCTCGACGATGCCGGGCGCGCCGACCTGCAGAGGGCTCTCGACGCATATGCGACGGCGAGCGATGTGTCTGCGCGGGCCACGACGGACACGGATGTCACGCGCGCGACATCTGAGCTAGAGGAAGGGCGCTATGCCCTCGCGTGCGTAGAGGCGCGCATGGACGGTCGCGCTCTCCCCTCTCACCGTGCGCCGTGCTTCGTGGATCCACGCCATGGCCCGAGCAGCGACGATGTGGAGTGGGCCCCGGATGGTGGTGCGCCGCGGCCCGTGCCCGTCTGCGCGTCGTGCGCGACGACCCTGCGGTCAGGCTCCGCACCTGCAGCCCTTGAGGTCGACACACCCGCGGGACGTCAGCCCTACTGGCGCGCCGGCAACGACTACGCGCCGTATGCGCGCGGCTACTACTCGTCCTTCGGCAACATCCTCCCCGCGCTCTTCATCGGCACGATGATGGCGAGCGCCTTCAGCATGCCCGCGGCCGCAGCGGCCGCGCCCATGGCTGCCGACCCCTCCGGGGGCTTCGGTGGGGGCGATTTCGGCGGCTTCGGTGGAGGCGGCGACTTCGGCGGCGGGGGCGACTTTGGCGGAGGCGACTTCTAGCGCCAGCCGCTACTCCTCGGCGGAGCGATGCAGGCGGCGCGCCGCCTCGGCGACCGACCCGCTCAGGCTCGGGTAGACCGTAAAGGTCCCTGCCAACTGATCGACCGTGAGCCGCGCATCGACGGCGACCGTGATCGGGTGGATGAGTTCACTCGCACGCGGGCCCACGACGACACCGCCGATGACGATGCGCGAACTCGGCCGGCAAAAGAGCTTCACGAAGCCATGCCGGATGTCCTGCATCTTGGCGCGCGCATTGGTGTCGAGGGGAAGGAGCACCGAATCCGCGCGGACGACACCCTCGTCCACCTCGCGCTGGGTGACACCCACGGTCGCGATCTCCGGAGTCGTGAAGACCGTGCTCGACACATGCGACCGGTCGAGGGGACTCACCGAGTCGCCCAGCGCGTGCCACATGGCAATGCGCCCCTGCATGGCCGCGACTGAGGC
>CAZLMT010000020.1:3675-27839 GCA_964560615.1 uncultured Actinomyces sp.
GCGTGCGCGAGACGCGATCGACGACGATGAAGCCCCGCTCGTCGACCTCGACCCCAGCCTCGGCAAGCCCCAGGTCCTCGGTGTTAGGCACCGACCCGAGGGCGAGCAGCGCATGCGTGCCCTCGACCGTGGACCCATCGCCCAGGGTGACCAAGACACCGTCGTCCGTCCGCCGCACCGCCATGGCCCGCGACCGCTCGAGCACGGTCATGCCGCGACTCGTGAAGGCCTCCTCGATGACCGCCGCCGCATCCGGATCCTCACCCGGGAGCACGCGGTCACGACTCGAGACGAGCACCACCTGGGAGCCCAGGGCGTGGTACGCCGACGCGAACTCAGCACCGGTCACACCCGATCCCACGACGATGAGCCGCTCGGGCACCTCGTCAAGGTCGTAGACCTGATCCCACGTGAAGATGCGCTCGCCGTCAGGGCGAGCATCGTCGAGGATGCGCGGGCGAGCGCCGGTGGCGATGAGGATGACGTCGGCTTCGAGCGCGACATCACCGTCGGATGTCGACGCGAGCACGCGCGTTGAGGAGGCCAGTCGACCTCGACCGGAGATGTAGCTGACGCCGTCGCGAGCCAATCGTGCTTCGATATCGCGGCTCTGCGCCGTGGCGAGCTCCTTCACCCGGTGGTTCACCGCGGACAGGTCCACGCTCAGGGTGCCGCGCGGAGCGTCGCCGTCCACCCGGATGCCCAGGGATCCGGCCTCGGCGGTCACCGCGAGCAGGTCGGCCGTCGCGATGAGGGTCTTGCTCGGCACGCAGTCGGTCAGGACGGCCGAGCCGCCCGGGCCCTGCGTATCGACGATGGTCACCCGGGCACCGAGCTGTGCAGCCACGAGTGCCGCCTCGTACCCCCCGGGTCCTGCCCCGATGATCACCACGGATGCCACGGCGTCATTGTGTCGGACGCCCCACGGGGGTTGCCCGCACCCGTACCCTGGACGGGTGGCGCTCTATGCGGCGTACGGCTCCAACCTCGATCCACAGCGCATGGCCGAGCGGGCTCCCTACTCTCCCGTGGCCGGCACCGGGTGGCTCGAGGGCTGGCGGCTGACCTTCGGCGGCGAGGACCGTGGGTGGGATGGCGCGCTCTCCATGGTGGTCGAGGAGCCGGGCAATTCGGTGTTCGTTGTGCTCTACGACATGCATCCGCTCGATGAAGCGTCCCTCGATGCGTGGGAGGGAATCTCTCTCGGGCTTTGGAGCAAGATCCGCGTGCGCGTGCAGACCCTCGAGGGCAGCGTCCTTGCATGGCTCTACGTCCTCGACGCCTACGAGGGCGGTCTGCCCTCGGCCGACTACCTCGCCATGATCGCCGATGCCGCCGCTGCGGGAGGCGCTCCCGACGATTACGTCGAGCAGGTACGCCGCCACCCCTGTGCCTAATCGGCGAACATCCACGAGATTTCGCCAGTTGAGCGACGTCAGAGCCTCCTCAGGGTCGTGTATCTGGCGAAAGCCGGGACATGGGACCCGCCCGGAACGGCGCTGCTAGCGTCGCGCGCATGACGATGGAGCAGTTCGACTGGCACGACCCATCTGCCGTCGCACGCGAGGCCGCCACAGCCCTGGCCGAGGCGACCGGCGTGCCGCGACACGATGTCGCGGTGGTGCTGGGTTCGGGGTGGGGCCCTGCCGCTGATGCACTCGGGACGACCATCGCGGAGATCGACGCCGACACACTGCCGGGCTTCCGCCCACCCGTTGCCGACGGGCATCACGGGCGCATTCGCAGCGTTGATGCCGACGGCACCCCCGTGCTCGTCTTCCTCGGACGCACCCACCTCTACGAGGGCCGTGGCGTCGATGCCGTCGTGCACGCCGTGCGCACCGCTGCCGCCGCGGGCTGTCGCGTCATCGTGCTCACCAATGGTTGCGGCGGACTGGACCCGTCGTGGACACCGGGCACGCCCGTGCTCATCCGTGATCACCTCAACCTCTTTGGCGTGACACCACTGCGCGGAGCGACGTTCATCGACATGACGGATCTCTACTCGTCCCGCCTGCGCGCCATCGCCCATGACATCGACTCCTCGCTCGATGAGGGTGTCTACGCGCAGTTCCTGGGGCCCCAGTACGAAACGCCCGCCGAGATCGGCATGGTCCGGGCAATGGGGGGCACCCTGGTGGGGATGTCGACCGTGCAGGAGGCGATCGCGGCTCGGCAGGCCGGCATGGAAGTGCTCGGTCTGTCCCTGGTGACCAATCTCGCGGCCGGCATGACGGGTGAGCCGCTCAGCCACGAGGAGGTGCTCGCCGCCGGCAAGGCCTCGGCATCGCGCATGGGCGCGCTGCTCGCCCAGGTCATCCGGCGGCTCTAGTGGCGGGTCCGCAGGAGTGGCTCGCCGACGACCCCGACACCGACACGCGGGCGGAGTTGCAGGGACTCATCGACGCAGCAGCCGTAGGTGATGCCGCGGCTCGTGCCGAGATCGACGATGCCTTCCGCGGGCCCCTCGCCTTCGGCACCGCGGGCCTGCGCGGGCGCATGGGCCCGGGTCCGAATCGCATGAACCGCGTCACCGTCGCGCGCGCTGCCGCGGGGATCGCGGCGTACCTCCTCGCCCGACACGCGCATCCCGCTGCCGTCATCGGATTCGATGCCCGCCATCACTCAGCACGGTTCGCGCAGGACTGCGCCGAGATCCTCGCGGGCGCCGGGGTGAGGGCGCTGGTCTTGCCGCGCCCGCTGCCCACCCCCGTGCTCGCCTACGCCGTACGGGCGCTCGGCGCCGAGGCGGGACTCATGGTGACCGCGAGCCACAACCCCGCCGCGGACAACGGCCTCAAGGTCTACCTGGGAGACGGGCGCCAGATCGTGCCCCCCGCGGACGCCGAGATGGCCGCGCTCATCGACGCCGTCGGGCCGGTGGCAGCGCTGCCCCGCTCCGACGACCACCTCACCCTCGGTGACGACATCGTGCAGGACTACATCGCGCAGGCAGCGCTCGTGCCGCAGCGTGACACGCCTCGCGATGTCGTGAGCCTTCACACCGCCATGCACGGCGTGGGATCCACGGTGCTTCAGGAGGCGGCCATGCACGCCGGCTTCCCCCCGCCCTTCACCGTGGCGGCTCAACGCGATCCCGACCCCGACTTCCCCACGGTGGCCTTCCCCAACCCGGAGGAGCCCGGGGCCCTCGACCTCGCCATCGCCGAGGGCATGCGCATCAATGTCGATGTCATCATCGCGACGGACCCTGATGCTGATCGCTGTGCACTCGTGATCGGAGTCCCCCACGGCAGGCCCGCTCACGCCGACACGCGAACCCCCGGCGAGTGGGTGGCGCTCAGCGGTGACGAGGTCGGCTGGCTGCTCGGCTGGTGGCTGGTACGCCGCGGCGGATTCACCGGGAGCATGGCTGCGTCGCTGGTGTCGTCCACCATGCTCCAGCGGATCGCCGAGGACGCCGGGATCCCCTACGCCACGACGCTCACGGGCTTCAAGTGGATCTCGCGCGTGCCCGACCTCGGCTACGGCTACGAGGAGGCGCTCGGCTACTGCGTCGATCCGCGTCATGTCGCCGACAAGGACGGCATCACGGCCGCGCTGCTGGCCCTCGAGCTGGTCGCAGCACTCAATGCCGAGGGGCGCACGGTCTTCGACGTCCTCGATGAACTCGCCCTGCGCCATGGGGTGCACGCCACGCGTCAGGTCTCGCTGCGGATGCCGACTCCCGCGCTCATCGCAGCCGCCGTCGAAGGCTTGCGCGCCGATCCGCCGCGCGACCTGGGCGGCCTGCCCGTGGAAGAGGTGGTCGACCTCGCGGAGGGCATGGGCGACCTGCCACCTACCGAGGGGATCCTGCTCCGCCTGCCCGGTGCGCGGGTCATCGTGCGACCGAGCGGTACCGAGCCCAAGGTCAAGTGCTATCTCGAGGTGGTACGCCGCGTCGATGGCGCCGGGCTCGCCCTCGCGCGCGAGGATGCGGATGCCGCGCTCGACCGACTTGCCATCGCCATGCGCGAGCGGCTGGGGTCCGCGTGATCGCGAGGGTCGCACAGACGGGCTCCAGCACGATCCCGTGATGGACGCGCGGGCGCGCTACCGACCTGCGACTACGCTGGCGGGGTGACCGCCGATCTCGCCGCAGACGTAGCCGTGAGCAATGCGGCTCTGCGGCGCTACCTCCATGGGCTCCCCGGCGTGGATCAGGTGGGCGCCGAAGGCCGGGCGGCCATGCTCTCGACGCGGTCCATTAAGGCCGCGAGCAAGGAGCGGGCCATCGACCTGGCGATCTCGATGGTCGACCTCACCACCCTCGAGGGCATGGACACCCCCGGCAAGGTGCGGGCCCTGTGCGCCAAGGCACTGCGCCCGGACCCCACCGATCCGTCGACCCCGCATGTCGCAGCGGTCTGCGTCTACGGCGATATGGCCGCCATCGCACGAGATGCGGTCGGCGACGCACTCCATGTGGCCGCCGTCGCCACTGCCTTCCCCTCGGGTCGCGCGAGCCTGGCGGTCAAGCTCGCCGACACCCGCGACGCTGTGGCCAACGGCGCCGACGAGATCGACATGGTGATCGATCGCGGCGCCTTCCTGGCGGGTCGCTATCTCGATGTCTACGACGAGATCGTCGCCGTAAAGGAGAACTGCGGCACGGCTCATCTCAAGGTGATCTTCGAGACGGGCGAGCTTCGCACCTACGACAACGTCCGCCGCGCCTCCTACCTCGCGATGCTCGCTGGCGCGGACTTCATCAAGACATCGACCGGCAAGGTGACGCCGGCCGCCACGCTTCCGGTGACCCTCATCCTGCTGGAGGCCGTCCGCGATTGGTATCGCCAGACCGGGCAGCGGATCGGTGTGAAGCCCGCCGGCGGCATCCGCACCTCCAAGGACGCCATCCGCTACCTCGTCATGGTCAACGAGGTGTGCGGGGAGGCATGGCTCACCCCTGACCTCTTCCGCTTCGGCGCGTCCGCCATGCTCAACGACCTGCTGCTCCAGCGGCAGCGCATGCGCACCGGCCATTACTCCGGTCCCGACTACGTCACCATCGACTAGGAGCTGCGATGACCTTCGACTACGCACCCGCGCCCGAGTCCCGGGCCGTCGTCGACATTGCCGCCCACTACGGCCTCTTCATCGACGGCGACTTCGTCGAGACGATCGATGGCACGACCTTCAAGACGATCAATCCGGCGACCGAGGAGGTGCTCGCCGAGGTCACCGACGCCGGTCCCGCGGATGTCGAGCGGGCCGTCAAGGCTGCGCGCGCGGCGTACAAGCAGACGTGGTCCAAGATGCCCGGGCGCGAGCGGGCGAAGTACCTCTACCGCATCGCGCGGATCATCCAGGAGCGTTCGCGCGAGTTGGCCGTGCTCGAGACCCTGGACAACGGCAAGCCGATCCGTGAATCGCGCGATGTCGACATCCCACTCGTCGCTGCGCACTTCTTCTACCACGCCGGCTGGGCCGACAAGATCGCCTACGCCGGCTACGGCGAGAAGCCCTACGGCGTGGCGGGGCAGATCATCCCGTGGAACTTCCCCCTCCTCATGCTCGCGTGGAAGGTGGCTCCCGCACTCGCCTGCGGCAACACCGTCGTCCTCAAGCCGGCCGAGACCACACCGCTCACCGCACTCGCGTTCGCGGACATCTGCCGCCAGGCCGAGTTGCCGCCGGGCGTGGTCAACATCATCACGGGCGCAGGGCAGACGGGTCGGCTCCTCGTGGAGTCCCCCGGCGTGGACAAGCTCGCCTTCACCGGGTCCACCGAGGTGGGCAAGCAAATTCAGCGCGCCGTCGCGGGCACCCGCAAGGGCCTCACGCTCGAGCTCGGCGGCAAGGCGGCCAACATCGTCTTCGACGACGCGCCCCTCGACGAGGCGATCGAGGGAATCGTCAACGGGATCTTCTTCAACCAGGGACACGTGTGCTGCGCCGGCTCGCGGCTGCTGGTGCAGGAGTCGGTGCAGGATGAGGTCCTCGACGCCCTCAAGCGCCGACTCACCACGCTGCGGCTGGGTGACCCCATGGACAAGAACACCGATATCGGTGCCATCAACTCCCCCGAGCAGCGCGCGCGCATCGAGGAGTTGGTGGCGTCCGGCGAGGCGGAGGGCGCCGATCGCTGGTCGGCACCGTGCTCGATACCCGAGCGGGGCTGGTGGTATCCCCCGACCGTCTTCACGGGCGTGACCCAGGCGCACCGCATCGCCCGCGAGGAGATCTTCGGTCCGGTGCTGTCGGTGCTCACCTTCCGCACTCCGGAAGAGGCGGTGGAGAAGGCCAACAACACCCCCTTCGGCCTCTCGGCAGGTGTCTGGAGCGATAAGGGATCGCGAACCCTCTGGATGGCATCACGGCTGCGCGCCGGTGTCGTCTGGGCCAATACCTTCAATCGATTCGACCCCGCCTCGCCCTTCGGCGGCTACAAGGAGTCGGGCTTCGGACGCGAGGGCGGTCGCCAGGGCCTCGCCGCCTATCTCAAGCAGGAGGTCGTCTGATGGAAGGCCGTCTCGACGTCCGCAAGACCTACAAGCTCTTCATCGGCGGCGCCTTCCCGCGCAGCGAGAGCGGTCGCACCTACGCCGTCACCGACGCCAAGGGCCGATTCCTCGCCAATGCCTCGCTGGCCTCACGCAAGGACGCACGTGACGCGGTGCTCGCCGCACGTGCCGCGCAGCGCGGCTGGTCGTCGGCGACGGCGTACAACCGAGGCCAGGTCATCTACCGCATCGCCGAGATGCTCGAGGGTCGCCGGGCGCAATTCGAGGCCGAGATCGAGAGGTCGGAGGGCTGCTCCTCCCGACGCGCGACAGCGCAGGTCGACGCGACCATCGACAGGTGGGTTTGGTACGCCGGCTGGTCCGACAAGATCGCCCAGGTCCTCGGCTCGAGCAACCCCGTGGCCGGCCCGTACTTCAACTTCTCCGTCCCGGAGCCCACGGGCGTGGTCGCCGCGATCGCGCCGCAGCGGCCGTCGCTGCTGGGTCTCGTGAGCGTCGTGGCGCCGATCATCGTGAGCGGCAACGCGTGCGTCGTCGTCGCATCTCCGGAGTGTCCGCTGCCCGCGATCACCCTCGCCGAGGTGCTCGCGACCTCCGACCTGCCGGGAGGCGTGGTCAACATCCTCACGGGTGCACCCGGGGAGATCGGCCCGTGGCTCGCATCTCACGCGGATGTGGACGCACTGGACCTCACGGGTGTCGTCGACGATGCAGTCGCCACCGAGATGGCGGTCGCGGCCGCCGACACGATCAAGCGGGTGCTTCCCCCTCCGACATCCACGCCGGATTGGTCCACTGATCCCGGCCTGGGTCGCATCAGCACCTTCGTCGAGACCACCACCGTGTGGCATCCGCAGGGTGTCTGAAGCGCCTTTCGTCCCACCACACCTGGTCGGGACCGTCAGCATCCACGACGCTGGCGAGGCCCAAGCCCTCCTCGCTGAGGGAGCCACACTGCAGCGCCACGCCCATCAGATGAGCCTTGCGCTCCCTCTCCAGGGGTACGACGACCCCGAGTTCCTGCCGTTCGCGCCGGACGCGACTCCACCTGTGCCGTGGGAGGCGGTGATGCCCTCGTTCGAGGCGGCATACCCAGCGGGACATCCCGACCACATGCCCGGGGGCGCATCCCTCATCGACACCTATCTCATCCCCTACACCACAGGCGCCGAGCTGGGCGCACTGATCTGCCATGCGAGTGCCCTCGCGGTGCGTGACGGCCGTGTCTATGGCGGAATCCTCGTCGTGGATCGACCCGGAGAGGGTGCCTGGGTCTGCGACGTCTGGCGCGATCCCCACCCTGAGTACGCCGGCACGGGAGTGGCACTGCTGCGGTGGGCCGCCGCGCGACTGCACGGCTTCGCCGAGCTCGGACTCGTCGTCACGGTCGGCAACGACGCAGCCCTGCGCGCCTACGAGCGTGTGGGGTTCGAGATCATGTCGACCGCGTGGACCGTGCGCCTGCCGTAGCCGGCGTCGCGACGAGTGGTCAGTTGTCGAGTCGACCCGCCCCTATGGACCACTCAACAAGTGACCACTCGGCGGAGATGAGGCAGTGGGATCTAGTCCTCGTGGCGCTTACGCAGGCGTATCACGATGACGACTCCGATGGTTGCCACCGCCACGACGCCGAGCACGATGCCCGCCCGAGGAGCCCAGCGCTTGGATGACTCCAGGGCCTCCGCTGCGGACTCGAGCACCTCATCGGTCCTGCCGAGCACATCATCGGCGATCGTGAGGACGGACTCGGTCTGCTCGAGTGCTCCGCGAAGGCGCCCCAGGCCCTCTCGGACGCCCTCGACATTGGCGGCGGTGGACTGAAGCTGCTCGACAACGCTCATGTCCTCACCCTATGCCCCGGCCGCGGCGTAGGCGGGCTTGATGACGTCATCAATGAGGGCAAGCCGCTCGTCAAAGGGGATGAAAGCGCTCTTCATGGCATTGACCGTGAGCCACCGCATTTCCTTGACGCCCCAGCCGAAGGCCTCGCTCACGGCGAGCATCTCCTGGGTCATGGTGGTGCGCGACATCAGCCGGTTGTCAGTGTTGATGGTGACGCGGAACCGCAGGTCCGCCAGCATGCCGATGGGATGCTCGGCGATGCTCTGGGCGGCGCCCGTCATGACATTTGATGTGGGGCACAGTTCGAGCGGGATACGGCGGTCGCGCACGTAGGCCGCCAACGGCCCCAGGTGGTAGGTGCCGTCTGGGCGCCGCTCGATGTCATCGACGATGCGTACGCCGTGCCCGAGCCGATCGGCACCGCACCACTGGATCGCCTCCCAGATGCTCGGCAACCCGAAGGCCTCACCGGCATGGATCGTGAAGTGCGCGTTCTCGCGCCGAAGGTACTCAAAGGCGTCGAGATGACGAGTGGGCGGGTAGCCCGCTTCACGCCCCGCGATGTCGAAGCCCACGACACCCCGGTCGCGATACTCCACGACGAGGTCGGCGATCTCGCGACTCTTGGCGGCCGTGCGCATGGCCGTGAGCAGCGTCCCTATGCGGATCCCCGTCGCCCGCTCACCCTCACGGAAGCCATCGAGCACGGCGTCAATGACATCGCGCAGGGAGAGCGCCCGGAGGGTGTGGAGCTCAGGCGCAAAGCGGACCTCGGCATAGACGACGCCGTCCGCAGCCAGATCCTCCGCGCACTCGCGAGCGACTCGGGCGAGGGCCTCCGGGGTCTGCATCACACCCACGGTGTGCTGGAAGGTCTCGAGGTAGCGGTCGAGAGAGCCCGAGTCAGCGGCATCACGGAACCAGGCCGCCAGCCGTCCGAGGTCTGTCTCGGGTAGGTCGCCGTAGCCAGTCTCGGCAGCGAGCTCGGCCACCGTGGTCGGGCGCACGCCCCCATCCAGGTGGTCGTGCAGCAGCACCTTGGGCAGGGACCGGATGGTCGCTTCGCTCAACGCTGCCATGAGCAAAACCTACCCGCCGCCGCTCCATGACTGACCCTGACCCTGAGCGACGAGGTTGCGGAGCACGCGCAGCGCGACCGACAGGGTCGCAAGATCACCGGTCTCGAGGGCCGCGATCTGATCCAGAGTCGCCTGGGCACGCGCGAGACCCTCGCGATGCTGGTCCTCCCACGCAGCGATCCTGCGCTCGGGAGCCTCCCCCGGTTGCGTGGCCGTCGCGACCCCCGCCGTGACTCCCGCGAGTGCGGCGTAGAGATCCGTGCGCAGGGCCTGACGGGCCAGGGCCGTCCAGCGATCGCCGCGCGGCAGGCCGGTGATGCGCGAGAGGAGCCGATCGACGTCATAGCGCTCGGACAGCGCGAAGTAGAGGGGCATGATCTCCGCGGGTGGCTGCCCCACGGCATCGGCAATCTGCACGATGTCAAGCAGCGCGAAGGTGTCCAGCATGGCGCTCGCCTGCTCGGCGAGGCCCACGGGAGCACCCCCTGCGACCAAGGCCGCGGTCGACGCGTCGAGGCGGGTCCGCTCGATACCCACGAGTGCGCCCGGGACAAGCGGCGCCAACTCCACCACCGCAGGACCGAAGCGGGCCACCTCGCCCGCCACGTCCAGGGCCCCGCCTCGGGTCTGGAGGAACCAGCGGATGGCTCGGTCGAGCAGCCGACGGGACTCGTGATGCAGGGCATCCTGCGCTGATGTGGGCACGTGGTTGTCGAGATCATTGACCGCGGCCCAGAAGGCGGGCAGACCGAAGATCGCCGTGGCCGCCGTCGCCGCGCGCACGACCTCGAGCGGCGAAGCTCCTGTCTCCTCGCAGGCCCGGTAGACCACCGAGATGCCGCCGTCGTTGATGAGGTCATTGACGACGACGGTCGTGATGATCTCGTCGCGGAGCGGGTGGGCGGCAATCCGATCGGCGAAGCGATCGCGCAGCAGGACCGGGAAGTAATCGATCGCGTACCTCGCGAACCACGGCTCCGCTGACAGTCCGGCATCCTCGAGGTCCTTGGTGAGCGCGATCTTTGCGTAGGCGGCCAGGACAGCGAGTTCGGGAGAGGTAAGGCCCTGGTGTGCGGCCGCACGGGTGGTGATCTCTTCGTCGTCGGGGAGGTATTCGATGGCGCGATTGAGCACCCCGCGGGCCTCCATCTCGCTGATCATGCGCGCGTGGACCGAGATGAGGGCCGCCGCTCCCCAGCGCGCATTGCCGAGAAGGACATTCTGGTCGTAGTTGTCACGAAGCACGAGTGCTGCAACCTCGTCGGTCATCTCCGCGAGGAGTGCATCACGATCGCTCTCCGAGAGCTCACCGTCCCGGACCGCTCCGTCGAGCAGGATCTTGATGTTGACCTCGTGATCGCTGGTGTCCACGCCCGCGGAGTTGTCGATCGCGTCGGTATTGAGGCGGACCCCATGGCGACTCGCCTCGACACGTCCCAGTTGCGTCAGACCGAGATTGCCGCCCTCGCCGACGACTCGGCAGCGCAGCGCGCTGCCGTTGACGCGCACGGGATCATTCGCTTTATCGCCCACGTCGGAGTTGGTCTCCGTCTGAGACTTCACATAGGTGCCGATTCCGCCGTTCCACAGCAGGTCGACCGGTGCGGTGAGGATGTGCTTGATGAGATCGGCCGGCGTGAGCGCCTTCACATCGTCCGCAATGCCGAGGCGGGCCCTGACCTGCGGTGTGAGGTCGATGGACTTGGCGCTGCGCGGGTACACCCCACCCCCGGGGGAGATGAGGGCCCGGTCGTAGTCATCCCAGGAGGAGCGCGGCAGATCGAAGAGACGCTGTCGCTCCGCGAATGACGATCCCGGGTCAGGATCGGGGTCGAGGAAAACATGTCGGTGGTCGAATGCCGCGACGAGACGGATGTGGGGAGACAGCAGCATCCCATTTCCGAAGACATCGCCGCTCATGTCACCGACACCCGCCACCGTGAAGTCCTGCTGCTGCACATCAATGCCGAGGTCGCGGAAGTGACGCTGCACAGAGATCCACGCGCCTTTTGCGGTAATGCCCATGGCCTTGTGGTCGTAGCCGGCCGACCCACCGGATGCGAAGGCGTCACCAAGCCAGAAGGAGTACTCGTCAGCGACGGAGTTGGCGAGGTCGGAGAAGGTGGCGGTGCCCTTGTCGGCAGCGACCACGAGATAGGGATCATCCCCGTCGTGACGCACGACATCAGGCGGGGGCACGACGACCCCCTCGACGAGGTTGTCGGTGATATCGAGCATCCCGCGGATGAAGGTCGCGTATGCCGCACGCCCCTCGGTCATCCATGCATCTCGATCCAACTGGGGGTCCGGCAGAGCCTTGGGGAGGAAGCCGCCCTTGGCGCCGACGGGCACGATGACGGCGTTCTTCACCTCCTGTGCCTTGACCAGGCCGAGGACCTCCGTGCGGAAGTCCGCGCGCCGGTCGCTCCAGCGCAGGCCACCACGGGCGATACGACCGAACCTCAGATGCACGCCCTCGACTCGCGGGGAGTAGACCCATATCTCGAAGCGCGGCCGGGGAAGCGGCAACTCGGGGATGAGCTGCGGATCCAACTTGAGCGACAGTCGATCGAGTGGACGTCCTGCCTCGTCTCGCCGGAAGGCATTGGTGCGCAGCGTCGCCGCGACCATGCCCAGCAGTGAACGCAGGATGCGATCCTCATCGAGGCTCGCGACGTCGTCGAGGGCTTGGCGTGCGCGGGCTGCCAGCGTGTCCTGGCGATCGCGTCGACCAGCCTCGCCCTGAGGGTCGAAGCGCGCCTCGAAGATCTCCACGATGAGCTGTGCGATCGCTCGATTGCCGAGCAGGGCAGACTCCGCGAATTCCTGTCCCAGGCTCGCGCCGGTCTGCTGGAGGTAGCGGACGTAGCACCGCAGGATCACGACCTGCTGCCACGTCAATGAGGTGCGCACTGCGAGGCCATTGAGCGCGTCGGCCTCGCACCTGCCGTCCCAGATGGCGAGGAAGGCATCCTCGAATCGCTCGCGCAAGCCGCCACGGTCGGGAATCTCGCCTTCGGGGAGGCGAAATCCCAGGTCGTAGACATGCAGGGGCGCACGACCCTCCCGCGCTATGTCGTAGGGATGTTCGTCCTCGACGATGACACCGAGGGACCCCAGCACCGGCAGGACCCGAGACAGCGAGATGGGGTCGCCCGCGCGGATGATCTTGAGCCGGCGCAGACTCGCATCGTGCCCGTCCGGGGCATAGAGGCGCAGGCGAACTTCCTGCTCGGGTGCGCCCTCAGCAATGAGGATGTCCTTGATGGCCGCGTCAGCGGGGACCTCGTGCTTGTAGGCCTCGGGGAACCCATCGGAATAGGTCAAGAGGATCTCTGACGCCCGGTCCTCACCCACGCGTTCGATGAGCGCGGCCGCGAATTCGTCGTCCCAACTGCGCACCGCGTCCACGATGCGGGCTTGCACTGCGACGACATCGGCATCGCGAATGACCTCTCCCGGGGCCGCACGCACGACGACGTGCAGCCGAGCAAGGACGGATTCAGACACGCGCGCGGTGTAGTCGACGGAGGCACCGCCGTATGCCTCCTGGAGGATCTCCTGGATGCGCAGGCGCACGGCGGTGTTGTAGCGATCACGCGGCAGGTAGACGAAGCACGACATGAAGCGGCCGTAGGGATCACGCCGCACGAAGAGCCGTGTCTGCCGTCGCTCGGCCATCTGATGGACGGCGAGCGCTACCGCAGCGAGTTCGGAGGATTCGACCTGGAAGAGCTCCTCGCGGGGGTAGGTCTCGAGGAACTGCATGACCTCCTTGCCCGTGTGCGAGCGAGGATCCACATCGAGTTCGGCCATGACCCCCTCGGCCCGCTTGCGCAGGAGGGGAATCTCACGCACGGACTGCGCGTACATCGACGCCGCGTAGATGCCGAGGAAGCGTCGCTCTCCGATGACGCGTCCCGCATCGTCGAAGCGCTTGACGCCGATGTAGTCGAGGTAGGAGGGGCGGTGCACGGTCGAGCGGCTATTGGCGGTCGTAAGCACGAGGATGCGGGGTTCGCGAGCATGGGCTGCGACCGGTTCGCTGAGGTACGTCGTCGCTCCGGTGAGATCCGGGTCCGATCGCAGGATGCCGAGGCCGGTGCCGGGCACTGCACGCAAGCGGTCGCCTCCGTCGTCGCCGACGAGGTCGTACTCCCGGTATCCGAGGAAGGTGAAGTTGTCGTCGGCTACCCATCGGAGCATGTCTGCCGCCTCGGCGGACTGGTCCACGGAGATACCCGCGGGCGGATGCTCGTCGAGGTCGTCGGCAGTCTCCAGAGCCTTGCTGCGCATGCGCGGCCAGTCCTCGACCGCCTCGCGTACGTCGCTGAGGACGCGCCGCAGCGCGGCTTCGACCTCAGGGGCGGCCACCCCGCCCCTGCTGATCTCGGCGTGAATCCAGGACTCGCGTATGCCTGTCCCATCCGCGGAGATGCCCTGAAGCGATCCCGTGACGTCACGCTGAGCTGTGAGGACGGGATGAATCACCAGGCGGAGCGAACGTCCGAGCCGCGTCAGCTCGGCGGCGACCGAGTCGACGAGGAAGGGCATGTCATCGGTGACGATCTCCACGACTGGCCCCCCGCACGACCACCCGTCGGTGTCATCGGTCGGCGTATGCACGCGCACGCGCGCCGTGCCCGCCGGGCGCTCACTGCCCAGATCGACGTGGGAGACCATCGCACCCAGGAGGTCCGCAGGTCGACGCGCCTTGAGGTCCTCCTCCGGCACATGCCGGTAGTAGAGCGGGGCGAGCTCCTCAAGAAGGGGGCTGCCCGCCGCCATGTCCTCTACTTCGCGCAGGACTGCACCCGGGTCGTCCCCATGGGACAGCGCCATGGCCGTCGCCTCCTCCAGCCGTCAGCCCGTGTCGGCCAGCCTGCCAGATCCGCCCTGCTCGAGGGCCGACCGGCTCGTCCGAAGTGATGTCTCAAGGACCTCGAGGCGACGGCGCCCGTCCATGATGTTGCCGCCCATGGCCTCCAGGTCCTCTCGGCCGGGTCCGAGCACCGTGACACGGATCCCGGCCCCGCGGAGCTCCTCGACCTCCGACTCGCAGCGGCGGGTGACGCTCTCGCGCCACCGACGCTCGAGCCGGGTGAGAATCGACTCAGGCTTGTCGGTCTCGAAGGAGACCATGGGCGCCACGACGTAGACCTCATCGAGGTCTGCCCCCGCGAGCACATCGGCGGATGTCGCCGACCACGCACCCCCGTCGATGTAGGTGCGCTGATCGATCGTCACGGGCTCGAACCATCCGGGAATCGCACAGGACGCCATGACCGCGTCTGCCAGCGAGACGCTCGGCGCGTCCTCACGACCGAAGACCACCCGATGCCCTGCCTCATAGTCCATGGCGACGACCCATAGGGAGGGATGCGGAGACCACTCACCGAAGGGGGTGATCGCGTCGATGAGATGGCCCACGCGCTCCAGCGAGCCGTTGCCGACGGGCATGAAGGCAGACAGCACCGCCGTCGGCGGCATCTTGAGACCGTGACGGAGCGAGGAGGCCATCAGCCGCACCGACCCGGGTCCGCGCAGCCGAGGCATCGACGGGCGCCGGCCTCCCGTAGCGGTCTCGTAGTCCCACAGGTAGCCGGCAAGCGGACCCTCGGTGATGGGCTCCCCGCGCTGATGGTCACGCAGCGACTCGATGCTGACGCCAGCCCCCACGAGCGCGCCCAGGACTGAGCCGGCTGAGGTGCCGACGATGACATCGAAGTCACGGGGATCGATTCCGCGCACTTCCTCGATGGCCTGGAGTGCACCCACGGCCCAGGCGCCTCCGAGCACCCCACCGCCGCCGAGGACAAGGCCCCGGCGGGGAGTCGACCGCGTGAGATCAGGCATGCAAGCGGCTCGCCGTCACTCCGCCACCGTCAGGTGGCGTGGGCCGCGCGTGGCCTCGAGGAGTTCGGTGAGCGACTCGCGCAGAGACTGCGCGAGGACATCGAGATCAGGGAGCGAATCCCGATCGGCATTCAACCCGAGGAACACTCCTCCATCGTACGACGTCATACCGATGCTCAGGGCATGCCGCGTCGTGAGCGGCACGATCGGATACGCGGCCAGCATGCGCGCGCCGCCCGCGTAGAGCGGAGTCTGCGGTCCTGGGACATTCGTGATGGTGAGGCTGTAGGCGCGCTCCGACAGCGAGGCTCCCACCCGGGCGCCGAGGGTGTGCAGCGTCGGCGGGGCGAAGCCGACCAGGCTCACCATCGCCTTGGCACCTACCGGCCGGGCCTCTTCGCCGTATCGCGACGTGTCGAAGCAGATGCGTTGGAGGCGGATGATCGGGTCCGGCTCCCCCACCGGCAGATCGAGGAGGAAGGCATCGACCAGGCTCGCCGCATCGGGATCACCCGCGACGCTCATGGGCACGAGGGTGCGCACGATCGTCTCGTGGGTCACCGCGGCGCCCCTGGAGTGTAGCCACGACCGCAACGCCCCCGAGACCACGGCTAGCGCCACGTCATTGATAGTGCCCCCGCGGGACTTGCGCACCTCACGCAGATCCTCGAGTCGCAGGTCCACGGTCGTGAAGCGACGCTGCTGACCCACCTCGACGATCAGGGGATTGGGCTCGTGCGGTCGCACTGCCGCCACGACCGTCGCCACGGCGTCTCCGACCGCCTGGCGCACAGTGCCGAAGCCGCCGCGCACGACATCGACGAACGCGGTCGGATGCCCGACGACATCGCCGAGTGCGCCCGCCACCAGCTCCACTGAGCTCGGGCCGCGAGCAGGGCGCCAGGTCGTGACGGGAGCACCACGCACCTGATCAGTCTCCTCGAGGATCACCTCGCCCAGGTCGACAGCGGTGATGCCGTCCACCATGGCCTGGTGCGTCTTGCTGAGCAGGGCGAAGCGATTGCCCTCGACTCCCTCGACGAGGTAGACCTCCCAGAGCGGGTGCCTTCGGTCGAGCGGGCGGCTCATGATGCGGGCGACGAGGTCATTGAGCTGACGCAGCGTGCCGGGCGCGGGCAGCGCGGACCGGCGGACGTGGAAGGTGACGTCGAAGCGCTCGTCATCCACCCAGACCGGCGACGCGAGGCGCCCCGGCACCTCCCTGAGGCGCTGGCGGTAGCGCGGGACGTAGGCGATGCGGTCGCGGATGAGTTTGACGAGCCGCTCATGGTCGAGCACGCCGGGCTGCTCCTGGAAGAGCGTCAGGCTGCCGACGTGCATGGGCGTGGCGGGACCCTCAAGGTAGAGAAACGACGCGTCGAGTGCAGAGAGGCGATCGGCCACGATGACATCGTGCCACGCCCCCGAGCGTGATCACGCGATCAGGCGAGATTGATGCTGAAGAGAGCCTCAAGCTCGGTGAGGGTGTCCTCATACGTGACGTGGCGCACGCCCACGATTCCGAGATCCGCCGCCGCAGTGATGTTGTGCGGCAGATCGTCAACGAAGACGCACTCTGCCGCCTGCATCTGCATGCGTTCCAACGTGAAGTGGAAGATCTCGGCATCGGGCTTGCGCATGCCGACCTCCCCTGAGATCACGACGACATCGAACATCCCGTCCCACAGGTCCCGTGGATAGAAGTCCCCCCAGGAGTTGGAGAGGAGCGCGGTCCGGATGCCACTCTCGCGGGCTCGGCGTACAAGGGCATTCATGTCATGTGCGTGCTCGAACTCATCGAACATCCGGGCCAGGAGGCCTTCCGCCACGACGGGCGTCCCCGTGCGGCGACTCAACTCACCCGCGAGCACCTCCTCGAAGTGCGGCACCTCGATCTCGCCGCGTTCGAGGGCGTGGATGGGATTGAGCATGGCCTCGAGCTCGCCCTCGGGGCCGAGCCAGGTGCGCATGATGTCGATGTAGGTCGACAGGTCCACCGCATACCGGTCCGCCCAGCGGCGGACCGAAGAGTTGATGTCCGTGGTGAGCACCCCGCCCCAGTCGATGATGAGGCCGGAGTAAGGAGGTGAGTCGGTCACCCGCTGATCCTAGGCGGACAGCGACGCGTGCTCCCGGGGACTCGGCATCGACCGGCGGACGAATTCGCGGAGAACTCCGCGTGCTGGTGATCGAGGAGCTACCTCCGCCAGGGTGCGTCCCTCGCGCATGCAGGCGTCGTATGCCGCACGATCGTCAGGGATGCAGGTGACGTCGGAGACGCCCGCGTGGCGCCGCAGCGCCTCGCGCACCTGGCCCTCCGGATCACTCCCCAGCACGCTGCGACGCAGCCGCGTGACGATCACGTGCACCGGGGAGTCGGGCACGACGCGGCGCAGGTCCTCGAGGCCCTGGATAAGCCGGTGCATGCCTACATGATCGGCTGCCCCGACGGCCACGATCGTGTCAGCAGCGGCAAGCGCGGTGAGGGTGGCGGCATGGCGTCGCGGGCTGCGGGTGTCATGGAGCAGCTCCTCGTCGCACTCGAGCCCGAAGCCCGCGTCCACGATGGTGAGCCCGGGAGTCGCACGACAGGCATCCCAGAGTCGCCCGAGTGCCGCGGGTCGGAGTTCGGCCCACCGCTGCGGGCTCGTGATGCCGGTGAGCACGCGCAGGCGTCCATCGACCGTGCGCGCAGCGGCCGCCAGGCTGGCGGGGTCGAGGGTGCCGGCATCTGCCTGCCGGCACGCGATGACGATGCCACTCACGTCATCGAGGAGACCCAGGTGGGCTGCCACCGCGCCACCGTGCGTGTCGGCGTCGACGAGCAGCGAAGGCACGCCGGCGCGCGCCGACTCGTCGGCAAGGGCTACGGCGACGCTCGTGCGTCCCGGTGCGCCCGTCGGACCCCACACCGCCACGAGCCGTCCCGGTGCGAGGTGATCGGCGTGGCCAGCGGTGTCGATGCCCTCGCCGGAGTACTCCCAGGCGGACGGACGTGGATCTTCAGCGGCACGCGCCAGCGCTGCCACCGCGGCATCCAGGTCGTCGCCGGGGATCGTGACGACCGCCAGGTCGAGTGCATGCAGTTTGCGTGCGCTGATCTCATCCCCCTCGAGGGCGACACCGATGACGCGCACCTGGGCAGCGGCCAGTCGCGACACCACATCGCGGGTGAGGCGGGGAAGCCCCGCGCTGACCACGGCGACACGAGCACTGCCGCTCGCCGCAGCCCCCAGGAGGTCCACGGCATCGACGCAGCGCCGCGCGACGCCGACGGGGGCACCCGGTCGATTGAGCCGATCCACCAATTCCGGCTCGCACGGCAGGTCAGGGGCAGCAAGCAGGACGGGGATGCCGCTCATCGCGTCACCGCCGGGACACGCACGAGGTCGATGCCGCCGCTGCGCACGGCCGCGAGAAGCGCGGCGGCGTCGCGCGGATCGATCTCGAGGACGACGCCGTACTCCCCGCCCAGGCCCACGCCGTCGATCGCGACCTCGGAGACGAGGACCCCTTCGAGGACCAGCTCGGGCACGGGGACAGCGCCGAGATCGGCGCCCTCGGTGGCCCAAACGTCAACCCGCTCACCCGGCACGAGATCGACCGGAGCGTGCAGCGGCTCCACGGGCACGGTCACCCATCGGGCGTCACCGACCTCGGCATCTCCGGGCGTGGGCAGGATCTCCCCGGCGAGGAGGGGCCTGTCCAGTGGTGTGGTGGGCAGGCCCGCGCCATCGGCGTAGGCGCCGGCAAGCGCTGCCGGGATGGCCACGGCCACGACATCGTCAGGGGACACGACCGCCCCCGGCGCGAGGTCACGCGTCGCCTGCCAGGCGCTCACCGTGTCGTCGCCGCCCGAGAGCAGGCGCGCACCGATCAGCATGCACAAGGCGATGAGCACGATCCCCGCCATGACGCGCGTGTCTCGCCACCAGGATCGACTCGCACGTCGTGCAGGCGGGGAGGACGGCGGGGTGGCACTCGCGCGGTCATCGGACGCGGTATGCCGGGTCAGCACGGAAAGGACACGGGTCATGGTGGCTCCTGTGGGAATTCTCGACGGACTCCGCCCACTATCCGCGGCTGCGCACCATGACTCGCGGTGACGAGGGCACCGATCACCGAACATGCGCGGTAGTGGCGTCATCCACAGGCTTCGCGCGCGCCGGGCAACGCGCGCCTGCCGATGCGATCATCAGGCCATGCCGCGATTCCTCACCCTCGCCGATGTCGCCGAGATCCTCAACGTCTCCGCCGCCCAGGCCTACGCCTTGGTCCGCTCAGGTGAGGTGCCCGCCATCCAGGTGGGGGGGCGTGGCCAGTGGCGCGTCGAAGAGCAGCGCCTGGAGGACTACATCACGTCGAAGTACGCCGAGACCGCAGCCCGATTCAGCGACGCCTGATCGCGGCGATCGCGCCGAGAGGGATCGTGACTCTGCGCCGAACCGCCTCGGGGCGCCGCGGCTCGCCCGGGTCGTGCTCAGCCAGATCTAGATGATCGGCACCGACGGCATCGATCGTGCCGTCGAGGGGCACCGCGCCTATCCGTGACACCCGCACCACGCTGCGCTGGCGCGCCCAGGCGCGGGCGACGCTGGCCAGTCCGAGTCGCTCACTCGGCGACATTGGCTCGCGTGCCCCGCCGCCGAGTTCGACGACGGCGGCGATCCCCCACGCTGCCACGGCCCAATCCCCCTCGTCGGCGGCGAGGACGACGACATCGCGGCCCACGGCGGCGATGTCGCCCACGACCTGGCCTGAGCCCACGATCTCGATGCTCGCGCGACTCTGACCGCGTAGCCGATCCAGCAGGCGCGCCTCCGCGCGAGCTGCGCGCTCCATCTCCGCGATATCCGCATCGAGCGCGGCAGCATCGGCTGCGGCTACCTCGGCGGCGATCCCCGCGAGGAGATCGTCGAATCGCGCAGAGCCGCTGATCGGTTCATCCACAGCGAGAGCGTACGCGTTGACTCCCCCGGTGCGGGCGGCGTGCAATGCACATCCGGCACCAAACGACATCAAATGAGATCAACCCGCATCGAGTTCCATCTGTCGGGCTATCGCACCGTAGGAGGCAACCATGTCCGTCACGTCACTCGCGACCGAAGACCCACTCCCCCTCGAGTGGGAGATCCCGGGCGGCCTGCCCGCGACCCCGCCGCCAGCACGTCACCTGCGCCTGGTGGCGCCCCCGCCCGAGCCCCTGCCCGTCGAAGGTGGGCGGCTTCCCGCACCCGCGCCGTGGGTCGCCCGCCTTGCGCCCGCGATCCTCGAGGTGGCCGCGGGCGAGCGCCCCGCGGGGCAGTTGACCCGATGGGTCTCACGCGACATCCGCGAGACCCTCGCCCGCCGCGGCGCAGCGGCACTGCGCCATCCCGCGGGCAAGGCACGCTCACCCCAGTGCCGGCGGGTTCGCTCCGTGCGCGTGACCTCCCCGGCCCCGGGCATCGTCGAGGCGAGCGCCGTGGTCATCGGAGCCGAGCGGGCACGTGCGGTGGCCCTGCGCCTCGAGGTTGTCCGCGGCCGCTGGCTGGCCACCGCCGTCGAGTTGGGGTGACCCGACGTGCTGCGTCACGTACCGTCTGACACATCTCGAATCACATCGTGCAGGCCCGCGTGAACGACCGGGTGCTGGAGCAACTCGCCACCGACGCGGCCACACTCGGACTCGAAAGCACGTCAGCGGCGCTTCGCGAGGGGATCGAGCTTCTTCATCGCAAGGCCTCCCAGGTCAGGCTGGCCCGCTCCTACGACGACTTCTACGGCGGGGCGCCCGCACCGTTCAGCGAGGTGACCTCGGCCCTATGGGGAGATCCAGCCCTGCCGGCTTGGAGCCGGTGAGCTCGAGGCACTGGAGACCTGCCTGCGGGACAGCCCGACAGGGGCGGCTCTGCCGCTCCGCCGGGCCACCCTGGTCCTTTGACGCGGCAACAGCCTTGACGTCCTGTCCGGATGTCCGTACATTTAAGCCGTGACGTCCCCCGCCCCGCTCGGCACGGCCGCGGGACCTCGGCTGCCTGATCGCAGCGACCCCCTCCCACTGTGGGCCCAGGTGCGCGCGGACCTGCGACGGCGCATCGAGTCCGGCGACTTCGTGGCGGGATTCCCCGGTGAGCTCACCCTCACCGAGGAGTACGAGGTGAGCCGCCACACGATCCGCGAGGCACTGCGCGTGCTCCGCAGCGACGGGGTGCTGCGCAGTCAGCGAGGCCGGCCCACCATCGTCGAGCCCACGGTCTACCGGCAGAGCCTGGGCACCCTCTCCTCACTCTTCGAGTCCGTCGCCGCCCAGGGCGCGACTCCCCGCAGTGATGTCCTGCGGCTCGCGACGACGGTCAATGCATCGGTCTCGGCAGAACTCGGCCTGCCCGACGGCACCGATCTCGTGGTCATCGAGCGCCTGCGCTACGCCGATGACCAGCCCATCGCGCATGACGTGTCCTGGCTGCCGGCCGATATCGCGCGTCCGCTGCTCGAGCGCGACCTCTCCCATGCCGCCTTGTACACCGAGCTGCAAGGTCTCGGCGTTGCCATTGACGGCGGCTCCGAGCGCGTGACCGCCGAGCCAGCACCACGCCACATCGCGGAATCACTGGATCTGCCTCCCGATGCCCCCGTCCTGCTCCTCGAGCGCCGAGCGACCGCGCAAGGGCGTCCCGTCGAGTGGCGCGAGACCCACGTCCGGGCAGATCGATTTGCCCTTGAGGCCGCGTGGACGAGCCATGGCTCGACCCTCACGGCCGCTGTCGAAGGGATCACGCGCCCTTGATCGTCGTCGCTGCCATCCTGGCCGTCTTCATTGGCATGGCCGTAGGCCTCCTCGGCGGAGGCGGCTCCATCCTCACCACGCCGCTCCTCATCTACGTGGTCGGCTTCGACGCCAAGCAGGCCATCGCCGCAAGCCTCTTCGTCGTCGGCGTCACCTCGATCTTCGGCCTCATCAGCCATGCCCGCGCGGGTCGCGTCGTGTGGCGCATCGGCCTGATCTTCGGCGGAGCCGGCATGGTGGGCGCCTTCATCGGTGGTCAGATCGGCGCCCGCCTCCCGAGCGCTCTCCTGCTCGCCGCATTTGCGGTGATGATGGGCATCACCGCCGTAGCCATGATCCGCGGCCGCAAGCAGGTCGCCGGCAAGGCACACAAGGGTCTACCCCTCTTCCGCATTCTCCTCGACGGCCTCGTCGTCGGATTCGTCACGGGACTCGTCGGAGCCGGCGGCGGCTTCCTCGTCGTGCCCGCACTCGCGCTCCTCGCGGGCCTCGCAATGCCCAAGGCCGTCGCGACATCACTGCTCGTCGTCGCGATGAAGTCCTTCGCGGGCCTCGCGGGCTACATCTTCGTCTTTGGCCAGGGCTCGTTCGTCAGTCTCAACCCGCAGACCCAGATCAACTGGTCCATAACGCTCATCATCACCGGAGCCGCCATCGTGGGCGCCCTCGTGGGCAGCGCCATCGTGGGTCGCATCCATCCGGACAAGCTCCGCAAGGCCTTCGGCTACTTCGTCCTGGTCATGGCGGTCTTCATCCTCAGCCAGCAGATCGGCTTCGCCGTTCTCGACTACGCGCGCACGGGTTGGCTCCAGGCAGCTGAGGTCATCGCCGGGGCTGTGGCCATCATCGCTGTCTTCACGTGGATCATCCGGCGCCCCGCCCAGGTCGCGGTGGCTGACTTCGGCGAGCCGACCGGCGACTCGTCCGCAAGCTCCGAGAAGTCCTAGGGCCTGGACCGGCCCGGGCGTAGCGTGGAGCCGTGACCGACGACCTGCCGATCCTCGAGGGCATCCGCGCTGGCGTCATCGGCGAGGACAGCGTCATGCACGGGCCCTTCGGCCCCCGGCGCGTCACCTATGCCGACTACACCGCGAGCGGGCGCGCACTGACCTTCATCGAGGACTTCATCCGCGACGCCGTGCTGCCGACGTATGCCAACACCCACACCGAGTCGAGCGGCACGGGCCTGCAGACCACGCGTCTGCGCGAGGACGCGCGTCGCATCATCCGCGACGCGGTGCACGGCGACGAGTCGACCTGCGTGATCTTCGCGGGCAGCGGGTGCACCGGTGCGATCGATCGGCTGGTGGGCATCCTCAACCTGCGCATCCCGGCCGATCTAGATACTCGCTACGCCCTCAGCGACTCGATTCCTGCGTCGGAGCGTCCCGTGGTGCTCGTCGGGCCCTTCGAGCACCACAGCAATGAGCTGCCATGGCGGGAATCAATCGCGGACCTCGTCACCATCCCCGAGGATCGCGACGGCCACGTCGATCTCGAGGTCCTCGAGGCTGCCCTGCGCGAGCATCGCGAGCGCCCACTCGTCATCGGGGCCTTCAGTGCGGCCAGCAATGTCACCGGCATCCTCACCGACACCGATGCCGTGACGGAGTTGCTCCACCAGTACGGCGCCCTGGCGGTCTGGGACTACGCAGCGGCCGCGCCCTACGTCGACATCGACATGCATCCCGGGGATCCGGCGATCGCCAAGGACGCCGTGGTCCTCTCCCCGCACAAGTTCGTCGGCGGCCCAGGCACGCCCGGTGTCCTCATCATCCGCCGCAACCTGCTCGCCAACACCGTGCCCGTCGTCGTGGGTGGCGGCACCGTCGCCTACGTCAATGCCGAGGAGCACGTCTACCTCGATGATCCCGTGCATCGCGAAGAGGCGGGCACCCCCGCGATCATCGAGTCGATCCGAGCGGGCCTGGTCTTCCAGCTCAAGGAGGCTGTCGGGGTCGACGTCATCAAGGAGCGTGAGGAGGAGCTGCTGCACCGGGCCATCACGTCGTGGAGTGCGCACCCCCGCATCGACATCCTCGGCAACCCGGACGTCGACCGACTCTCGATCGTGTCCTTCACTATTCGCGCGACCGAGGGCGGCTACCTCCACCACAACGCCGTCGTCGCGATCCTCAACGACCTCTT
>CAZLMT010000021.1:0-1545 GCA_964560615.1 uncultured Actinomyces sp.
GACATCGCCTCAGAAGTCGCGGAGTACGCGGAGAACTTCCGCCGTGACGGCGACGAATCACACAATGCAGCGAATCGAATCATGGCGCTAACTCCGTCGCCTCTTCTTGCGGGCGTCGTCAAGGTCAATGGCTTCATCAACAACAGGCTCGGGCGACGGACGAAGCTGATCCCGTCGGATGCCTTCCCCATGGGGCGGGCGATCATCTCGTCCCTGGGGATGCATGGCGTGGAGATGGCCTTTCCGCCTCTCGTCAGGCACATGCATGTGCCCATGGCGATCATCGTCTGTGCTGCTGTCGATCGTCCTGTCGCCGTGGATGGGAGTGTGGAGATCAGGCCGATCGTCAACCTGTGCTTCACCTTCGATCATCGATTCTCGGACGGGCTCGACATGGCCCGCACCGCCACGGAGATCCGGGCCATGCTGGAGGATCCGCAGGGGCATTCCCTCTAGCCACGTCGGTCCGCGATGGCGACGTCACGCGCTGGGCTCCGACACGGACGTCGAGCGCTCACGAGACGGAGTGCGAGCCACGGCTCGGCAGGATTCGCGGAGGGGACCGGTCGATCCTTCTCTCTTCCGTGATGCCACGACAACGGAGCTAGGCGTTCGAATCGGCCGATGGCACGGACTTCTGCGCGGTCAGGGTGCATGGACCCGGCACAGTTGTCACCCTCAGTCAGGGCGCCCAGTACCGCCGAATCCTCGCCTCCGACGAGTAGCGCCGACTGTGGCACGTTCCTAGACTGCGGCAATGGCCCTCGCGTGGTCCTTCTGTCTCATGGATGCCGGGGGCGCCGTGATCGACGAGGCTGCTGGGGACCATGTCCTCCCCACGGCAAGTGTCGGCAAGGTCTTCCTGCTGTGCGAGGTCGCGGAGCGCATCGTCGATGGTCGACTCGATGCCGGTCAGGTGGTCTTTCGGGATCCCCGCCTCGCGGTCGCTGATTCAGGTCTCTGGCGGCATCTCTCCCAGGACTCGCTGCCCCTTTGTGATGTCTGCGTGCTTGTCGCGGCTGTGAGCGACAACTGGGCCACCAATGTCCTGCTCGACATGGTCGGGCTCGAGTCGGTCGGGGCGCGTGCTCAGGCTCTCGGCTGTCACTACAGCGGGCTGCACGATCGCGTTCGCGCTCACCGCCGTGGAGGAGCGCGCCCGCGCCCTGGGCTGCATCGACAGCGGCCTGCACGATCGTGTGCGCGACGTCCGGACGGCCGCAGACCCGGCCTCGCTCTCCACCGGCACGGCGCGCGAACTGGCCGACGTGGCTCGACGCATCCACCTCGCCGCCGCAGGGGAACCCCAGTCCGGCATCAGCGTCGCCGCGGCCGCACTCGTCGAGCGATGGCTACTCGCTGGGGTCGACCTCAGCATGGTTGCCGCTCCCTTCCGGCTTGATCCCCTCGCACATGGCGAAGGAGACCTACGTCTGTGGAACAAGACGGGGACCGACGGCGGGATCCGGGCCGACATGGGTGTCGTATGGACCGACGCCGATGCCGTCGCGTACGCCGCCATCGCCACATGGGTGCCGGGTGAGG
>CAZLMT010000021.1:1721-7085 GCA_964560615.1 uncultured Actinomyces sp.
TGTGTCCGCATGCGCACGGTCCGGCACCCGCGCGGACGTCGCCTGGATGATCGGTCCCAAGGCATCCAATGAGGCGGTGGCCTTCACCCCCGGTGGCGGTCGTGTGGGCCATCTTGCGGGCGGGGCCTTTGACGGCCTGCTGGCCGACCTCGCAGGGCGGAGGCTGCCTCGAGGTCGCTATGTGGCCCATGAGGTGTCGGCCATCGAGGCGCCGCTGAGCGGGCTCCCGGTGGGATCGCCGGTCGACTTCCTCGTCGTGCCGGCCGAGCAGCTGCCGTCCGATATCTGGCCGCTGCTGCTCGCTCACCAGACCGTGGGGATCATGGCGGAAGTCAGTGACGGCGAGGTGGTCTCGGTCGCCATCGCCACTCCGGGGGCGTCCGAGGGGCGCGTGGCGGAGATGTTCGGTGCGGGAGATCCCGCGACGGATATCGACGGCGCCATAGTGACGACCGTCTTTGCCCCTATCCCGCGGCTCGTGGTCGCCGGGGGTGGCCCCTTCGCCGAGGCGCTCGTCGCCCAGGGTCGGCTCCTCGGCTGGCAGGTCTCAGCCGAGACGCGTCCGGAGATGGTCGCCGGGCTCGCGGCAAGCCTGTCGCCCCTCGACGCCATCGTCGTCATGGGCCACGACGTCGAGACATCGAGCCGCTGCCTCCTCTCGGCACTAGAGGGAGACGCGGGATACGTGGGGGCCCTGGGATCAGCCTCCATGCAGCAGGCTCGAGCGGACTGGCTCGCCTATCGGGAGGTCACCGACCTCTCCCGGGTGCACGGGCCCGCCGGACTCCCGCTGGGTGGACGGACCCCAGCCGAGGTCGCGGTGTCCATCGTGGCCGAGATTCTCGATGAGCGCGCCGAGTAGGGGCGACATCGCTGCGTCCCAGTCCGGTCATTCCCTGGTTGCGGACCCCCTCCGTGGGTGTACTTTGCCCGAATCAGCTCTGGCACGGGAGAGGACCTGCACATGGCCGTCGAATCCACCGGTCAGGAGCGCGGAAATCCGCGCATGTACGCCCTGATTGAGAACTCGCCCAAGGAGGGCGACAGCCCGACGGTCTGGGCGTGGCCCCAGTTCGTCGAGTTCCTCAAGGTCGCCGGCCAGCCCGTGCAGGGCCCCTGGCCGCCTCATCAGGAGCCCCGCCCCGACCCCGACGCCGATTCGATGCCCGTCGCCGTGCGCGACACGCAGGGCTAGACCCGAGAGCACACGCGAGAGGATCACATGTACCCATCACGATTCGCCTATGACGCGCCTGCCTCCGTGGGAGAAGCGATTGCGATTCTCGATCGCAGCAACGGCGAGGCGAAGGTGCTCGCCGGAGGCCAGAGCCTCATCCCGATGCTGAAGTTGAGGTTCGCCTCGCCCGAGCGCATCGTCGATATCAACAACATCCCGGGTCTCGACTACCTGCGCCTCGATCCGGACGGCACTTTGCGCATCGGTGCCCTCGCGAGGCATGAGGACCTGGAGTTCTCGGACATGATCGCCGAGTCGCATCCGACCCTCGCGGCCGCCGCGGCGCTGGTTGCCGATCCGCTCGTGCGCACCCGCGGCACGTTCGTGGGCTCCGTCTGCCACGCGGACCCGCAGGGTGACTGGGCCGCCACGATGATTGCGCTCGACGGCCGGATCGTCGCTCAGGGCCCCAACGGCCGTCGCGAGATCGCCATGAAGGACTTCGTCCTCGGCCCCTTCACCAACGCGCTCGCCTACAACGAGGTCGCGGTCGAGGCGGTCATCCCTGCTGTCAAGGGCACTGCTCGAGGTGGCTACCTCAAGCTCGAGCGCCGCATCGGTGATTTCGCGACCGCATCGGTGGCCATCGCTCTCGACATGGATGGCGCGACGGTGAATCGCGCCGGTTGCGCCCTCGCGGGGGTCGGAGGCAAGACGATCGACGCCAACGCCGAGATCACCAGTGCGCTCGTCGGCAAGACACTGAATGCCGACACCATCGCTGCGGCCGCCGAGGCGGTCGCGGGGGCGGCGGACCCACGCACCGACCATCGCGGGTCGGCCTCCTACAAGCGTCAGATCGTCACGGTCTTCGTGACGCGGATCCTGTCCAGCATTGCCCAGACCGAGCAGAAGGCGGCCTGACATGACGAGCCTGTACGAAGTCATCCCCGATGCACCGGGAGAGGGGGTGCCGACCCGTCGGGTGACGATCACGGTCAATGGCGTGAAGAAGACGCTCGATATCGAGCCCCGTCTCCTCCTGGCGCACCTCATCCGCCAGGGTCTGGAGCTCACCGGCACCCACGTGGGCTGCGACACCACGGGCTGTGGCGCCTGCACCGTGCTCCTCAACGACCGTCCGGCCAAGAGTTGCACCGTGCTGGCCGTCCAGGCGGATGGGCGCGAGGTCATGACGGTCGAGGGCCTGGCCGCCGCGCAGCAGCTCGATCCGATCCAGGAGGGCTTCAAGGAGGAGCACGGCCTGCAGTGCGGCTTCTGCACCCCCGGCATGATGCTCGCGGCCAAGGCACTGCTCGAGCGCAATCCCAACCCCACCGAGGATGACGTCCGCTGGGCGCTCTCGGGCAATATCTGCCGCTGCACCGGCTACCAGAACATCGTCAAGGCGGTCCTCTGGGCGGCCGACAAGATGCGAGAGCAGTAGGAGACGCCATGGCGCTGGACGAACTCAAGATCGGCGGGATGGGCGCAAGCCGCCGTCGCGTCGAGGACAACCGCTTCATCCGCGGCAAGGGCAAGTACGTCGACGACGTCGTGCTCCCGGGCATGCTCCACATGGAGATCCTGCGCAGCCCCGTGGCCCACGCGCGCATCAAGTCGATCGACACGAGTGCCGCCTGGGAGGTGCCCGGCGTACGCCTGGTCATGACCGGCGAAACCCTCGCTGCCCGCAACCTGGCCTGGATGCCGACCCTGTCCTATGACACCCAGGCCGTCATGGCCACCGACAAGGTCCGCTTCCAGGGCCAGGAGGTCGCCGCGGTCATCGCCGACGACCCCTACATCGCCAAGGATGCAGCGAGCCGGATCGTCGTGGAGTACGAGCAGCTGCCTCCCATCGTCAACCCGGAGCAGGCGGCGATGCCGGACGCGCCCCTCATCCGCGACGACAAGGTCAACCAGGACTCCAACAAGATCTTCGACTGGGAGATCGGAGACAAGGAGGCCACCGATCGTGCCTTCGCCGAGGCCGATGTCGTCTCGACTATCGATCTCCACTACCCGCGTTCCCATCCGTCGCCGCTGGAGACGTGTGGCTCGATCGCCGACTATGACCGAGCGACCGGGAAGCTCACGATCTACATGACCTCGCAGGCGCCTCACATCATCCGGGCGGCGGTCGCGATGGTGGCCGAGCTCCCCGAGCAGATGATCCGCGTGATTTCGCCCGACCTCGGTGGGGGATTCGGCAACAAGGTGCCCGTCTACCCCGGCTACGTGATCAGCATTCTCGCGTCGATCCTCACTGAGAAGCCGGTGAAGTGGGTGGAGGACCGCTCGAGCAACCTCATCTCCACGGGCTTCGGTCGCGATGTCTACCTGCAGGGCCAGTTGGCGCTGCGCAAGGACGGCAAGATCCTCGGAATGCGCATGCACACGATCTCCGATCACGGAGCCTTCTACGCGGATGCGCAGCCGACGAAGTTCAAGATCGGCCTGATGCATTCGACCTTCGCGGCGTACGACGTGCCGGCGGCTCACCTCACGAGCGTGGGCTGGTACACCAACAAGGCGCCCGGCGGAGTGGCCTACCGGTGCTCCTTCCGCGTCACCGAGGCGATGTTCTTCCAGGAGCGCATGATGCATGCGGCGGCGAATGACCTCGGCATGGATCAGGCTGACTTCCGCCGCGTGAACCTCGTCAAGGACGACCAGTTCCCCTACCGCACGGCATTCGGCTTCCTCACCGACTCCGGGCAGTACGGCAAGTGCCTGGATATCGCGCTCGATGCGATCGGCTACTCCACGTTCAAGGAGGAGCAGGAGGAGGCGCGCAAGCGCGGCAAGCTCCTCGGGATCGGCATCTCCACCATGACCGAGCCGCTCGGTGCCGGCAACAGCCGCGAATACGACATCATCGGCATCAAGATGTTCGACTCTGCTGAGTTGCGCGTCCACATGACCGGTAAGGCGATCCTGCGCACGGGTGCCAAGACTCAGGGCCAGGGCCATGAGACCACCTGGGCTCAGATCGTGGCCCATGAACTGGGTATCCCCGCAGAGGACATCGTCGTCGAGGAAGGCGACACGGACACCGCGCCCTTCGGCATGGGCACCTATGCCTCGCGCTCCACTCCGGTGGCGGGTGCGGCCGTGGCCATGGTCTCGCGCAAGATCCGCGCCAAGGCCCGCAAGATCGCCGCGCACCTGCTGGAGGTCTCGGAGGAGGACATCGAGTGGGAGCTCGGGCGGTTCTACGTCCGTGGCAACCACGATCGCGGTGTGACGATCCAGGACTGCGCCCTAGCGGCGTACAGCAATGTCCCCGATGGCCTGGAGCCGGGACTCGAGAACAACGCCTACTACGACCCGCCCAACCTCACGTGGCCGTTTGCCGCCTACGTGTGCAAGGTGGAGGTGGATCCGCAGACGGGCGTGTGGGACGTCTTGAAGTTCGTCGCCGTCGATGACTGCGGCGTGCGCATCAACCCCATGATTGTCGAGGGTCAGATCATGGGAGGCCTCACCGAGGCCTACGCCATGGCGAGCATGCAGTACATCACCTTCGACGAGGAGGGCAACTGCATCGGATCCAACTTCATGGACTACCTCCTGCCCACGGCATGGGAGACACCCGGCTTCGAGCTGCACGAGGTGGTCACCCCGTGCCCGCACCACCCCATCGGGGCAAAGGGCATCGGGGAGTGCGCCACCGTTGGTGGTCCGGCTGCCTTCGTCAATGCGGTCTTGAACGCGATCGAGCACACGGGTGTGCGTAACGTCGACATGCCCCTCATGCCCAATCGTGTCTACGAGGCGATCCAGACCGGGCTCGACGTCTCGGGCGCGCCCCCGGTGAAGGGAGACTGACGTGATCATCACCCAGTCCTTCGACGTCGACCAGCCGGTCGACAAGGTGTGGGAGTTCTTCGACGACGTGCCGCTCGTCGCGGCGTGCGTGCCGGGTGCGAACCTGACCAACAAGGTCGATGACGACCACTACCAGGGCGATGTCGTCATTTCGGCGGGCCCGGTCAAGCTCGAGTTCTCCGGCGAACTCAAGATCAAAGACCGCAACGAGGCCAAGAAGACTCTCGTCCTCGACGGTGCCGGGGCAGACAAGAAGGGGCGCGGCAACGCCACGACCCAGCTGAACGTCGGGCTGCAGCCGATGGGCGGCGCGTCGACGAGGGTCAACATCGCCATGGACCTGCAGATTTCGG
>CAZLMT010000021.1:7095-27578 GCA_964560615.1 uncultured Actinomyces sp.
TGCAGGACGTCACGGGAGTCCTCATCGACCAGACAGCAGGGTCGATGAAGGTACGCATGCAGGCCCTCGCCCAGGGCCAGGACCCCTACGCGGTGGGCGGCGCTCAGACAGCCAGTGGCATCGCGATCGGTCTCACAGCCTTCATGCGAGCGGTCAAGCGAGTCTTCGGCCGCTTCTTCCTGCCCTACAACCCGGCTCCGAGCCGCTGAGAAGGAGGTAGGACATGAGCCTGTGGTGGATCGGAAACATCATCCTCCTCATCGTCGTCGTCCCCGTGCTCGTGGCGCTACTCAATCGGCTGCTGGCCGCCACGGAGAGCGTCCGCGGCGCGGCAGACGACACGCTGGCGGGGGGAGTAGCCCTCATCGGCGAACTCCACAACACGCCCGAACTCCTCGCGGAGACCGACGTGGTCATTGAGGAAGTCGCCAATGGCGCCGTGCGATACGCCGGCCCCGTCTCGAAGCTGCTCGGATAGGAGAGGCACATGCCAGCAGAAGCGATCGTGACCCTCATACTCGCCGCACTAATCATTGCTGCGGCCGCGCTGGGACTCCTGCGCGTCATCTTCCATCTCCGGGCTGTCGCGAAGACGCTGGATGCACTCGACGGTGGAGTCAAGGTCATCGTCCAGCAGACCTCGACGGTGACCCCGGTTGTCGCCTCCGTCAACTCCAGCCTTGCCCCGGTGCGGGCCTTCGCGGAATCGATCTAGGGAGAGCATATGGACTTCACCGGACATGAAGGCTGGCTCATCGGATACGTCATCGGCCTCGTGGTCGTGCTCGTCGTCGTCGCGCTGGTCGTGCCGATCCTGCTCCTGGCCCACCGCATCGGCAATCAGGCGGGCAGCATCCTCGACGGTCTCAAGCAGGCCGAGGTCAACACCGCCGGCCTGGCCGGACTCAACGAGACCATCGCATCCGCGCTGGCCATCATCGATGGCCTGAAGCGCGGCCGGACCCGGCTGGGAGGCTGACGTGGATACCCAGGTCGAGCAACTCTGGACCATGGCCAACATCCTCGGCATCGTCGTCGTGGTGGCTGTGGCGCTCCTGCTCACGATCCTCGTGCTCCTCGTGGCGAGGATCCGCAAGCGGGTCGCTGCAATCAAGGCCACGCTGGTCGCGGCACAGGCCAACACCGCTGACACGGCACTCATCACCACGACCGCAGGCGGAGTGGAGCTCGTCCTCGCCGAGGGCCTTGAGCACCACCTCTTCCTCGGTCGCGTCCTCGGGAAGGTGCGGTCATGAGCTCACTCGCATGGTGGTCCGTCCTCGACATCGTCGCCCTCATTGCGGTCCTTGCGGTGTACCTCTACATCGTGGGTGGGCAGCTCAAGGCGATCGCGACCGATCTCGAGGAGTCCGCTGATCTGGTGTGGCAGATCAAGCGCGATGCCGAAGCGATCGAGCCGGGGCTGAAGTCCATCAACACCACGGGTCGGGTCGTCGCCGGAGCGCTTCCGCTGCTCTACGGCATGGGCGAGGGCATCGTGGCGGGCGCCACCTTCCAGCACGACGAGCACGAGGCCGAGGGCGTGGCGCGCCCGGCCATGGGCACGCGCAGGTCCCGCCTGCTCGAGGGCGTCGGCCTGCAGGTGGACTGACGGTCTACGGCTGGGATAGGTCGCGTCGCGTCGTCAGCGGATCGGTCATGGGGGTTTCGTATTCCCCGATCCACTCGTCCTTCCAGGCCTGGTCGAACTTCTCGAGGTTGCAGCTGGGGTCGTAGATCGCGATGAGTTCTCGCGCGATCTGCTCCCGATGTGCACGTGTGCCGCCGGGCACCTCAAGCCAGCAAGCGTGGAGGTTGAACTTCCCGTCCGCGCGCTTCACCCAGGCTTGGGACCGGGGGTGGCGCAGGGGGAAACCCTCCTGCGAGAGGTCATCAGCGTGCCCGACGTAGATGACGGAGAACTCCTGGGGCCGTGCAGGGTTGGTCTTGGCGAGGATGGCGTAGACCGCCGGCAGGGCTGGCGGGGTCCAGCCGGGGAGCGAGCGCGGGCCCTCGAAGGAGTAGCCCGCGAGGCTACCGAGACGGATCACTCGGGGCCCTGCGCGTCGGCATAGCCCCCGCTGGCGGGCTGGCCCTCAGCATCGAGGTCGGCGTAGTCCTCGTCCTCGGCGATCGTCTCGGCACGAGCCACGGGCCATGGGGGCAGGGAGGTCGTGGCCACTGCTTCGGCGAAGAGCACGAGGGCGATGTCCACGGCGGCATCGGAGTTGTCGGCCTCGACGATGATCTGGGCGCCGTAGCCCATGCTGCCGAACCCAGAGGCGATGCCGCCGAGGCCGGCAACGGCGTCGGCGAGCTCGACAACCTCGTCGAGTGAGACCTCGCGGTCGCCCTCGGTCTCCAAGGACACGCTGTACCTCATGGCTAACCCACCTTCGGAAGACGCTCGGCCAGGCGCTCGAGGCTAGCGAGGTTGTGCCCTGAGTGCACCTCGTCGATGTAGGGATCGGCGACGATCATCCCGAGGGAGGCCGGGACGTAGACGGGCGCGTCGCCCTTGTGCGGATTCACCCAGATGACGCGGTGGGCCAGGCGCCCGAGGCTCTCCATTGCCTCCTCGAGCTGCTGGGGATCCCCCCGGTCGAGGCCGTCGGAGCAGATGACGACGATCGCGCCCCGGCCGAGGCGAGAGCGCCGCGCGCTGCGCGTGAACTCCTTGAGCGAGTCACCGATGCGAGTGCCGCCGTCCCAGTCCAGCACGGCCTCACCAGCCTGGCGCATCGCCGCGTCGGGATCGCGACGGTCCAGCGCGCGCGTGATCCGCGAGAGGCGCGTGCCGAAGCAGAAGACCTCCACCTTGGCATTGGCGCGCTTCGCGGAGTACGCGAACTGCAGGAGGTTGCGGGAGTAGTCGGCCATGGAGCCCGAGACATCCAGGATGAGCACGAGCGGGCGAAGCTTGTGCTTGCGCTGCTTGAAGGCGAGATCGCGAGGCTCGCCCATGGAGCGCATGGTGTCGCGGGCCATCCGCCGCATGTCTAGCGTGGCGCTGCGACGCGCCCTTGTCGTGCGGTGGGTGCGGCGACGCGGGGGAGTGACGCGCATGCGCGACATGAGGCGCCGCAACTGCCGGAGTTCGTCGTCGGAGCAGTCGGCGAAGGCCTTGTGTCGATAGACCTCGGAGGTGCTTGCGACGTAGCCAAGCTTGGCCTCGTCCGGGCTCATGTCGCCGGGCAGGCCGGGCTCGGTATTGGGGATCTCCAGCGTCGCCCCGGCGTTGGCCGAGGCGCGCATCATCCTCTTGCGCTCGTCCGTGCGCACCGGGTCGACGTCGAGGAAGAACATCCGGAAGACGAGGTTGTAGATCGCGACATGCTCACGCCTCCTCACCAGGGTGGTGCGGCCCGACCAGTACACATCCATGAGGTCCGTGACGTCGAGTTGTGCCGTGCCCTCGCAGAAGGTGAGGATGTCGTCCGTGCCGATAGGCAACCCGGCGGATCGCAGGGCGTGGCCGAAATCGACAAGGAGGGCGTCGAAGCCGCCTCCGGGCGCCCCGTCCGTGCCGGTCACGTCAGGTGACGACATCCTGGATGCTCTTTGAGGCGAACTCCAGGTCGTCACGGTCCTTGACGACGGCGCCCAGAGTGTCGAGCGCGGCGTCGTCGGTGAGAGTGTCGACGCCGAGGGCGTCAAGGCTCTCCGTCCAGTCAATCGTTTCCGCGACGCCGGGAGGCTTCTCGAGGTCCATCTCGCGGAGGCGATTGACCGCGGCCACGACCTGACCGGCGAGCGCCGCGCCTACCTCAGGTAGGCGGGTCCGCACGATCTGCACCTCGCGCTCCGCGGGAGGGAAGCCGATCCAGGTGTAGAGGCACCGGCGCTTGAGGGCGTCGTGGAGCTCGCGGGTCCGATTGGACGTGAGGATGACGATGGGCCTGGCCTCAGCACGGATGGTGCCCATCTCGGGGATCGTCACCTGGAAGTCCCCGAGGAGCTCCAGGAGGAAGGCCTCGAACTCGTCGTCGGCGCGGTCGACCTCGTCGATGAGGAGCACGCTGCGTTCACCCGCGCGCACGGCTTGGAGGAGAGGGCGCTCGAGGAGGAAGCGGGGCCCAAAGAGATCAGCCTCGGCATCCACCTCGTCCGACTGGCTGAGCGAGCGAATGTGCAGCATCTGCCGGGCGTAGTCCCACTCGTAGACGGCGTGGTGGATGTCGATGCCCTCGTAGCACTGGAGGCGGATGAGATCGCGGCCAAGCATCGTGCCGAGTGTCTTGACGAGCCCGGTCCTGCCGCCTCCGACCTCGCCTTCGAGGAGCAGTGGCTTGCCGAGTTTGAGGGCGAGCAGCACAGACGTGGCGAGCCCTCGATCGGCGATGTAGCCCTGGGCGAGCAGGTCCTCCGTAAGGCCGGGGACCGTCAGTGAGTCGAAGGTGGTGCTCACGGAGGGCTCAGTTCGATTCGCCGAAGACGAGGTCGGCGACCGAGCCGGTGCCGAGCTTGCCCTCGCGCTCGAGGGTGTTGCGCCATGCCGCGCGGATATCCCCGCCATCCTCGGCAAAGGCGTCGAAGGTCACGTCCTTCATGTTGCGGCAGGCTTTCGTGGGGCTGCACTCGGCGTCGAGCTCCTCGAGTGCGCCCGGGGTGCCCTGCCAGACGGTGCGCAGCGCGTCTGCCGGTCCCTGATCTTCAGCGGCCATGGAAGCCTCCCTCACTGAACGTGAGAGTAACAGCGAGAGGGGTCAGGCGCAGATTGGCGGCCCGGCTTTGCTCGGGTGGCCCCGGGGACCTCCCGGCCACACACTGGGGCGATGCGAACCCTGTCTCGAGTCCTTGCCGCGGCCCTTGCCGCGGCCGGTGCGGTCGGTCTCCTGTCCGTGGTCGTGCCTCCCGCGGTGGCTGCACCCGACCTGTCCGGTCGCTGGGTCTCGGACTCTCTCCGGGACAACCGCATCGGCTACTACCTGGTCCTGCGCGAGGCCCCGGGACGTGCGGTGGGCTACGTCGGGCACCTGCGCTTCGAGCGGCAGAGTGGTCAACGCGACCCCCGAATCCCGGTGTCCGTGACCGTGGTGGGCGACAACGTCGTCATCACCGCTCGCGAGGGTCGCTTCGACAAATCCGGGCGCACGATCTCGGCGCGGCTGGATCGCAGCGGCGCACTCGTGCTCACCAACTGCCTGGACCGTCTCCAGCAGGTCATGTCATGGGACCTGGCCTCCGACTGCACGCTTCGCCCCAAGGGCTAGCCCCACGCGGGCGACTCCGTGGGCCCGGGCCTGGGGAGCAACCCGGCTGCCATCCCGCCGAAGTACGCCGCGCCCATGGCGGCAGCCTCGGCAACCGAACTGGTCGCGTAGTCGCCGAGTTGGAGCCGCTTAGCTTGAGCGACCGTGGGGTCGTGCGACCAGCCGCCGGTGACCATGGCCTCTGTGCGGGGCCCGATGACGGCCTCGATGAAGTCGATGAGGTCGGTCGAAAGCGACGTCAGGTCATCGACCGCCGCGCGCCATGCCAGCGCGGGCGAGAGCCCCTCGGTCACACCTGTCAGGGTGAGCCCCTCGTGGCTTGCCTCGGCGATGCGGAAGGGCACCACGGTGCGGTCGAGGGTGAGCGCCTCGAGCGACACCACCCGACGCCGCTCTCGGTCCGTGAGGCCCAGGAGGGCTGCCATCCGCTCGAGCGAGAGGCCAGTGAGGAGTCCTCCGACCGTGCAGAGGTAGCCCGGCACCACGCCCCATCCGATGCCCACGTCTCGCTCGACCAGGCGCGCGACCGTGTCGCGATCCACCGGTGCGAAGAGTCGCAGGAGGGCCTCCGCCGTGCCGAGCGAGTCGGTGAGCACGCCCAGGCGCATGGCTCCCATCGCAAAGGCCGCGGACTCGTGGTCGAGACCGGCTGCCGTGAGCGTGGCACCGCGCAGTCGCTCAGGAGCTTGCGCGCCCACGGTCCCCGCGGGCTCGCCCGCCCAGATGATGCGCGGTGCCGTGAGATCCCCGACGAGGTCTGTAGCAGGCTGCCACGGCTCATCTGCGAGGACGTCGTAGAGACCGGAGCGCGACAGGATGGAGCGCTCCGCCACCTGCTCTCCGCCCATCGCGTGGATGACCCAGTCGCCCACGCCCAGATGGCGCACTGCTCGATCGCGACTCTCGGGGTAGGCCTCGTACAGGTACAGGACTTTGGCCAGGGAGGGCTTGGAATTGAGTCGCACGCCGCAGGCTCTCCAGAACTCCTCGCGAGACACGCGCTCACGGATGGGCTCAGCCAGACCCCGAGGGTCGTGCCAGGCGAGCGTCGGGGCGCATGGGCGGCCGGCGGCGTCGAGGAGTGCGCCCGCCTCCGCCATGCCGGTGACGCCGATGCCCCGAACCTGCGACCCCGAGGGCACACGTGGATCGTCGAGGCACGCGTCCGCCACGGTCATCGCCAGCGCTGCGAGAGTGTCGGAGTCAATGTCGGAGCAGGCGCCATCGTGGCGCCACGGCGTTGGCGCCTCCGCCTCCCCGACGACGCCACCGTCGAGGGAAACCGCGAGCGCCTTGACGCGGGTGGTCCCCACGTCAATGCCCACGAGCAGGTCGGACATGGTCAGCGTGCCGCCTCGGGCGCATCGGGCGCCGGTGGGCGGCATGCCACGGCGACGAGGGCTCCGTCGGCCGTCCAGTCGCCCGCCGCGTAGGGCATGAGCAGGACGTCGCCCTTGGCGACCGGATGCATTCCATGCCCGGAGGTGATGGAGCCTGCCCCATCGAGCACCACGATCACGGCAAAGCCCGCATCGACCGGCACCGGCCCCGCGCTGGTGTCCAGATGCTGCGCACGGAAGTAGGCGTCGGCGGCGCGGGGGAGCGCTGACGTGAGGCCTGCCCTGTCGATCTCCTCACGGCGTACGACGAGACGATCGAGATCGGTGTCGCTCACCGCCGAGGTGTCGACGGCCTGAAGGGCAGTGTCGAAGCCGAGGTCGAGGTGTCCGTCGCGGTCGCCGTCCACGGCGAAGTCCTGCCACTCGAGCAGGATGGACAGGTCGGTGGGCTCCTGGAGCTCGAGGACGAAGACGCCTTCCTGCACCGTGTGGGGCAGCCCGGCCGGCACGAGCATGGCATCGCCGGGTCGCACCTCGCGTGTCCGAAGCGATGCGAGCAGGCCCGCACTGTCGTGCGCCGCCACCATGGCCGCCACTTCGGCGAGCGGCATGGCCTCAGCGAAGCCCACACCGACGCGCGCACCGGGGGGCGCGTCGACGACGTACCACGCCTCCGTCTTGCCGTGGGCCAGGCCGAGATGGCGCCGCGCGAACTCGCGATTCGGGTGAAGGTGCACGGGCAGGCGCTGCCCGAGGTCGAGGAACTTGACGAGGACCTCGACGTCACTGCCGTAGCGAGCGACATGGGCGGGTCCGAGCCAGGCAGCCGGGTCCGCGATGACGGCATCGCGGAGGTAGCCGTCGCCGGGCAGGGCGCTGAGCCCCTGGGTCTCCTGCCCGAAGCGGGTGGTCGTCGAGCCGATCCATTCCTCGGGTCGCTGCGGTCCGCCCGGGCCGCCCCTTAAGGCACCGATGCGATCGCCGCCACGGTAGAAGTGGTCGAACTGGTTCACGGGCAGAAGCACGGGCGTCGCGGTCACGTCCACATCCTGGCACCCGGCGCGCCCCTGCCGCGCGCCAATCCCGATAGGCTGACCGAGTCTTCGGGGGACCGCCACTGACGACCTGCAGGGAGGGTCATGTCCGACACCGCGTACCGGCTGCGCAGGCTCTTCAACCCCGATTCGGGGCGCTGCCTCGACATCGCCGTCGACCACGGCTTCTTCGGCCAGGGCAGCTTCCTTGCGGGGATCGAAGACCTTCCCTCGGCCGTGACCGCACTGGTCCAGGCCGATCCCGATGCGATCCAGCTCACCCCGGGCCAGGCACGACTCCTGCAGTCCCAGGGAGGCAGGCACCGCCCGGCCCTGGTGATGCGCACTGACGTGGCCAATGTTTACGGCAGCGTGCTGCCCGACCACATGTTCAGCGCGATCGCGCCCGATGCCGTGCTCACCGCCGTGCGCCTCGATGCCGCATGCGTGGTGGTCAATTTGCTCGACCTACCAGGGCGCCCTGAGATGCGCGAGGCGTGCATCCGCAATGTCATGGAGCTCCGCCAGCAGTGCGATCTCTACGGCATGCCGCTCATGGTCGAGCCGTTGGTGATGAAGGAGACCGCTGCGGGTCCCTACACCGTCAATGGCGAGCTCGACCTCATCATCCCCATCGTCCGACAGGCAGTGGAGCTCGGAGCCGACGTCATCAAGGCCGATCCCACCGACGACCCGTCCGACTACCACGAGGTCGTCCGCACGGCGTCGGGCATTCCCGTCCTTATCCGGGGTGGCGGCCGGGTGTCGGACGAGGAGATCTTCGCTCGCACCGAGGCACTCCTGGCCCAGGGCGCGGCTGGCCTCGTCTACGGCCGCAACATCATCCAGCACGGCAACCCTGCCGGGATGACCCGTGCGCTCATGGCGATGTTGCACGACGGGGCCGATGCGCGGCGTGCGCTGGAGATCGTCCAGGCGTCATGACCTCGTCCGGCGACGTGCGCATCGGCATCATTGGCGGTGGGCTCATGGGCCGCGAGCTCGCAGCCGTGTGCGGCCGCTGGGACCTCCTCGTCGATCACCCGGCACGGCCCAGGGTCGTTGCCGTGGCGGATCCCTCGCCTGCGGCGCGCGACTGGTTCACGCGGGTGGGTTCTGTCGAGCGCCTGACCGACGACTGGCGGTCGCTGGTGGACGACGATGGAATCGACGTGCTCTACATTGCGGTGCCGCATCAGTTGCATGAGGAGATCTACGTCGCCGCGGCCGCGGCGGGGCGGGACTTCCTCGGCGAGAAGCCCTTCGGCATCGATGCGGCCGCCGCCGAGCGGATCGTCGGTGCCGTGGACGCCTCTGATGCCTTCGTGCGCGTCTCCAGCGAGTTCCCCTTCTTCCCCGGGGCGCAGCGGGCCTATGCCTACGCCGCGTCAGGAGCGCTGGGGGACATCCTCGACGTGCGCTCGGGCTTCTGGCATTCATCGGACCTGAACCGGGCCAAGCCCATCAACTGGAAGCGGAAGTCCGAGACCTGCGGTGCCATTGGAGTGATGGGCGACCTCGGACTTCACGTCGCGCACCTGCCCCTGAGACTGCATTGGCAGCCCGAGGTGGTCTACGCCCGGCTCGACGACGTGGTGCGCGAGCGCCCCGGCCCGGACGGGACTCCGGTGCCCTGCGACACCTGGGACAACGCCCTTCTCACCTGCACGGCGCATCCTCCTGAGGGCCGCGACTTCACCATGCTGTGGGAGACCCGGCGCATCGCCCCCGGGCACTCGAATACATGGTTCTTCGATGCCATCGGCATGGAGGGAGGTGTGCGGTTCAGCACGCGTGAGCCCACTCTCCTGCGCCGCTTCACGGTCCGCGAGGGCGAGCAGATCTGGGAGGAGGTCCAGCCCGGCCTTGTGTCGGCGTGGCCGGTCGTCTCTGGACCCATCTTCGAGTTCGGCTTCGGAGACGCCCTCCTGCAGATGTGGGCGTCCTACCTCGCTGAGCGTGCGGGGGAGCTCCAGGGTCGTTTCGGCACCGCGACTCCGGCCGAGGCCCTGTTCGCTCATCGTGTCTTCGATGCCGCCCTGAGATCGGCGCGCACCGGCATGCCGGAGTCGCCGTAGCTCCTGGCTGAACGATGCTTGGATGGAGGCATGAGCACCAAGAAGCTTCCTCGCGCTTTCTACGAGTCAACCCTCTACCAGTTGCAGGGCGAGCTCGTCACCATGCAGGAGTGGGTCAAGTCGACCGGGGCTCGCGTCGTTGTCGTCTTCGAGGGCCGCGATGCCGCAGGCAAGGGATCGACGATCAAGCGCGTGACGGAGTACCTCAACCCCCGCATGGCCCGTATCGCAGCCTTGCCCACCCCGACGGAGCGACAGCGCACCCAGTGGTACTTCCAGCGTTACGTGGAGCAGCTCCCCGCGGCCGGTGAGATCGTGCTCTTCGATCGTTCCTGGTACAACCGTGCGGGCGTGGAGCGAGTCATGGGCTTCTGCACCGCGGAGGAGTACCGCCTCTTCTTGCGGCAGGCGCCGATCTTCGAACGCATGCTCATCGAAGACGGCATCTATCTGCGCAAGTACTGGTTCAGTGTGAGCAATCACGAGCAGGAGAAGCGCTTCGCGTCGCGGCTCAATGATCCGATGCGGCAGTGGAAGCTCTCCCCGATGGACCTGGAGTCCATCACCCGCTGGGAGGACTACTCCCGGGCCAAGGATGAAATGATGGTGCACACCGACACCGCTGAGTCGCCCTGGCTTGACGTCGAGGCCGATGACAAGAGGCGCGCCCGCATCAACATGATCCATCACCTGCTCTCCACGATTCCCTACGAATCGGTGACGAGGCCACCTCTCGTGCTCCCTGAGCGCCCAGACGGGCACGGCTATCAGCGCCCGCCGCGCGATCTGACGCGCTTCGTGCCGGACTACGCCGGGGAGTTGCTCGGCCGCGAGGGCTCCGCCTGATCGGTGCCGATGCCGGCGAGCTGCGCATTGGCGACGGCCCCGATGAGGATGACGTACGCCGCGACGTAGAGCACCAGGCTGAGGATGACGCTGCTCGCGAGGGCGCCGTACATCGCCTGGTAGCTCGTCGCGAAGCGCAGGTAGACGCCGAAGCCGATGAAGACGGCGAGGCTGCCCACCGTGCCGAAGGCTGCGCCCGGCCAGTGCACTGAGGGCCCCTGCTTGCCGCCGGCGGTACGGAAGGTGAGCACGAGCAGTGCCGTGCCGATGAGCAGCCCTACGGCAATCCCCACGGTGAACGCCACTGCCCGCCAAGGTTCATCGAGAGAGCTAGCCCAGGCTGCCCCGGCCGCGCTTGCCAGAAGAAGGATCCCCA
Organism: uncultured Actinomyces sp.; assembly: GCA_964560615.1. Lineage (GTDB taxonomy): Bacteria > Actinomycetota > Actinomycetes > S36-B12 > S36-B12 > Mxb001. The sequence continues at coordinate 17,983 of CAZLMT010000021.1, forward strand.
GGACCAGGACGGTGAGGAGTGCTCCGAGGAAGGCGATGGCGCGGGCGTTGATGTAGTGCTGCGGATCCATGCCGTAGGCCACGCGCACCGCTCGCAGGAAGGCGTAGATGCCCGACGAGACTGCCCAGAGCACCGTGATGAGCGAGAGGACCAGGCTCCACGACACGGTTGAGCTGGACGCCTTCGATGCCGTCTGTATTTGGCTCGCGAGGAGGCTTGCGAAGGAGTCCGGTGCCGAGCTCCGCAGTGTCTGCACAGCGTCGTTAAGGACGGCGGGATCGACGAGGCGGCCAAAGATGATGCTGATGGCGATCAGGGTCGGCGTCACGGCGATGGCAGCCCAGAAGGCGACAGCGGCAGCCGAGAGGCTGATGCGCTCGCGCGACTGTGCCGACGCAATGGCAGAAGCGAAGTGAGCGGCCCGGGCAAGCCGCGGGTGCTGTGCCAGGTAGGCGGTGATTCTCGGCGCGACGGCCTTCATGTCACACGAGCGCGAAGATTGCCGACGCGATGAGGCTCGCAATGCCCAGGTAGATGAGCACCACGCCGATAGCCGCGATGCGCAGCGGCGCGCGCTCATCGCTCACCGCGATGGCGAAGGCGTGTGTGTAGACCTTGCGGAAGGGGGTCGCCTCCCGCGAGGGATTGCCCTGGGGATCCCGCTGGAACCAGTAGGCCTTCTCACTGGACATGCCGTAGAAGGCGAAGGCGAGGCCGAAAAGCACGAGGAAGATCCCGAGCAAGAGGAAGACAATCACGGTGACAGACACGCCGGCACCCTATCGGCAACGCGCTAGCCTGCGGCATGGCCCGTGAGCACGGCGACCCTCGGGAGGTCGATGCCGACGGCATAGCCGTCCGCCTCACCAGTCCCGAGAAACCGATGTGGCGGGACTCCGCAGGTGCCATCACCAAGGCGGATCTGGTGTCCTACTACCTCGCCGTGGCCCCCGACTTACTGGCGGCACTTCGCGACCGCCCCACGACCCTGCAACGCTTCCCCGACGGGGTCATCATCGATGGGCAGCGGCAGGAGTCCTTCTACAACAAGCACCTTCCGAAGTCCGTGCCCGACTTCGTCGACCATGTCGGCATCACCTTCCCGTCCGGGCGCACTGCGGTGCAGGTGTGCCCGTCCAACGTCGCCACGATCATCTGGGCCGCCAACCTCGGCACCGTCACCTTCCACCCGTGGCCCGTCACCCGGGACGACGTCGATCGACCCGACGAATTGCGTATCGATCTCGACCCGCAGGAGGGGCGCGACTTCGGCGACGCCGTAGAGGCTGCACAGACGCTGGCGGAGATGCTGAGAGTGTGGGGTGCCGAGCCGTTCGTCAAGACGAGTGGTGGTCGGGGGCTGCACATCTTCGTAGCAATCGAGCCACGCTGGGAGTTCCTCGAGGTGCGTCACGCGACGATCGCCCTCGGCCGTGCTCTGGAGCGCCAACTCCCTCACCTGGTCACCACGGCGTGGTGGAAGGAGGAGCGAGGGTCCCGGGTTTTCGTCGACTACAACCAGATGGCGCGTGATCGGACGATGGCGTCCGCGTGGTCTGTCCGCGCCCGCCCGGGCGCCCCTGTATCCATGCCCGTGTCCTGGGAGACGCTGCCCGACGTTGACCCCGCTGAGTTCACGGTCATCTCGGCTCCCGCAATCAGGGCCGAGAGGGGCAATCCCTGGGCGAGCCTCGGTCGCACGCGATTCGACATCACACCCCTGCTCGACCTGTGGCAAGAGGATGTCGAGGCGCGCGGCCTGGGCGAGATGCCGTTTCCGCCCGACTACCCCAAGATGCCGGGCGAGCCGCCCCGCGTGCAGCCCAGCCGTCGTAGGCACGACACGTCAGACTAGGACGCGTCAGACTCGGTGGCGTCCAGCGCTCAGTGGCAGTGGCCGCCTGGAGCCGCAACCTCGATGCCGGGGTTGCGCCGGAAGAAGCCCACGGGCTTGAGCATGAACCCGGTGCGTTCCACGGGCATCACCGGCCAGTCCTCCGCGCGCGGGATGTGATTGGTGCCGAACACGTGCCACAGCACCAGGTCGGTGTCCTCGAGCGGCCGGTCGGCCGCAGTCCACTCGGGCAGACCTGCGCCGCCCGGGTGCTGGTAGGGAAACTCACCCGCGGGATACCGCTCGTCCCTGCGATTCGGGGTGGCCCACAGGTGGTGGTACATGAAGGCCGCACGTCGCCCGATAACCGACTCGGGTGAGGCCATCGGCCACGTGACGGCGCCGGGCACGAGCTTGTAGGCAACCGGTGCGCCTAGGTGGCCGGCCACCTCGCGGTTGACCACCTTCCAGTAGCGGCCGGTAAAGGGGTTGACCTCCCGCTGAGCGGCCGATTCCCGCGCCAGCACGGTCTGACGGGTCGTGTAGGAGGAGCCCTCTGGGTTGAGCGGCCCGGGCGGAAGAGGCTCGCACTCCACCTCCACCAGAGTGTTCGGCCCTCCGTCGATGTCGATGTCGAGGCGTGCGCAAAAGATGTGCTGGTGGTACGGCGCGAGAAGGCCGGGCTCGAGCTCTGTGGCCGAAGGTGTCGGGTCGCCTGGTTCCCCGGCGGTGGTGAGCACGATGCCCGTGAGCTTGGCTTCGAACTCGATGGAGCCGTCTTGGTAGAGGTACCAGAAGTAGCCGTACTCGTAGTTGTTCACCGTGACGATCGATGACACCACGAAGCGGCGTGAGCGCCGCACCTCTACGTGGTCGTTCTGGTCGGTGTGCTTCCAGAGGATTCCGTGGTCCTCCTCGTGCATGCAGATCGCCTGGGGGATCTCCTGCACGTTGCCGAGCGCGTCGGCCACCGCCACGTCGAGGTAGACGATCTCGCCGAGACAGTCACAGCCCAGGGTGAGGGAGTTCGTGTAATTGCCGAGGTTGAACTCCCCGGTGTCGAAGGCCTGCTTGCGCAGCGCTCCCGGGGCGCTGTCGCCGTAGGGGATCACGAGCTCGGCGATCGACATGCGGTAGGCAATCGGCCGCTCGCGGCCGGCATCGTCGAATCTCACGTCGTGAAGCACAAGTCCCTCACGCTGGTCGAAGCCGACGCGCAGCCGCCAGCGCTCCCAGCGCACACCCCAGCCATCGACCGCGAACGACGGGCCGTCCTTCTGCACGATGGCGAGGTCGCGCAGTCGCACGTCCTCGCGGGTCTGGTCGGCCCGGTAGGGGCCGGGCGTCAGCGGGATAGGCGGGGAGCCTTCGTCATCCTCCACGCGCAAGACCTCGCAGGAGTCGAGGTCGACGATGGTGCGCAGGCCCTCGATCGGGTGCGCGTAGACGTTGGAGTCGGGCTCGGGCTGTAGCCATATCGGGGTCCACACCAGCCGGCGTGTGGCGTCGATGCCCTCGGGTACCTCCGACCCGAAAGACCAGGCTTCGATATGCACCGAGTCCACGTCAGTGATACCGCGCCGGGCGAGAGCGGCGAGGAGTCGTTCGTCGCGTCGCACGGCGTCCTTCACCCGCTGGCACTCCAAAGCGAGCACCGAGGCGAGGGCGCCGGGCGCCTCCCGCACTTCGAGCACGCCGCCGCCTACCTCGACCAGCGCGATGCGCACCAGCTGCTCGGCACCGTCCCAGAGCGTGGCTCGCGCCAGCCGTGGAAGGGTGTCGCCCGGCCGCCACGCGCGGACGGTGGCCTTGGGCGGCTCCTCGAGCTGTAGCAGCGCCAGTAGGCGCGGGCCACCGAGAAGTGCCTCGGCCCTCAGCACCGCGCAGACCTCGGCCAGTTCGGCGGCCGAGAGCGGGTCGAGGGGATGGCTCACGGTCGCAGCCTAGGGCCCGTCAACAGTGGCAGCCGGGCGCGTGAGCGCTCACTCACTCCTGGTCGATCTGCATGACCACGGCCTTGGGCTCGGTCATGAACTCACGACTGAAGTTGCCGCCCTCGCGGCCTACGCCCGAATCCCCGAATCCGCCGAAGGGCAGGCGCAGGTCACGGATGAAGAAGCAGTTGACCCACACGGTGCCGGCATTGAGCCTGGCCGCCATGCGATGTGCCCGGCTGAGATTCTCGGTGAAGACCATCGCGTTGAGCCCGTAGCGAGTGGCATTCGCGAGCGCGACGGCCTCGTCCTCCGTGTCGAAGGGCGTGGCCACCGTCACCGGGCCGAAGATCTCCTCCTTGACGACGCGTGCGTCCGCGGGAGCGTCGGTGATGATCGTCGGCTTGACGCTCCAGCCGTCGCCCACACCGCCGGTGAGCACGCGGCCCCCGCCGAGTGCCTCGGTGCCGAGGTAGCCCTGCACCTTGGTGAAGTGCTCCTGGCTCGCGAGCGCCGCGGAGAATTGCGTCGCGGGGTCCTTGGGATCACCCATGACGAGCGCCTCCGCTGCGACCTTGTAGCGGGCCATGAAGTCCTCGTAGATGCCACGCTGGACGTAGAGGCGGCTGCCTGCCAGGCAGACCTGACCGGCGTTGCGGAAGATCGCCTCCACGGCCCAGTGCACCGCGTTGTCGATGTCGGCATCGTCAAAGACGATGTTGGCGCCCTTGCCACCGAGCTCAAGGCTGACGGGAGTGAGGTTGCGCGCCGCAACAGCGCTGATGATCTTGCCCGTGCCGGACTCGCCTGTGAAGGTGATGCGCTCGACATCGGGATTCTCGGTGAGGGCCGATCCGGCTGAATCGGGGCCGTAGCCGTGGACGACGTTGAGCACGCCGGGGGGGAAGCCGGCCTCGACCGCAAGGCGGCCCATGATCGTGGCCGAGACGGGCGTGTCCTCTGCAGGCTTCCAGACGACCGTGTTGCCCCAGGCCAGCGCGGGCATCACCTTCCAGGTGCCCAGCATGAGCGGGAAGTTCCACGGCGAGATCGCCACGACGACGCCTACGGGCTCCCAGCGGGTGTAGGCGTGGTGGCCCGTGTCCATGGGAAGCGTCTCCGCGGTCGACATGCGCGCATGATCGGCGAAGAAGCGGACGTTGAGGACGGAGCGGGCTACGTCGTGACGGGACTGGGTGATGGGCTTGCCCATGTCCCGGGTGTCCGCCATGGCGAGATCCTCGGCGTGCTCCTCCATGAGGTCGGCGAGCCGATGCATGAGTTGCTGGCGCTTCTCGTAGCCCATCCGCGGCCAGGGTCCGGAATCGAAGGCTTCGCGGGCCGCGGCGACCGCGCGGTCAGCATCGGCCTTAGCACCGCACGCGATGGTCGCCCACGGCTCGCGCGTGTAGGGGTCGACATCGGGCATGGTCGCGCCGTCGAGGGAGGGGACCTCCTCGTTGTTGATGATGTGGCCGTAGAACTCCATGCTCGCCCTCCCGTGAGTGGTGAGGGCATCGTGCCACGGCGCACACGCAAGGACCCACGAGCCTGTCCCTACAGGGGGAACGCCGGCTCGTGGGCCCTTGCGGTGCGGTTGCTAGGACTGCGGGATAGCGGCCTCGAGCGCATCGCGGGCCGCCTCGACCGAGCTCCTGAAGGCCTCCGACGCGGTGCGTACGGCGGTGCGCTGGGCCTCACGCGCAGGCTCGATGGCGTCGCGGTACGCCGACCACGCGGCTCGCCGCTCCTCGCGCGTGGTGGCGGCAGCCATGGCCGCCTTAAGTGTCGTCTGGGCTTCGGAGGTCGCTGTCTTGAAGGTGCCGTGTGCGGACCCGACAGCTGCGCGCAGCTGCTCGATCGCACCCGCCATGGCTGACCGGTAGGCGGTGACGGCGGCAAGCTGATCCGCAGGCAGGGTCGCGGTATCGAACGCCGCAACGGCAGCCTGCACAGCCGACGCGAAGGCGACGCGTGCGGCCTCGCGAGCGGCAGCGTCGTCGCCGGCGGCATCGATGGCGTCACGGAGCGCGGTGCGCGCGGACTCGAGAGCTGCCTTCAGTGCAGCGCGAGCCTCGTCGGTCGAGGTCCGGTCGACGTGACGCTCGAGCCAGCGGTCTTGGAGTTGGCCCTGCCCGAGCTTGTCTCCGTGGCCGATCCCGACACCTACGCCAAGCCCGGGACCCTTGCCGGCGTGCCCACCTTCGCGGGCCTGGACGGCGGTGGCTCCTGCGGCGACGGCACCGGTGCCGATGAGCAAGATGGCGGCTGTCGCGGCGATCGTGCGTCGAGTGGTCATAGTGACTCCCAAAGCCGGATGCGTGGCTCGCATCGCTGTGAATCACGTTGGCATGCTCACGGCTCCCGAAGCCCGTTCACGGGGCGCTTCCCAGGGCTTCCTCACACGATCCTGACAATTCCGGGGGCGACCCCATGTGATCCCGAGGAATCCTTGAAGATCAGGCGCCCGGGATCCCCAGTACGGCGCTGATGTCAATGAGGGAGTCGATGGGTCGCTGGTCGTAGGTGCACGACTCGGGGGAGCGATCGGGCCTCCAGCGCAGCCACGTCGCCACATGACGCAGTCGATTACCCTCGAACTGGTCATAGGCCACCTCCGCCACCTGCACGGGAGTGAGTGCGTGCCATGCCTGCGCACGGCCGCGGTTCCAGCGATTGACGCCTCCGGGGCGCCGGACGTCCTCGTCTTCTCCGCGCCATGGATGGTCCGCATCGTCGTCGAGGCGCGCGGGTCGCAGGTTCTCGGTGACCTCGCGGCGCCGCGCTGCCGAAAACCCGGAGGCCGCACCGACATGGTGGAGTCGACCGTGATCGTCGTAGAGACCGAGCAGGAGCGAGGCGACCTCGTCCGGGTTCTTGGCGTGGGGACGCCACCCGGCGACGACGGCGTCGAGGGTGCGCCGGTGCTTCACCTTCAGCAGGGTGCGTTTGCCCGGTTGGTACGGCGCATCGGTGGCCTTGGCAATGAGTCCGTCGAGTCCACCGCCTTCGAACTCGTGGAACCACCGCACGGCTTCGGCGTGGTCGGACGTCATCGGGGTCAGTCGGACGCCGGGCGACTCCCATGCCAGCCCCTCGAGGGCTGCCCGCCGATCGGCGTACCTCTCGTCGATGAGGGAGCGATCCCCGAGGGCAAGGATGTCGAACGCGATGAAGATGGCGGGCGTCTCGTCGGCAAGGCGAAGGATGGACGCTGACTCGCTGCGTGGGCGAAGCCGGGTGCCGAGGGCGGGGAAATCGAGCAATCCGTGACGCACGATGACCACCTCGCCGTCGAGGACGATCCGGTCGGGAAGGGCTCGGCGAAGCGCGGAGATCACCTCGGGGAATGCGTAAGCGAGATCGTCACCACCGCGCCCCTGCAGGCAGACGCGATCGCCCGATCGGAATGCGATCGCACGGAAGCCGTCCCACTTGGGCTCGTATGCCAGCCCAGGGTCACTCGGCACGGAATCGCCCGCGAGTGTCGCGAGCATGGGTGCGATCGGCGGTGTGACGGGCAGATCCCAGGGAGGATCACCGATGGACGCGGGCACAGCGGTGGTCTCCATGTCGCGATGGTGACACGGGCCTGGTTCCGGTGGGCGCGTAGCATCCGGCAGGTGCCAGGGCGACTTGTCGATCGAGACCCGGCGGTGACGCCGGAGCGCCTGCTCACCGATCTCGTCCCGCCCCCGCACTTCGAGAAGGTGCGCTTCGACACCTACGCCCCGGACCCGGCCCAACCCAGCCAGGCTGCTGCAGTCGCTGGCCTAGAAGCCTTTGCCGCGAGGCTGGGGGAGGCCCCGGGTCGGCGATGGCGGCGCCGTGCCGCCCCTCCCGAGTCCCGTGCGGGCGTCTATCTCGACGGTGGCTTCGGCGTGGGCAAGACGCACCTCCTCGCGTCCCTGTGGCATGTCGCGCCTGAACCGCGCGCCTACGGCACGTTCGTGGAGTACACCAACCTCGTCGGGGCGTTGGGCTTCGCGGAGGCGGTATCACGCCTGTCGGCGTACCGACTCATATGCATTGACGAATTCGAACTCGATGACCCCGGTGACACGGTCCTCATGTCCACGCTCCTGGGCAAACTCGTGGATGCCGGCGTGCGCCTCGCGGCGACGTCCAACACCCTGCCAGAGCGCCTCGGCGAGGAGCGCTTCGCGGCTGAGGACTTCCTCCGTGAGATTCAAGGGCTCTCGGCGCACTTCGATATCGTGCGGATCGACGGCGATGACTACCGCCATCGCGGCACACCCGTCGCGCCGGAGCCGCTCTCCGAAGATCAGGTGCGCGCTCTCGCCGAGGGGGTGCAGACGGCGACCCTCGATGATTGGCGCGAAGTGCAGCGCCACCTCGGGCGGATCCACCCTTCGCGTTACGCCGCCCTCCTCGATGGTGTGACGGCCGTCCACCTCACCGATGTGCGCACCCTCACGGACCAGGTGGAGGCCTTGCGGACGGTGGTCCTGGTGGATCGGCTCTACGACCGCGACATCCCCGTCCGGGCATCGGGTATCTCGCTCGAGCGCCTCTTCTCCGAGGAGATGCTCCGGGGCGGGTACCGCAAGAAGTACCGCAGGGCGCTCTCGCGCGTCGTGGCTCTAGCGAGAGAGGGCGACACGCCCTGAGGTCACCGCTGGTGGGGCTGCGAAGTGCCATAGTCGCTCCATGGAGATGACCGGCTTCTTCAGTGTTCTGGGCGTGGGGATCGTCATCGGCCTCATCGCCCGCATCCTCGTCCCCAGCATGCAGCCCATCGGCTGCATCATGACCATCCTTTGCGGGATCGTGGGCGCCGCGATCGGCACGTGGATCGGGGTGCAGTTCTTCGACCAGGTCTGGGGCTTCAGTTGGCTGACCCTGGTCCTGCAGATCCTCGTGGCCACGATTCTCGTCGCCCTCGTCGCGGCGCTGTTTCGCAAAAGTTCGGCCTAGCCATGGGAGCTTGGGGTGATAGCCGCGCGCTGACGCGGCAGTCGTGGGCCTTGCTCAAGGGCAACCGATACCTGATCGCGTATCCGACGCTCGGTGCTGTGGCATGCCTCGTGCCGTTCCTCGTCGTTGTCCCGGGCTTCCTCTTCATCGCAGCTGACCGCAACTGGATCGGCTGGGCGCTGGTCATCATCGGCCTATACCTAGTGATGCTGGTCACCGCGATCTTCCAAGCGGGTCTCACGGTGAGCGCGGCAGCTGAGCTCGAGGGGGGCAAGTCCTCTCTCGGTCACGGGCTCGGCACCGCCTTCGGTCGCTTGGGTCGACTGGCGCGCTGGGCCTTCGTGGGCACGGTGGTCAACGTGCTTGTCGGGCTCCTGCGCGGCAACAACTCAGGCGGTCTGGTCTCGGTGATCTTCCGCAACGTGCTCGCCGCTGCTGCCGATGTGATGTGGCAACTCATCACCTTCTTCGTGATGCCGGCCATGATGCTCGACGACCTCGGCATGATCGACGCGATCAAGAAGTCCGCTGCCACCTTCAAGCAGCGCTGGGGCACTCAGCTCTCCGGCGGTGTGCGCATCGGCCTCCCCATCGCCCTAGTGGCGGTCCTGCCTGCCATCATCGCCATCGTGGGGGGTGCCTTCCTCGCGATGTCAGGAGCGGTGGCGGTCGGCGTGCCGATCGCGGTCATCGGCTTCGTCGTCTTGGCTATCGCCAGCCTGATCCTCAGTGCGATTCGCGGAGTGTTCTCCGTGGTGCTCTACCGATTCGCCACGCAGGGGGTCGTCGAGGGCGGCTTCACCGAGCAGCAGCTCGCCGGTGCGGTGAAGGTGAAGGCCTGACTCAGGCCGGAGACCACTCCAGGCCGGAGTCTCTGAGTGCGGCTGCGA
>CAZLMT010000022.1:0-584 GCA_964560615.1 uncultured Actinomyces sp.
GGTACTGCGCATCACCGGAGAGTCTGACCTCCTGGCGGCCAGCCCCACGCTGCAGCGCACCTTCGCTGTGCGCGACACCTACCTGCTCCCGCTCCACGAAATGCAGGTGCGCCTCCTGCAGCGCGTCCGTGCAACCGAGGATCCCAGCCTCGAACTGCGTCGCGCACTCTCGGTCACGATCAACGGCATCGCCACCGGTCTGCGCAACACCGGCTGAGGCACACGGCGTCTAGAAGTAGCCGGACTTCTTCTTGGCCTCCATCGAGTCGCCCTTTTCACCATCGATGAGACGACCGGCGCGCTCGCTCTCTCGCGTGGTCTCCATCTCGTAGACGAGATCGTCCAGTGTCTCGGCATCCGACTCCACCGCGGCGGTCACGGGATAGCAGCCGAGGGTGCGGAAGCGCACCTTGCGCGTGTGCGGGACCTCATCCGGCTCCAGGGGCATGCGGTCGTCATCGAGCATGAGCAGCGAGCCCTTGCGGTCGATGACGGTGCGCTCACGGGCGAAGTACAGGTCGACGACGGGGATGCGCTCGCGGCGGATGTAGCGCCAGACGTCGAGCTCGGTCCAGTTGGAGATG
>CAZLMT010000022.1:594-4675 GCA_964560615.1 uncultured Actinomyces sp.
AAATTTGACTTCCACTTGGTAAAAGGTTGCATGGTCTGGCCCTCGTTGAGCGAGGTGTTGGGGGTGCGCCAGAACTCCGGGCGCTGCTTGCGTGGGTCCCACCGGTGACCGGGCTCGCGGAGACTGAAGATGCGCTCCTTCGAGCGGCTGCGCTCCTCATCACGTCGGCCTCCTCCGATCGCAGCATCGAAGGCACCCTCGTCGAGTGACTTCAGGAGCGGCACGGTGCGCATGATGCGGGTGTACTCCTGGACGCCATGCGACATCGGAGTCACGCCGTCGCGCACGCCCTCCTCGTTGATGCCCACGATGAGCGTGGCGCCCAACTCGGCCACCATGCGCTCGCGGTGCTCGATCATCTCTCGGAATTCCCACGTGCTGTCGATATGAAGCAGCGGGAAGGGGATCGGGCCCGGGTGGAAGGATTTGCGCGCCAGGTGCAGGAGCACGGAGGAGTCCTTGCCGATCGAGTACATCAGCACGGGCCGCTGGAAGGCCCCCGCCGTCTCGCGCATGACCCAGATGGCCTCGGCCTCCAGAGCGTCCAGGACGGCATCGGGCGTCGCAGGGCGGGCGGGCGCGAGCAAGGTTCCTCCTCAGGTCGGATCTCTCCATACTGACCGGGGAGCGACGCCCACCACAAGTCGGTCTAGTCGTTGCCCGATTCCATCGCGGCCCGATCGAGTAGTTGCTCTTCGCCAGCGTCGGCCTGCGACGCCGCGATGGCGTCTGCGCCACCGGCATCAAGGCGACCCACGAGCTCGACGTGGCCGGCCCCGAGCTGGCCCTGCTCGGCGTACATCTCGAGCTTGGTGCGGGTGTCGGCGATGTCGAGATTGCGCATGGTCAACTGGCCGATGCGGTCGGTGGGGCCGAAGGCGGCCTCCTCGACGCGCTCCATCGACAGCCGATCCGGGTGGTAGCTCAGGTGCGGACCGCGCGTGTCGAGGATCGAGTAGTCGTCTCCGCGACGCAGCCGCAGGGTGACCTCGCCGGTCACCGCTGATGCCACCCACTTCTGGAGCGACTCGCGCAGCATGAGGGCCTGCGGGTCCAGCCAGCGACCTTCGTAGAGCAGGCGCCCGAGTCGGCGACCCTCGGCGTGGTAATTGGCGAGGGTGTCCTCGTTGTGGATCGCGCTCAGCAAGCGCTCATAGGCGATGAAGAGCAAGGCCATGCCGGGGGCCTCGTAGATGCCGCGGCTCTTGGCCTCGATGATGCGGTTTTCGATCTGGTCGGCCATGCCCAGGCCGTGCCTGCCGCCGATCGTGTTGGCCTCTCGCACGAGGTCGACAGCGCTTGCGAACTCTCGGCCATTGATGCGCACCGGCCGACCCTGCTCGAAGGCGATCGTGACGTCTTCCGTGGCGATTTCGACTGCCGGATCCCAGAAGCGAACACCCATGATCGGGTCGACGATCTCGATGGAGACATCGAGATGCTCCAGTCGCTTCGCCTCGTGGGTCGCGCCCCAGATGTTGGCGTCCGTGGAATAGGCCTTCTCGGTCGAATCGCGATAAGGCAGTCCGTGGGCGACGAGCCACTCCGACATCTCCTTGCGCCCACCCAGCTCGCCGACGAAGTCGGAGTCGAGCCAGGGCTTGTAGATCCGCAGCTGAGGATTGGCGAGGAGGCCGTAGCGGTAGAACCGCTCGATGTCATTGCCCTTGTACGTCGACCCGTCGCCCCAGATCGACACGTCGTCGTTGAGCATCGCCCGCACGAGCAAAGTGCCGGTGACCGCCCGCCCGAGAGGTGTGGTGTTGAAGTACATGCGAGTGCCCGCGCGGATGTGGAAGGCGCCGCACGCCATCGCTGCCAGGCCTTCCTCAACGAGCAGGTCCTTGCAGTCCACCAGTCGGGCGATCTCAGCGCCGTACTCCACGGCACGTCCCGGGACGATGTCGATGTCGGGCTCGTCGTACTGGCCGAGATCAGCCGTATAGGTGCAGGGCACCGCGCCCTTGTCGCGCATCCAGGCGACCGCCACGGAGGTGTCGAGGCCTCCGGAGAAGGCGATGCCGACGCGCTCGCCGACGGGGAGCGAGGAGAGGACCTTGGACACGGCCGGAGCCTACCGGGCAGGCTCGCTCACGCGGGCTGGCCGTCATCCGCGCCGGTGAGCCGGGCCTCGGCTTCCTGCGCTCGCCGCAGGGCGGCCTCGAGATCGGCCTGTGCCTGGCCGTACGCAGCGAAGTCGCCGTCCGCGAGTGCCGCCTGGCCGCGCTCGTATGCCGCTTGCGCGTCGCCGAGCGCGGTCTGCAGATCGGTGAGCGGATCACCGGAGGGTCCCGGCGTCGGAGCGGGCGTGGGCGTCGGCTGCGGATCCGGGTTGGGGTCAGGATTCGGCCCGGGGGTCGGATCCGGAGTCGGGATCGGGTCGGATTCGAAGACCTTGGCCAGCGCTTCGTCGAGGGTGTCTTCGAGCGCGACGTTGGCGCCGTAGCCCGCGAGGACCTTGCGCAGCAGCGGGAAGCCGTCCTGGGTGGCCCGGAGATAGACCGGCTCGACGTAGAGCAGGCCGCCGTTGAAGGGCAGGGACAAGAGGTTGCCCAGGTTGACCTCGGAGCCGCCGCGTCGCAGCAGCGACAACTCAGCGCTGATCTCAGGATCCGACTCGAAGTTGTTCTGCACCTGGGTCGGGCCCGGGATCGTGGTGTTGCTCGGGAGTTGGAGCACACGGATGGTGCCGTAGCCGTCTCCGGGTGCGGAATCAACCGCCATGAAGGCCGCGAGAGTTGGGCGGCGCTGCGGAGCGAAGGTCGTCGTGAGCGAGAAGGCCGGCTGCTCCTGGCCTGGCATCTGCAGCGTCAGGTAGTACGGCGGCTGGAACTGCTGGATCGGCTGCGTCGGATCGAAGGGCACAATCCAGAAGTCGGTGCCGTTGTAGAAGGTCGCCGGATCGGTGACGTGGTAGCGCGACATCACCACACGCTGCACCTTGAAGAGATCCTGCGGGTAGCGCACATGCGCCTCAATCTCCGTGGGCATGGAACTGCGCGCCTCGACAACGCCGGGGAAGGCCTTCATCCATGTCTGGAGGATGGGATCGGACTCGTCCCAGGCGTAGAGGGTGACGGTCCCCTCATAGGCATCGACCACGGCCTTGACGGAGTTGCGCGCGTAGTTGAGCTGGTCATTGGGCGCGATGGCGGCGGAGCCGGTGCGCACGGTGATGGAATCGCTCGTGACTTCACCGAGGGAGACTCGAGACGCGTAGGGGTAATCGTTTGTGGTGGTGTAGCCGTCGACCAACCACACGATCCGACCGTCCACGACCGCCGGATAGGGGTCTTGGTCGAGGGTGAGCCACGGCGCGATCTTCTCGACGCGGGTGAGCGGGTCACGGTCCCAGAGGATGCGCGACTCCTCATTGATGAGGTCGGTGAGCAGGATGTTGGAGTCCTGGAACTTCGTCGCGAAGAGAAGTCGGTGGAAGAGCCCTCCCACCGAGACGCCACCGTTGCCGGAGTACGTGTTGTTGACCTGGCCCGTCGGGCTCGCGTCGTCGGGGTAGTCGAGCTCGACCGGCGGGGTGCCCTCCGGCGCTCCGACGATGGAGAAGGTGGGCGAGAGCTCGCCGAAGTAGATCCGCGGCTGCTCGATCCCGAGGAGCCCCTGCGGCGGGATGTCGCTCTCGAAGAAGTCCGGTTGGCCCGAGGACTCCGCGGTGTTGTCATAGGCCGCGACGAAGCCGTAGCCGTGCGTGTAGACAGCGTGGTCGTTGGCCCAGTTGCGCTGGTTATCGGGAATTCCGGCGAGATTGATCTCACGGGCGGCCACGATGGCGCCGCGCTTACCCCCCTCCAGGGCGTAGCGATCGACGTCGAGGCTGTCGTTGAAGGAGTAGTACGCGCGGATCTGCTGGAGCTGGTTGTACGTCGGCGACGCAAGCGCGGGGTCGAGCAGGCGGATGTTGTCGAGCGTGCCGAGATTGGCCTGGATCACCGACTCGGTCGGCGGCTCCACCGTGCCCGGGTACTCCTGGACCTGCGCGTCCGCGATGGCGTAGGCGGAGCGGGTCGCCGTGATGTTGCGCTCGATGTAGGAATACGCCTTGGTCTCCAGCCCCGTTGCCAAT
>CAZLMT010000022.1:4711-6211 GCA_964560615.1 uncultured Actinomyces sp.
CTCGATGTAGGGCTGCTCGCGGACGAGCTCGCTCGGACGCACCTGGAACTGCTGCACGATCGCCGGGTAGACGCCGCCCACGAGGATCGACGTGAGGACGAGGAGCCCCAGGCCGATCAGCGGAATGACCCAATTGCGCACGATCATGTTGACGATGAAGAGCACGGCGGTGATGAGGGCCACGAAGGTGAGGATCTGCAGCGCGGGGAGCACGGCATTGGCATCCGTGTACTTCATGCCGGTGAAGCCCTGGACCAGCGCTTCGCTCTTGACCATGAGCCCGAAGCGATCGAGCCAGTAGGCCACCGCCTTGAGCAGCAGGAGCAGGGCGATGAGCCCGGACAGGTGGACCTGGGCCGCCGTGCTCATGCGATCGCCCTGCGGCTGCAGACGCAGGCCGCCGTAGAGATAGTGCGCGGCGACGGCGAGGCCGATCGCGAGGATGACGACCGAGAAGGCAAAGCCGAGGATGAAGCGCAGGAAGGGATAGGTGAAGGTGTAGAAGCCGATGTCGAGCCCGAACTGCGGATCCGTGATCCCGAATTCGGTCGCATTGCGCCACTGCAGGAAGGTGCCCCACTCAGCGGAGGCCGAGATGCCCGCAAGCAACCCGATGAGGACGGCGATCCCGAGGGTGATGAGCACTCGGAAGGGATCCAGAGCCATGCGGTAGCGCTCGAGGCCGGCCTGCTCTTGGGTCAGGGGCGGCACAGCGGGTCGGAAGCGGTAGGCGATCCACAGGGTGCCGGCGAGGACCACGGCCATCGTGAGCCCGAAGGAGCCGAAGAGGGCGAGGCGCGTCGTGAGCGTGACCGTGAAGACCTCGGTCTTCGCCACGGAGTCGAACCACAGCCAGTCGGTGTAGAAGCCCGTGAAGATCACGAACCCGAGGACGATGACGGCGAGGACGATGATCGTCGGGAGGAGGACCCGACCTCGGCGGGGTGCCGCGGCGACGGACGTCGGGGAGGCCATTACAGCAACTTACGTCACACGCGGTGGGATCACATCGCGGGGCAGGCGAGGGGCGTCTCGCCGGCACGCCAGGCGGCCAAGGCATCCAGGGCACCCTGCAGGGTCGTGACCGGCACGAGGGTGAGGCCATCAGGCACGTGACCGGCCGCCTCCTCGCAGTGAACCTCGGGCATCAGGAAGAGGGTCGCCCCTGCGTCTCGGGCGCCCGCGAGCTTCTGACGGATCCCCCCGATGGCCCCGACGGTCCCGGAGGGATCGATCGTGCCCGTGCCCGCGACGTGACCTCCCCCGGTGAGGTCCTCGGGTGTGAGCTTGTCGACGATGGCGAGGGCGAACATCATCCCGGCGGAGGGGCCGCCGATGTCGTCGAGGGCGAAGACGATCGGGAACTCCGCTCGGTAGTTGACCCCGACGGTGATCCCGACGTAGGGCACGCCAGCCTCGTCGGGCTTCTCCGCGGACACCACATCGACATCGACCTCCTCACCGTCGCGTGCGACGGTGAAGGCCAGGGTCGAGCCGACG
>CAZLMT010000022.1:6221-26886 GCA_964560615.1 uncultured Actinomyces sp.
TCTTCGGATTTCGCCAAGGACCGACCTTGCGTGGCGCACCGCCTCGACCACGTCCTCCGGCACGCGCACCGGCGCGCCATCGATCGCGATGATGCGCTCACCCGCGTCGAGCACTCCGAACGCCGGAGTGCCCTCGACGACAGCAGTCACCACGACGTCCTCGATCAATGGTTCGCCGAGGGTCGTCAGGGCCGCGGCGACGGCGTTGGACTGGGACGTCGAGAAGAGGACCGCATTGCGCTGCTGGACCTCCTCCGTGGTCTCGTCATCGCCGTAGAGCAACTCTCGGGGTAGGACCGCACGGTCAGGATCGATCCACGCCACCAGGGCGCCGAAGACGGTGAGGGGGCTGCGCGGCTCCCCCTCTTCGCGAATCGTCGTCATGTCTAGCGCGCCTGTGACGGGATAGGTCGTCGTGTCGCTGATCTCGACGAGAGGCACACCGTCGACATCGCCGATCGTGTTGAAGGTCGGTCCCGGTGACAAGACGATGAAAGGCACGGGCAGCAACGCCGCCAGGGCGATGAGGGCGAGGAGCACCAGGCCCGCAAGAGTGGCAATGAGCCCGCGGTGGCCGGGACGCCGACGACCGGAATCCGTGGCGTCGAGATCTGCCGGCGAGGGATCGCTCACGCGGGGTGGTGGCGGTCAGCGGGCCGCCGGGTACGACCGGGTCGCGGAGCCGCAGCACGCGTCGCGCCCGCTCGCGACGGCCGCACGGGGCGTCGCTCGGCCGTGGGCCGGTCAGCAGGCAGCGGCTTGCGCATTGCCGCTCGGAAGCGGGCCATGTCGCCGACCGTCTCGTGCGTGTCGGCCATCCGGCGGGGACGGCTGCGCGCCGTCGCCCAGGCCAGCGCGATGAGCGTGGCGCCGAGAGGGATGAGCCACCACAGGAGCGCGGACAACGTGACTCCTCCCGTGACTGGGCCGGGCCTGTCCCGGCGGTGAACCCGACCCAGGGTACGCCCCCTGGGTCGGGAAGGCTCCAGGAGCGGCAGAGCGACCCCGCGCGGAGCGGCGTACCGTGGAGGGATGAGCGGCTCACTCCCCTTCGGCTTTGGCCTGCCCGACGACTCGGGCCGCCAGCCCTCCTTCGACATGAGCCAACTCGGAGCGATGCTCCAGCACCTCGGGCGACTCCTCGAGTCCGGCGGCGACGGAGCCGTCAACTGGGACCTGGCCCGCGACACCGCTCGCCAGACCATCGCCCAGTCGGGTGACCCCTCCGTCAGTGACGCAGAGCGACGCGAGGTGACCGCAGCCGTCGAGCTCGCTCAGGTGTGGCTCGATCCCACGTGCACATTCCCCGCCTCTTCGGTCTCCGGAGCCGCGTGGAGTCGCTCCGAGTGGCTCGAGGCGACCTACCCGGCATGGCAGCGCATGGTGGGCCCGATCGCCGAGCACGTGCAGTCGGTGATGTCGGCGATGCCGACCCCCGGTGAGCTCCCGCCGGAGATCGCGTCGATGCTGCCCGAGGGCACTCCTCCCGAGACCCTGGCGATGATGGCGCCCCTCATGGGCATGGCCCGCCAACTCGGCTCCGCGATGTTCGGTATGCAGATGGGCCAGGCACTGGCCGCACTGGCGGGCGAGGTCGTCGGAGTCAGCGACATCGGCATTCCGCTCACCAGCGATGCGCGACCCGCGCTCCTGCCGCGCAACATGGCGGAGTTCGGCGATGGCCTCGACGTGCCGGCGAGCGACGTACGCCTCTACCTCGCCCTGCGCGAGTGCGCGCACCAGCGGCTCTTCGCGCATGTGCCGTGGCTGGCACCGCGCCTGGACGGTGCGATCGATGCCTACGCGCGGGGGATCCGGATGGATCCGGAGCGCATGAACGAAGCGATGCAGGGCATCGATCCGGCGGCACTCAACGATCCCGAGCGCCTGCGCGAACTCATGGGATCCGATCTCTTCGCTCTCGGCGAGTCCGAGGAGCAGCAGGCCGCGCTCCGCCGCCTCGAGACCCTGCTCGCACTTATCGAGGGGTGGGTCGACGACGTCGTCACCGAGGCCTGCTCATCCACGCTCCCCTCTGCGGAGCGGCTCGGTGAGGCCATCCGTCGTCGTCGCGCTGCCGGAGGCCCCGCGGAGCGCACCTTCGCCTCCCTCGTCGGACTCGAGATGCGACCGCGCGCACTCCGGGAGGCCGCCGCACTGTGGAGACAACTGCGCGAGCAGCGCGGCATCGAGGGCCGCGACGCCCTCTGGGCTCACCCTGACCTCCTGCCCGTCGCCGATGACCTCGCAGATCCCGCCGCGTTCCTCGCCAGCGACCCGCTGGCCGGCTTCGACAGCGAACTTCCGCCCGGCGGGCCCGGTGCCGACGACTCCTGACGCGTTGCATATCAACGCGGTCGAAGTCCTCTCCTCCTGGAAGGCGCCGACCACGGACCAGGACCATCTCCGTCACGACTATCTCGGATTCCTCGCCGCCCATCCCGACGCGATGATGCGCGGCAATCGGATAGGCCACCTCACCGGCAGCGCCCTCGTGGTGGACCCGACGCGCGACGCAGTCCTGCTCACACTGCATCCACTCGTGGGCCGATGGCTGCAACTCGGCGGCCATGTCGAGACCACCGATGCGACTCTCGTCGACGCGGCACGACGCGAGTCGATCGAAGAGGGCGGCATCGATGCCGTGACCATCGACCCGATGCCCCTGCGCCTGGACCGTCACCGCGTGCGCTGCCGCGACGGCCGTGGCGGTGAGGACCTCCTCGATCATCTCGACGTGCAGTTCCTCGTGCTTGCTCCGCCGGGTGGCGTCGAGCAGCGCTCCTCGGAGTCACTCGACCTGCGCTGGTGGCCGTGGGCGGCGCTGCCCGACGGCACCGACGAGTCCGTCGCACAGCTCGTCGAGGCCGCGCGCACGCGCCTCGACGCCTAGCGGCGGAACTCGAGCGGTCCCCAACTTTGCTCCACAGGCGGTGGACAGAGTCCGCCCACGTCACGACGGTGGTCGGCGGCGGGAATCGCGACAATCCCCAGGCCTGTCCACGGACTCTCCCCAGGGAGGGTCCCACCTATCAACAGGTAGTCCCCAGAACAACCCACAGGGGACGTTGACGCGTCATGGTCGAGGCCCCTACTTTCTCCCGCGCAGCCCCCGGGATAACGGGCCGTACGCGCGAGGGGAAGGCGCGTCCGACTCAGCGACCCGGGGGCTTCCCCTTTCTCACAGGGCCCCCGGGAATCAATGCTGACCACCGAAAAGGACCTCATTTCGGGCATTTAGCCCACGACACGGCCCACAGGGACCAGCCGGTGCCGCTTCGAGCCCCTTTGCTGCCCTAGGGTGGCGACGCCGCCCCTAAGGGGCAGGTCCCCGCCAGGGGGCCGGTGAGGCACCGCCTCACAGGAACGAGACGAGGAGGACGGCCCATGGCCGAGTCGTATACAGGTGAGGCTTACTGCGTGAAGTGCAAGGAGAAGCGCGAGTTCACCGGCAACGTCGAGGAGACCAACGGTCGACGTTTCGCCAAGGGCATCTGCCCGGTCTGCGGCACCAAGGTGACCCGCATCCTGGGCAAGGCCTGACCATCCCGACAGGGGCGGCTTCGCCGTCCCGCCGGGCTAAACCGCCGCGGGACCGTCGTGACTGACGATCCGCACGGCTACGCACACGTCATCGACGGCGTCGACGGCCCTGGGCTTGTCGGCGCCGTCGAGCGTCTTGTGGGCCTGCCGAGCCTGGGCGGGACCGATGCCGAGCTCGACATCCAAGACGTCGTCGCCCGCGACTGGGCCGCGCTCGGACTGGATGTCACCACCTGGGACATCGACGTCGCCGCCCTCGCTGCACAACCCGACTTCCCCGGCATGGAGGTCGAGCGCTCATCGGCCCGCGGGGTCATGGCCCGCATCCCGGGCACCGGCGAAGGCCCCACCCTCCTCCTCCTCGGCCACACCGACGTCGTCCCCCCGGGCGACCTCGGCGCCTGGTCGAGTGACCCCTTCCGCCCCGAGATCCGCGGCGACCGCCTGATCGGCCGGGGCGCGTGCGACATGAAGGCGGGCACGGCCTCCATCACCTACGCGGCACGCGCGCTCCTGGCGAGCGGCACACGACTGCAGGGCGATGTGATCCTCGCGGCAGTTTCCGGCGAGGAGGACGGTGGACTCGGCACCTATGCGCTGCTGCACCAGGGCATCACCGCGGACGCCTGTGTCATCCCCGAGCCGACGAGCCTCGATCTCGTCCCCGCCAACGGAGGTGCGCTCACCTTCCGCCTGCGCATCCACGGCCGTGCCACGCACGCCTCGCGGCGCACCGAGGGCGTGAGCGCGGTAGACAAGCTGCTCCCCGTGCTCGAAGAACTGAAGCGACTCGAAGCTCGGCGCAATGAGTCCGTCGACCCCCTGATGCAGCGCTGGCCCATCGCCTACCCGCTCTCCATCGGCACCGTGCACTGCGGCGACTGGGCCTCGACCGTGCCCGACCTC
Source organism: uncultured Actinomyces sp. (assembly GCA_964560615.1). Taxonomy (GTDB): domain Bacteria; phylum Actinomycetota; class Actinomycetes; order S36-B12; family S36-B12; genus Mxb001. The sequence continues at coordinate 10,671 of CAZLMT010000022.1, forward strand.
CTCGTCGCGGAGGGCCGCCTGGGTGTCGCCCTGGGCGAGACTCCGACTCAGGCCCGCGCTGACCTAGAAGCCGCCCTGGCGCGACTGTGCGACCAGGACCCGTGGTTCGCCGAGCATCCGGTCGAGGTCGAGTGGTGGGGCGGCCAGTTCGCATCGGGGCGCACGGACCCCGACCACCCCGTAGTCCGTGATCTTGGCGACGTGGCCGCGGGGATCCTCGGCAGCCGACCCGACCTCTACGCCGCTCCCTACGGCTCGGACCTGCGCCTGCTCGTCGGCGCCGGCATCCCCACCGTGCACTTCGGACCAGGCGAGAGTGCCGCGGCGCATGCGCCGGGTGAATGGGTTGACCTGCGCGAGACCGTGGCATGCGCCCAGGTCCTCGCCGCCTACGCCATGCGCTTCTGCGGCACCACTATCTGAACCGGTACCCCCGCGTCGGGTGGGTGCTGTGGATAGCCCCGGGCGCGCGAGTGATCATCGTGCAACGCTCCGCAGATGCCCCACATCACGCCAGCACTCCCCGCTCGACCCTGGATCCGCGACGATGTCCCCCTCGCGTGGCGCTCGGATACGTGCGTGGAGGTGGGCTGGCCACCGCGCCAGGCGCGCGTCGATGGCGTCGATCATGCGCACGTCGCGTGGCTCCTGGGCCTGCAGGGTGACCGCGAGCTCGCGCAGGCGATAGCCCACGGCGCCGAGTGCGGATTGCGGACCGGCACGATGCGGAGACTGCTCCGCACAGGAGTGCAGAGTGGTCTCGTCGATGACGCGTCCGTGATGCCCGGGTCCCTGAGGGACGCACCGGGTTATGTGCGCGATTTGGTCGCAGGAGACCTCGCAGCGGCACGCCATGTGCACGGCGCTACGCCGCAGACTCGCTCACTGATGGACCGGCGTCGATCAGCGGAGGTCGCCATCCAGGGCACCGGGGCGGTGGCCGACGTCGTGGCCCTCGTGCTCACTGCTGCGGGCGTCGGCAACGTCGTGCAGGACAGGGCGACGCACTCGGCATCGAAGCGGCACCGTCGAGGGGCCGCGGAGCGTGCCTGCCACGTACTGTGCGATGCATCCCACCCCGACGCCGCCGCTGATCCCGAGGCGATGGCCTTGGACATCCCCCATCTCGCCGTGACCGCGACAGGCGCACGCGCGGTCATCGGCCCCCTCGTCATCCCCGGTCGCACGTCGTGTCTGCGCTGCCGCGACCTCCACCTCGCCGACGCCGACCCGGCATGGCCACGCATCGCGGTGCAGTGGTCGACGAGGCGACCGGGTCCGGTCGCCGCCGGCCTTGCCCACCTCTCCGGGGCATGGGCCGCACTCCAGGCACTGGAGCTCGTCGACGCAGGATCGCGCGATGCGCTCCTGCCGACGATGGATGCCGCGCTCATCGTGACGCTGCCTGATGCGAGCATCAGGCGCGAGGCGCGCCCGCCTCACCCGCTGTGCGGATGCCTGTGGCCATCGACCGGCAGCGGTGGGGCGCCGCGATCTCGCCGCGAAGCCTGAGATCAGGGTGCGTCGACGGTCGCCTGGCGCGCTTCGGCGAAAAGGGCAAGGAGGGCATCGCCGTATCGGTCGATCTTGTCGGGGCCGATGCCGCTGATCGCGAGGAGCTCATCGACATCGCGGGGCAGGGTCTCGGCCAGAGCCTCCATCGTGGCGTCGGTGAAGATGACATAGGCGGGCACCTCCCGCTCGCGTGCGCGCTCGAGACGCCACGCACGCAGGAGATCCACGGTCGCCTCACTCGCCGTCGGAGGGCAATTGCGGCAACGCACCCGCGCGCGCTCCGCACCCGTGACGAGACTGCGACCGCAGGTGCGACAGGCGGCGGGCTCACGCCGCGTGGCAGCGTGAGCACCCCGACCGCGACGCACACTGGCCTGCCCCGGACTCGACGTACCGGTGCCCGCCTGCTCAGCCAGATCGGGCGACAGCGCATCCAGGAAGCGGCTGCGCTGGCGACTGGCTCGTCCCCCCGGCTGCCGTGATCGAGACCAGGTGAGGAGGAGGTGGCGCCGAGCGCGCGTGACAGCGACGTAGAAGAGCCGCCGCTCCTCGGCGAGCGCCTCAGGCGAGGTCGACTGCGAGTGCGGGATGGAGCCCTCCGCGCATCCGGCGACGACGACCGCGTCCCACTCCAGCCCCTTGGCGGCATGAATCGTCGCCAGCGTGACCCCTCGGGCGACCGGGGCATGCTGCGCAGCGGCCCGCCGATCCAGCTCCGCGACGAGACTCGGCAGGTCACCGCCCTCCGCGTGGTGCGTTCCCGCAAGGTCGACGATGGAGGCAAGCGACTCCCAGCGCTCGCGCACAGCCCCGGTGGTGCGAGGCGCCTCTGTACTCCACCCCATGGCGCTGAGGACCGAGGCGACCTGATCGGGAAGCGACCCGCCGGGAACCTCGCCTCCGCGCGCGGCTCCGCGAATCCGCGTGACAGCCTCGCGCACCTCGCGCCGCTCGAAGAAGCGCTCGCCGCCGCGCAGGACGAGCGGGATGCCCCGTGCGGAGAGGGACTCCTCGAAGGCGGGCATGAGAGCGTTGATGCGGACGAGGATGGCGATGCCCTCGGGTGGCACTCCCTCTTCCATGAGCGCCGCGATGTGAGCCGCGACAGCCTGGGCCTCGACGACCTCGTCGTCGTAGTCACGGACATCGGGATCGGGGCCGGGACCGCACTGCGAGATGAGCTGACCCGCGCCGTCTCCCGCCTCGACCACAATCGCATTGGCGAGGCTGACGATGGGCTCCGTGCTGCGGTAGTCGCGGACCAGGCGCACCTCCGTCGCACCGGGGAAGCGGCGAGGGAAGTCACGGAGGAAGCGATCCGTGGCCCCCGCGAACGAGTAGATCGTCTGCGCCGCGTCGCCAACGACGCAGACATCACGACGCTCGCCCAGCCAGAGATCGAGCAGCCGATGCTGCAGGGGGCTGACGTCCTGGAACTCATCGACGGTGAACCACCGGTATGCGGATCGAACCTCGTCGAGGATGTCGGGTCGCTCCCCAAGAAGGCCCACGGTCATGAGGAGGACATCGTCGAAGTCCATGACCCCGCGGTCGGACTTGATGTCGTCGTACGCGGCGTAGACACGGGCGACGTCGGCCACGGGCAGGGGCGGCGTGCGCTGGGAGGCGCGCTCGGGGTAGGCCTGCGGATCGATCTCGACCTGCTTCGCCCACGCGATCTCCGCCACGAGATCGCGGACGGTGGCGGTGTCGGTGGCGACGGCGCAGCGGGCCGCGGCCTCCGCGACCAAGGGAGTCGCCTTGGCGAGGACATCGTGGGGCTGCCCACCGATGGCTCGCGGCCAGAAGTGACGCAGCTGGCGCAGTGCCGCCGAGTGGAAGGTGCGCACCTGCATGCCCTCGACGCCCAGACGCATGAGCCGCTCGCGCATCTCACCGGCGGCCCGGGTGGTGAAGGTCACCGCGAGGCCCCGGCGCGGATCGTGGGCGCCGGTGCGCGCCGCGTGGGCGATGCGGTAGGTGACGGCACGGGTCTTGCCGGTCCCCGCGCCCGCCCAGACCACGACGGGCCCCTCCACCGACTCAGCGACAGCGCGCTGCTCGGGGTCGAGGGCATCGAGGAGATCGGGGTCCACGGGGGCATCGTCGCACCCGGGTCCGACTCCTCTTGACTCCCCGGCTCCGCCGACCCGCCGTTCGCTCCGACACGTCCCCGGGCCGCGTTGCCGAGCAGGGCGAGACAGGGGAGGATCAGCCCATGGCGATCACGATGTACACCACGGTGTGGTGCGGCTTCTGCCAGCGCCTCAAGGCCCAGCTGGGCCGCGAGGGCATCGAGGTCGTCGAGGTCGACATCGAGGCCGACCCGGAAGCCGCAGCATTCGTCGAGGGCGTCAACGGCGGCAACCAGACGGTCCCGACCCTGCTCTTCGCAGATGGCACGACGATGACCAACCCGTCGCTCGCCCAGGTCAAGGCCAAGGTCGAGGCCGACTCCTAGGGGCGGATCCAATCGCCGTGGAGAGGCTCGCCGTACCAACGCTCGATGAGTCGGCGGGCGATGGACACGGCGGGCGGAAGCGCAACCTCACCTGATGCGCATGCCGCGGCGAGCTCCGCGCGGGAGAACCAGCGCGCCTCGACGATCTCCTCGCCGTCGACGGCGATGTCCGTGGACGTCGCCCACGCGTGATAGCCCAGCATGAGCGAGCAGGGGAAAGGCCACGGCTGACTGCCGAGATACGTCATCTCCCCCACGGCCACGCCAGCTTCCTCGAGGATCTCTCGGCGCACAGCGGCTTCGGCAGACTCACCGGGCTCGACGAATCCCGCGAGGGTGGAGAACCAACTCGGTTGCCAGCGTCCCTGGCGCCCGAGCAGGGCGCGGTCATCGTCGTCGAGGACCAAGACGATGACCGCAGGGTCCGTGCGGGGATAGTGCTCGCTGCCTTCCTCGGGGCAGCGGCGCACCCATCCCGCCTGCGCCGCTGCCGTGGAAGCGCCACAGCGGGAGCAGCGTGGATGGGCGCCGTGCCAGTTGTCGAGGGCGATGGCGGTGGTCGCCAAGGCGACCTCGTCGCCGCTGAGCTCCGCTCCGACCTCGCGCAGGCCCGCGCGCGTGCCCTCGACCGCCATCCTGGCGGCAAACCACGTGCGGCCATCGGAGTCGGTGCCGAGCAGGAGGCGCTCGGAATCTGCGGACACCTCGCGGGCGCTCAACGGCCTCAGGCGTGGCAGCCCGACAGGGGCGGCTCTGCCGACCCGCCGGGCCACCCCAGGCTCCACCGGCACGGACCCCTCGTGCACGGGAAGCACGAGCGTCCGCTCGTCGGCCCATGCCCGCTCAAGCCAGTCCTCATCGCCCCTGCGCTCCGCATTGCGATCGATGCCACCCCGAGCGAGCGAGAGATCCGCAAGGAGCGCTGAATCAGGGCGTCGCTGCGGCATGGCCCGAGGGTAGTCGCCGGGGTGCATGGGACGATGGAGGCTTCGCGGGCGACTCGAGAGGTGACATGGCGGTCTTCATCCGGCAGTTGACGGGGATTCGCTTCGTCGCCGCCTTCTGGGTGCTGCTCTACCACCTCCAAGACCCCTTGGATCGCATCGGCGTGATGGACATCCCGGTGCTCAGCGACGTGATCCGCGTGGGCCGGCTCGGCGTCGACCTCTTCTTCGCCCTGTCAGGCTTCATCATCACGCACACCTACCTCACGCGCATGGGGTCGCGGCTGTCGCTCGGGGCCGCGGCCAACTTCTGGTGGCTGCGCCTGGCCCGCATCTACCCCGTGCACTTCGTGATGCTCAACATCGCGGGACTCGCCGTCATCGCGCAGGTGTGGATCACGGGGGTTGAGAAGGAGCGCCCCTGGCTCAACGCCTGGGACTACGTGCGCAATCTCCTGCTCATTCAGGAGTGGGGGCCGCATCCGGACCGCGGTTGGAACGTCGTCGCGTGGTCCCTGTCGATGGAATGGCTCGCCTACCTGATCTTCCCGCTCCTCGTCCTGCTCCTCTACGCCCTGCACAAGCGGGTCCCCACGGCGGTGCTCGTGCTCGCGTGGTTCGTCGCGATCTCACCCCTGCTCTGGCGCGGCAGCCTCACGATCGACCCTTACTACACGGACCTGTGGGGATCGGTCATTCGCGTGCTCACCGAATTCACCGCGGGTGCCATCACCTACCTCATCGTCGTGAGGTTCATTCCCGCCGACTCACACGATCCGACCCCCCGGGTCGAGAAGTGGGCGACTGCGGTCAGCTGGATCATGCCGGCGGTCGTGGTCGCCGCCGCTGTCTTCCTCGGCCGCTGGACGACCGCGCAGTCCCCCATCACCCTGAGCGATCCGGATGCCGAGCCCCTGCCCCCCTTCTTCCACCTCTGGCTCGTGCCCCCGCTCATCATCTGGATCGGCGCCCTGGCCCTGTCACGACGCGGACAGGCGCGCTGGCTCGCGACCGACACCCTCATCCTCGGCGGCGTCGTGTCCTACTCGCTCTACATGACCCACCTGGTCTGGTTCGGCGTCTGGCGGGCCGGCATGAATGCGATTGGCCTGGAATCAGGACCGCTCTACGCCGTGTCCGTGATCCTCGCGATCGCAGGCTCCTTCGTCATCGCATGGCTGATGTGGCGCATCGTCGAGGAGCCCTGTCGCCGCTGGATGCGCAAGCTCATCGGAGTCAAGGCCGTCGCGCCGGAGGAGACCACGGCTGATCCGGATGCCCGTCGCGAGGTCACTGACCGCTGAGCAGCCGCTCGATGTCTTCCCTGTCGGGGAGTCGCTCGGGGCGCAGGACCTCGCCTGTGCGCACGAGCACGAAGGCTGCCTCAATGAGGTCCAATGGCGTCCCGGACAACTCAGCCCACGCGAGCCGGTAGATGGCGAGCTGGAGATCGCTCAGGCTGCCCCGACCACCTGACTTCCAATCGACCACCTCGACTCCCCCGTCTGATAAGGCGAAGACGGCGTCGATGCGCCCGCGCACCACGCGACCGCCGATCGACAGGGCAAAGGGCTCCTCGACCGCGAGGGGAGCGCGGGACGCGTACGACGTGCGGAGGAAGGCCTCTCGCAACTGCGCGAGCTCGAGATCGGTGTCGAGTTCGTCGGCAGCATCGAGCTCTTCGAGATCGAAGAGCGTCTGTACGGCGTACTGGCCCTCGATCCACGAGTGCAGATCGGTGCCGAGTCGAGCGGCCGGATGCGGGCGCCTCGGCATCGGCCGTGCGAGGTCGAGTGCGAAGGCGTCCGGGTCCTGCGCGAGGCGCACGAGGGCGGTCGCGGAGAGGTCGTCCGGCAGTCTCACGGCCAGAGGAGCACGCGCGAGACGTGCCTCCGCCAGCAGCGCGGTGATGTCGGAGTCCCAGGAATCGACAAGCGCGCGGTCATCTCCATCGACAAGGTCGGGCACGCCTGACGTCGCCTCTCGCGCCGTCCTGACCTCGCGGGCGACCTCACGGAGGATGCGGGTGCGCGCGGGCTCCTGCTCCGGCGGCCACGGTGTCGCCCGCTCGTCGATAGCAGGGTTGGTCGCGTCCGCCGGTGGCTCATGCGCCCACACGGCCACGTGCCCGCCGTGCTCGTCGCACCAATCCCGGATCTCCTGGAGGAAGGGCCCGGGACCCCGCGAGCGCTGCTGCGACGGTCCCCACCAGTGCCCACTCACGGTGAGGCTGCGCTCGGCCCGGGTCAGTGCGACGTAGGCGAGCCTTCGCTCCTCGAGCAGCTCCGCATCGCTGCTGCGCGCGATGAACTCCCGGTGATCCTTGGCGCGTGGCTCGGATCCGCGATCAGGGAACGTCGCGAGATGCGCGGGAGCATCGGGATGGAGCTCCCACGGCACGACCGCTGCGCTCGCCGGCCACCGCTCGCGGCCACGCCCGCTCGGGAAGACCGCCTGGCACATGCCGGGGATGACGACGTGGGGGAATTCCAGACCCTTCGCGCGATGGGCGGTCATGAGCACGACGGCGTCACCGGTGGGGATCTCATCACGTCGGGGAGACTCGTCGTAGCGCTCTGCCTCGCGCAAGCGTGCGAGGAAGGCGCCCAGCCCTGACCCCGCACCGCGCGACATGCGTGCCGCGAGTTCCTTGAAGTCAGCGAGGGCACGGGAGTTGTCGGCGGCATCAGGTCCGATTCCCGCTTCGACGCCCAGCCCCGTGGTGCGCAACACGCGCGCGATGAGGTCGACGCACGGCTCATCGACGTGACGGCGCAGCCGGCGGATCTCCGCCGTCAGCCGACTGAGGCGATGCACGGCTGGCGGGGAGAGTCGTGCATCGCCGTCAGTCGCCAGCGCTGCTTCGATGGTCTCGGCAAGACTCGGGCGATCGACGGGGTCGCTGCCGAGGACGGCCAGACGCAGGGCTGCATCGAGATCAGGCGAGTCGCCTCGCTCACGCCCGGATGCGGGTGAAAGCGCGCCGAGAGCAGCCAGGTCTCTCAGCCCGATGCGCCAGCGGGGCCCCGTGAGCAGGCGCACGAGTGCAGGGTCGGATGCGGGATCGTCGAGCACCTCGAGCAGGGCGCGGAGCTCGGCAACGACCGGGACCTGCAGCAGTGCGGCGGCTCCGACCAGTCGGGTGGGTACGCCGCGTCGCCTCAGGGCGGCATCGACATCGACCAGGGTGGCTGCCGTGCGCGCGAGGACGGCAATCCCCTCCCAGCTGCCATGGCGCGCGTGCAGATCGACGACTCGATCGCACACCCAGGCGACCTCCTCGTCATGCGTGTCATGGAGGGCCACGACGACCTCACCCGCCCCGCGACCGGCGGCAGCTGCTCGCAGGGGTTCGACGCCGGGATGCACCTCGCGCAGCGGGCTCGCGATGTCGTTGGCGAGGGCGAGGATCCGTGGAGCAGACCGTCGATTGTCGACCAGTGGGTATCGCCGTGCGGGTCCCGCGCCATCCGCCCGGGGGAAGTGATGGGGGAAGTGATCGATGTTGGCCACGCTCGCCCCGCGCCACTCATAGATGGCCTGGCAGGGATCTCCCACAGCGGTGACCGGGTGGCCCTCGGCGAACACCTGCTGCAGAAGCACCCGCTGTGCAGCGGAGGTGTCCTGATATTCGTCGAGGAGCACGAAGCGGTAGCGCTGCCGGAGCTCCTCACGGATATCCGGGGCCATGCGGACGATGCCGAGCGCAAGGCGCACCTGATCGGCGAAGTCGACACAGTGCTCGGCGAGCTTGGCCTCACGGAACTCCTCGACGAGGCCGCACAGCGCCGCGCGCAGGCGCGCCGCTGCAAGCATGTCCCGACCGATGGCCTGCAGGCGCGGAAGCGACTCGAGCCAGTCGATGAGGCTCACGGAGTGCACGAACACGCGGTCGGGCTCGAGGTCGAGCTCGGCCAGTGCATCGTCGAGGGCGAGGACAGCCTCGATGAGGGACACCGGGGAGCGGCCGAGGCCCGCGAGGGGCAGCGCCGAGGACCGGACGACGCGCGCCGCGAGTGCCTGGCGTGCGCCATCGGCAAGGACGACGGCGTCGGGCTCGAGGCCGAGGCGCACGCCGTGGTCGCGCAGCAGGCGACTCGCGAAGGAGTGGTACGTCGAGATTGCGGGCTCGATCGCGCCGGAGTCGACGAGGCCCTCGGGGAGCAGGCCCTCGCGGTCAGCGCGCAGGAGCAGACGCCGCGTGCGCATGAGCAACTCACCGGCGGCCTTGGTGGTGAAGGTCAGACCGAGCACCTCATCGGGAAGTGCCAAGCCCTCGATGACGAGCCACAGCACGCGCGCGGACATGACGGTGGTCTTGCCCGAGCCCGCTCCGGCGACGATGGCTGAAGGCTCGGCGGGGCTGCTCACGGCAGCCCACTGCTCATCGCTTAGGGGGTGACCCAGGACCGACTCGACGCCTGCGCGGCTCTCGCTCATGCGAGCACCTCGCGACCGGCGGGCTGAGCGGGGCAGGCCACGGCATACGGGCACGTGCGACAGTCGCTGGAGATGACCGCCGGAAAGTCCTCGGCGCGCACGCGCGCGATCGCCGCAGCGATGTCGTCGGTCAACCAGGCGCCATCGCCCAGCGCCGGCTGCTCCTGGATGCGCGGCTGGCCAGGATCCCCGCTCGCGTCCGCGCGCAGTTGGACGAGTGCAGCTCCACCGACCTCGGGCTCGGAGACGAGCTCGCCGAGGGCTCCGTGCTGCACGGCGAGCTGGTAGGTGCCCAACTGGAGATCGGACTCGACCGAGGGCCCACTCGGCGGGGTGCGCGCTGTCTTGAAGTCGATGAGGCGCACCCGCCCGTCGGCACTGATCTCGACACGGTCGATCGCACCTCGGACGATGAACTCGTCATCGCCATCTCCGTCGCGGGCAAGGGGGATGGTCACGACGAATTCCTGCTCGACGGCAAGGGCTTCATCGGCGTCACGCAGGTAGGTGCAAAGACGAGACAGCGCTCCGGCTACCTCTGCCCTCTCCGCCTGTGCCTCCCAGGGCGCATCGAAAGGCAACTCAGCCCACACGCGGTCGATCTCGCCGAGCATGACCTCGGGATCCGCGGGGACTTGACCCCGAGCCGCACGCTCGGCCATGGCGTGCACGAGGCTGCCAATTGCCAGCGCCCTACCCCGAGGGCCCTCGGCCCGTACGACGCGGGAGAGGAACCAGCGCAGGGGGCACCCCTGAAGTGCGACGAGCCCGGAGCCCGAAAGTGCCACCGGGCGGTCGGCCGGGCGTATCGGCTCGATGCCGGGCGTGGGCTCGACCAGGCCCCACCACGTGGCGGGGTCGGCGCGCGGGGCGAGGTACATGCCCGCGTCGTCGACCGCCTCGGCGAGGACCGCCAGTCGTTGGACGGCTGCGCGGCGCAGGCTCGATGACTCGTCAGGATCCTGCGCGACCGAACGCAGGCGCGCGATGAGGCCATCGATCGTCAGCGGACGAGCGGGTCGACCCGAGCGATGACGAGGATCGACGCCGAGGTCATCGATGAAGCGGCTCGGTTGCTCAGAGTCCGAGGACACCGTCGCGATTGTGAGGCTGGTGCGGGCACGCGACACCGCGAGCGCGAAGAGCCGGCGCTCCTGTGCCATCCGGTCAGCCGCCGCCGCGCGCAGGGCGACGCGAGCGTCTGTCGCGCCGCCGCCCGTGACGATGGACTCCCACTCCGCAAGGCGCAGTGCGGATGACCCGCCGAGAGGGGGCGGCCATGCACCCTCCTGCGCACCGACGATGACGACATGCTCCCAGCGGCGTCCCACCGCGAGGTGCGCGGTGAGCAATGACACGGCCGGGGTCGTCGGGGCTGCCGCCGCGACGCGCTCCGCCGCGACGCGCTGGCCGTGGAGGGCCGCGAGCAGCCCTCGGATGCCGACGACACCGGCGTATCGGTCGCTCAGTCGCTCGGCAGTCGCAAAGAGAGCGAGGACGGCGTCGATGTCGTGACCGCTGGGAGCGTGCCCCGCGAGCGCTGAGCGGCGCAGGCGCTCGGGCCAGAGGAATCCGTCGCTGTCGGGAATCGCCGAGGACCACACCTGCCACAGCACCTCACCGGGTGCGGCGCCAGCGTCGGCACTGGCGCGCACCGCCGCGAGTGAGCGCCCCAAGGCCATGACGCGCGTGCACGCCTCATGTGCGGCCCCCGCGACCTCGCTCACAGCCTGCGGATCGGCGATGACCTCGACGAGCAGATCGCGGACGAGTTCGGTGCCGGGGGGTGCCGGCTCGCCAGGGTGAGTGGCGCGGAATCTCTCGCGCAGGGCGCGCGCCAGGGCGCGCAGGTCCGCGGGATCAAGGGCGAGCAGCGGACCGGTGACGAGATCGATGGCGCTGGAGACACCCACGTCGTCGGGAGCAATCGCCGCTGACGCAGCCGAGAGCAGGGTGGCCACCGCGGGCTCATCGGGCAGCGCCAGGTCTGCGCCAGCCATGGTCACGGGTATGCCCGCCGCGGTCAGAGCCCTGCGCAGCCCCTCGAGGTGGCTCGTCGACCTCGAGACGACGGCGATGTCATTCCACGGCACAGGGTCGGCGCCTTCGTGACCGAGATGGCGCCGGCGAAGGTCATCCGCAACCCAGGCGAGGAGATCGCCCCAGGTGTCATGACCCACGACGTCGACGAGGCCGGGCTCGGCGTCGGGATCGGGATCGGAATCGGGATATCGGTAGGCATGGAGCAGGGGTGCGCTGAGGCCGGGCAGCGCAGGCTGGCGCCGGACCGCGTCGTACGCCGCCCGGATCGCTCCGGTGCCTGCGTGGACGCGATCGAGCACGATGATCTCGGCGTGTGCCTCGTCGGCCAGACGCAGCGCGCCGTTGCGATCACCGCCGCGGAAGCCGAAGGCCGCGATGTCGGGGTCCGCCGCCACCACCGTGGCGGTGGCCGGTCCGGTGAGCGCTTGCAGCAACTGCCTCTGCAGTGGCCCGGCCTCCTGGAAGTCGTCGACGTAGACATGGCTGAGCTCCCCCTGCCAGGCGCCCGCAGCATCGATGGCGAGCTCGAGCAGGCCGCCGTAGTCGATGACTCCTTCGAGTGCCATGACATCGACGTCGATCTCAGCGAGGCGCCCCAGGGTCTGCCATGCGGGGACGCCCGCCCCTGCTGCAACGGCATCGAGGCCTTCCGGGCCGAGACCGAGTTCGCGTGCGCGCGCGAGCATGGCGCGCACGTCGTTAGCGAAGCCGAGTGTCGCCGACGCCGCAAGGAGATCTGCCGGCCATGGCACCTCGCCGTCGGCGATCGCACCGCGCAGCAGGTCGCGAATGCGCGCATCCTCTTCGGCTCCGGAAAGCAGACGAGGCATGGCGGTCTCCGACCCCGGACCCGTCGTCCGACGCACCAGCGCGTAGGCCAGACCGTGGAAGGTCGTCACCGTCGGAAGTGAGCCTGTCGACATGCGCCGGGCAAGGGAAGTGCGCATGCGGCGCACGGCATCGCGATCGCGTGCGAGGAAGAGCACGCGGGATGGCGACACCTCCGACACCCGAGCGACCACCGCCTCCAGGAGCGCGGTCGTCGCCCCGGTCCCCGGACCGCCGAGCACCACGCAAGTGCCCGGCCCTCGCCAGGCCACGACACGCTCCTGCGCGGCGTCGAGCGCCTGCACGCGAGGGGGCTCCTGCGCGGACAGGTTGAGGTGGGGGGCGGGCATGGGCCCATCCCATCAGGAGGGTCTGACGAGGGCCACGCTCACCGGAAGCGGGTCGCCCGGCCCATAGGGCGGCTGGATGGGACGATAAGGCGATGACCGACGTGGGCGCACGCCCTGGGGCCGAATCCCCGGGAGATTCGCCCGAGGTCGATCCGACGCCTCGCCAGACCGTCGCGATCCCTCGCCCGGAGGTCGCTCCCACTACCCAATCCACCGTCGTCATCGAGGACGGTGTCATCCCTCGCCGACTGCGCCGCCCACTCGACCTCGCCCGCTTCCTCGTCGCGCTCGCCGCCACCGCGGCCACTGTCTTCATCGCCTACTTCGCGACGAGTACGACGGAAGGCATCGAGGAGGACATCAGCGGTGGGGCAGCACTCCTGCCCTCGATCATCATCCTGGCCCTCAACATCATCGGCGGTATCGGCTTGCTCGGCCTGCCCATCGCCGCGGCCGTCAACCTCGTCATCCGGCGCCGCGTGCGGCAGCTCTTCGACGCGCTCGTCGGCCTCCTGCTCACCGTCGTCCTACTCACCCTGGCGTCCTATCTCGTCGAGACCTACGGCAGCGCTCGGCTCGTGACCGCCCTGGCCGGATCCGTCGGGGGCGACACATCGGTGACCGCGCCCATCATTGGCGGCCTGGTCGCCTTCGTCACCGTGGCGCGACTCATGAGCCGACGGCCTTGGGACGTGCTCTCCGTGCTCGTCGTGGGCTCCCTCGCGACCGTCACCCTGCTCAGCTCCACCGCCACGGTGGCCGGGCTCCTCATCTCCTTCTTCGTCGGCTGGGGCCTCGGCCTCCTCACGCGCTACGTCGTCGGCACCCCGACGACTCGCCCCTCAGGGTCCGAGGTCGCGGCGACGATGGCGCGAGCGGGCTATCCGCTCACGGTGCTGCGGGCCTCGAGGCAGACACCCATCGGACGTCGCTACGTCGCCACCACGCGCAATGGCGAGTCCTTGGAGGTCGTGGTCCTCGACCGTGACCTTGAAGGAGCCGGGCTTGCCAGCGCAGCGTGGAAGGCCCTGCGCCTGCGCGATGAATCCGGGCGCGGCGCCTTCAATATGCGTCGCGAGCTCGACCATGCGGCACTCATGGCCTACGCCGCCCAGGCAGCTAATGCACCGGTCCCTCGCCTCCTCATCACCAGCGAGGTCGGTGCCGACTCCGCACTGCTCGCCTACGACTACACCATCGCGACGCGCTTCAGCGATCTCTCGCCAGAGCAGATCAGCGACGACGACCTCGAGCAGGCGTGGCGCGCGATGCGCACCCTGCATGACAACGAGATCGCGCACCGCAGCCTCACGAGCGACAACATCCTGCTCGACCGAGAGGGCAAGGTGTGGCTCGTCGGCGAGGCGAGCGGGACCGTGGCTGCGGGTGATGTGGCACAACGGATCGACGTCGCGGAGTTGCTCTGCACGCTCGCCTTGATCGCTGGTGCCGACCGGGCGATTCGCACCGGCCGCAAGGTCCTCGGCGTCCCCGGCCTGGCGCGCGCCCTACCCGTGCTGCAGCCGGTCGCGCTCGCGCCATCGACGCGCAAGGCGATGCGCAAGAACCGCGATCTCATGGTCCACCTCCGCGATGCGCTGGTCGAGATCCGGCCTGAGGGCGATGTCGAGCAGATCAACGTCGAGCGCATCAAGCCGCGCACGCTCATCATGATCGTGGTCGGCACCATCGCCGCCTACGTCCTGCTCTCGCAATTGGCTCAGGTGGACCTCGGTGAATTGCTCACCTCGGCGTCCCTGGAGTGGCTCGCCGTCGCCGTGGTCGCCGCCCTGGTGACCTACGTCGGCGCCGCATGGTCGCTCTCCGGATTCGTCCCCGAGCGCATCCCACTACATCGCACAATGCTCGCCCAGGTCGCGGGAGACTTCGCCACCCTCGTCTCGCCGCCCACCCTCGGCTCCGTGGCGATCAACATGCGCTTCCTCACCAAGGCGGGCCTGCACCCGGCGCTCGCTGGCGCGAGCGTCGGTGTCTCGCAGGTCGCAGCCTTCGCCGTGCACCTCCTACTCCTGCTCGGCTTCGGCATCGCCGCGGGTACACAAGCCGACTTCACCTTCGATCCGCCCGCGTGGGCAGTGATCGTCGTCATCGCCGTGGTCATCCTCTTCCTCTCGGCCTTCGCGGTGGCTCCTCTGCGCCGCTACGTCTTCGGTCGCGTTCGCCCGCTCCTGCGCGAGGTGATCCCCAGGCTCGTGACGGTCGCGCAGCGACCCATGAAGCTGGTGGAGGGCATCGGCGGCATCGTGCTTCTCAACCTCGCCTACATCGTCGTGCTCATCGCCTGCGTGCGCGCCTTCGACGGTGACCTCAACGTCGCTGCCATCGCGGTCGTCTACCTTGCAGGCGCGACCATCGGTCAAGCCGCGCCCACGCCCGGTGGCCTCGGCGCCGTGGAGGCAGCTCTCGCCGCCGGCCTCACCGCAGCCGGCCTGCCGGGCGGGATCGCCGTCTCCGCCGTCCTGCTCTTCCGCCTCATCACCTTCTGGATCCCCACGATCCCCGGCTATGCAGCCTTCAACTGGCTGACCAAGAAGGGCTATCTGTAGGGTCAGCCGCATGAGCGAAGTGAGCATCACGCCCCTGGTCGACGGTCCCCTCGAGGTTTCGGGTCCCTGCCGTGTCAACGCCTCCGATGGCACCGAGATCCGCAGCGCCGACAAGGTCTACCTCTGTCGGTGCGGCGCGTCGGAGAAGAAGCCGTTCTGCGACGGTGCGCACAAGAAGATCGGCTTCGTCTCCAACGTCGAGGCCTGACTTACACCCAGGCGGCGACGGCAAGGGTGAGCAGAGGCGCGATCACTAGGGCGGGCAAGAGATCGGCCACGGCAATCCTGCTCACCTTCAACAGGCGCAGCGACAGGCCCAGCAGGATCACTCCACCCGTTGCCGTGATGGACGCGATCGCCGACGCCGCCAGGACCTGGCCTACGAGCACTCCCAGCAGCGTGAATACTCCCTGCACGATGCCCACCGACACGGCAGATAGCGCAACGCCCCAGCCGAGCGATGCCGCGAACGCGACAGATGCGAAGCCGTCGATGACGGACTTGAGCGCGAGCTGATCGATGCCTCGGCCTAGGCCGTCGGACACAGAACCCAGGATGGCCAGGGGGCCGATGCAGAAGAGCAGTGATGCATCGACAAAGCCCTCGATGAACCGCGCCCGCCCCTCGTCGTCGGACTTTTTGCTCACCTTGCGCTGCACCCAGCCGCCGAAAGACTCCACTCGCTCCTCGAGCCGAAGGAGCGAGCCGATGACTCCGCCCACGACCACTGAGGCGAGCACGATGAGCAGCGGACCGGCCGAGCCGACCTCGGCGATCCAGGTCTCGTCGAAGATGTCGGCGATGTTGAGGGCCGCAACGACCAGGGTGACCAGGCCGAGGGCCTGCATGATGAGCTCGCGCGTGCGCTCGGGCAGTCGATTGCCGACCAGCACCCCAAGTGCCGCACCGACGACAATCGCCGCCATGTTGAGCAGGGTCCCGAGGCCGATCACTCAGGCAGCCTAGGGGGCCTCCCCCCAGTGTCCGAATCACCTCAGGTTGCCACGATATATCTAGTTGATATAGCGTGGCAATATGGTACGCCGCCGCAGCGATGTTCTGGAGTTC
>CAZLMT010000023.1:0-4151 GCA_964560615.1 uncultured Actinomyces sp.
CAGCGACATCGGCGTCCCGCAGCGCACCGGTCTCGTCACCCCGCTCGAGCCGCAGCTGCATCTCGCACAGGGCGACCCCGGCCTGCGCATCGACATCACCGGGAGCCGCCGCGAGCACCGAGCGATAGGCATCGGCGGCCGCCGCCCAATCCCCCGCCTCGATGGCGTCGAAGGCAGCGACGAATCGCGGATCCACGGGAGGCTCTTCCTCGACCTCATCCGCAGTTTCGGGAGCCGGTGCGACCCCGACAGTGCCGTTGATGCCATTCTCGGCGGCGACGCGGAGCAACTCGTCAATGTAGGCGCGCACCTGCGGCTCGGGCAGCGCCCCCTGGAAGAGCGGGAGCGGCTGGCCTCCGAGCACCGCGAACACGCTCGGGATCGATTGCACCTGGAAGGCTGCGGCGATGCGCTGCTCGGCATCGACATCGACCTTGGCGAGCACGAAGCGCCCGGCGTACTCCGCCGCGAGCGTCTCGAGAATAGGCGAGAGCGTCTTGCAGGGCCCGCACCACGAAGCCCACAGATCCAAGACAACGGGCACCGTGGCGCTCTGCTCAATGACCGCCTGGGGGAAGGTCTCCTCGGTGACATCGACGACGACACCCGAGGGCGCATCGGACATTGCGGTCTCACGACGCTGCTCGGCCTCACGCTGGCTCGCGAGTGCTCCGAGGTCGACGGCGCCGCGTAGCGGAAGTGACGGCTGGCTCACGGGCTCATCCTTGCATCCTTGATCACCGCTCGGCGAGGAGCCCATCGGCTGCCGCAAAGGAACTCAGGCGCCCCTCAGTCACCGCGTCAATGACCTCCGGCGACAGTCGCTCCACGAGCAAGATCCGTGCGCGTCCTCCGGCAAGCGCCAGGATCTCGGCAGCGGCGCGCTGTCGACGACGCTGCAGCCAGTGATCCCCCTCGTCGAGCCACGCGCGACGATCGTCGAGGGCGCCGAGCAGATCGTCGATCTCACCGCGCGCCGCAGCAGACGTGACGACAGGCGGCATCCAGCCGTCCGATGGGGCACCCAGCCTGAGCATCTGCCGCATGTCGCGAGCCGTGGCCTCGGCACCCTCGCGATCGGCCTTGTTGACGCAGACGATGTCAGCGATCTCCAAGATGCCCGCCTTCGCCGCCTGCACCCCATCGCCCATGCCCGGTGCCAGGAGCACGACCGTGGCGTCCGCCGTCGCAGCCACGTCGACTTCCGACTGACCCACGCCGACGGTCTCGATGAGCACCACCGCGCACCCGGCGGCCTCCAACACGCGGACCGCCTGCGGCGTCGCCGCAGCCATGCCGCCAAGGTGACCACGCGAGGCCATCGAGCGGATGAAGACTCCGGGATCCGTGGCGTGCTCCTGCATGCGGATGCGATCGCCCAGCAAGGCCCCACCGGTGAAAGGAGAGCTTGGGTCGATGGCCAGCACACCCACGCGCTGCCCGCGTGCGCGGTACGCCGCAACCAGCGCGGAGGTGACCGTCGACTTGCCTACGCCGGGTGAGCCCGTGAGGCCTATGACGTATGCCGGGGGTCCGGCGGGGAGGGCCGCCAGCGCGTCAGGCAGACCTGGAGCGCCGTCCTCGACCCACGAGATGAGCCGGGCGACGGCCCGCGCCTCGCCCGCGCTGGCGCGGGCGGCGAGCTCGCCGCTCTCCATCACGAACCGGGCACGCTGATGATGAGGGCATCTCCCTGGCCACCCCCGCCGCACAGAGCGGCAGCTCCGAGACCGCCGCCGCGACGGCGTAGCTCGTGAGCCAGGTGGAGGACCAGTCGTGCGCCGGACATGCCGATCGGATGACCGAGCGCGATGGCTCCGCCGTTGACATTGACGATGTCCTCCGACGCCCCAAGCTGGCGCATGGACACGATGCCTACGGCGGCGAAAGCCTCGTTGATCTCGAGGAGGTCGAGGTCGCTCACGCTGATGCCCTGCTTCTCGCACGCACGCAGGATGGCGCGGGCCGGCTGCTCATGAAGCGAGGCATCAGGCCCCGCGACGACACCGTGCGCTCCGATCTCCGCGAGCCACGTGAGCCCGAGCTCCTCCGCCTTGGCACGACTCATCACCACGACCGCAGCAGCTCCGTCGGAGATCTGCGAGGCGGAGCCTGCCGTGATGGTGCCGTCCTTGGCGAAGGCCGGTCGGAGCCCGGCCAGGGACTCGACCGTGGTGTCGGCGCGGATACCTTCATCGCGCGTCACCACGACCGGGTCGCCCTTGCGCTGGGGGATCTCCACGGCCACGATCTCGTCGTCGAAGCGACCGGCCTCCTGCGCAGCTGCCGCCAGGCGGTGTGACCGCGCCGCGAAGGCATCCTGCTCCTCGCGGGTGAGCGAGTAGCGGGCGTTGTAACCCTCGGTCGATTCGCCCATCGCACATTGGTCGAACGCACACGTGAGGCCATCGAAGGCCATCGAGTCGATGGCGTTCCAGTTGCCGTACTTCACGCCCTCGCGCGAGCCCATGAGCAGGTGCGGGGCGTTGGTCATCGACTCCATGCCGCCCGCGACGACGACGTCGAATTCCCCTGCGCGGATGAGTTGATCCGCAAGGGCGATGGCGTCCAGCCCGGAGAGGCACACCTTGTTGATCGTGAGGGCCGGCACGTCCATGCCGATTCCCGCCTTGACGGCGGCCTGGCGCGCGGTGATCTGCCCTGTCCCTGCCTGGAGGACCTGGCCCATGATGACGTAGTCGACCTGGTCGGGGCTCACCCCCGAGCGTTCGAGGGCGGCCTTGATCGCGATCCCGCCGAGATCGGCGGCCGAGAGGCCCTTGAAGGCTCCGAGGAGGCGACCCATGGGAGTGCGGGCTCCCGCGACGATGACGGACATGACACCTCCGAGCGCGCCCCGGACGGGCGCTTGCGACGATGGGGTCACCCTAGCGAGGGCCGACGGACCAGCACCCCCAGACCAGTACCCCCAGACCAGCACCTCAAGGCCAGCACCTCAAGGAGGAGAGATGGCGACAGATCCGGTGATCAGGCGCATCGACCACGTCGGCATAGCCGTACCCGATCTCGACGCCGCCATCCGCTTCTACGCCGACGCTTTCGGGATCGAGGTCGTCCATGAGGAGGTCAACGAGGAACAGGGAGTGCGCGAGGCCATGCTCGCGGTGGGCGATGCGCACATCCAACTCCTCGCCCCGCTCCGGCCGGACTCCCCCATCGGCAAGTTCCTCGAGCGCCAGGGCCCGGGCATCCAGCAGGTGGCCTACACCGTGGATGACATCGAGGCAGCGGCCGATCGCCTGCGAGCCGCGGGGGTCCGCATGCTCTACGACGCTCCGAAGATGGGCACCGCAGGCTCCCGGGTCAACTTCGCGCATCCCAAGGATTGCGGCGGGGTCCTCATCGAACTCGTGGAGCCCGCGACACACGAGCCCGACAGGGGTGGCTCCGCCGCTCCGCCGGGCCCTAGTCCCGGTTAGCATGAACGATCGTTAAGCGCCGTCCCAGGCGTGACCCCGAGGGGAGCACCATGGACCAGATCCGCGACGCCATCCTGGCCGGCGCCGGGGCCGACATCGCCGGTCTCCGCCTCCCCGAGTCCTACCGCGGCGTGACGGTCCACAAGGACGAGGCCGACATGTTCGACGGGCTGACCACGGCGGACAAGGACCCCCGGCAGTCACTGCACATCGACGACATCCCGCTCCCCGAGCCCGGCCCGGGCGAGGCCCTCATCGCGGTCATGGCGAGTTCGATCAACTACAACACCGTATGGACATCCATCTTCGAGCCGGTATCGACCTTCGGGTTCCTCGAGCGCTACGGCCGCAGCAACGACCTGGCCAAGCGGCACGACCTCCCCTACCACGTCATCGGTTCCGATGCCTCGGGCGTCGTGCTGCGCGTCGGCTCCGGCGTCAACGCGTGGAAGCCGGGAGACGAGGTCGTCGCGCACTGCCTTTCCGTCGAGTTGGAGAGTCCACTCGGCCACAACGACACGATGCTGGATCCCGAGCAGCGCATCTGGGGCTTCGAGACCAACTTCGGCGGCCTTGCCGAGATCGCTCTGGTGAAGTCCAACCAGTTGCTGCCCAAGCCCGCGCACCTCACGTGGGAGGAAGCCGCTGCTCCGGGGCTGGTCAACTCCACCGCCTACCGCCAGCTCGTGTCGCGCAACGGCGCCGGTATGA
>CAZLMT010000023.1:4161-7401 GCA_964560615.1 uncultured Actinomyces sp.
ATCTGGGGCGCCACCGGCGGTCTGGGTTCCTACGCCACGCAGTTTGCCCTCAACGGCGGAGCCATCCCCGTGTGCGTGGTCTCCAGCGAGGACAAGGCCGACCTCTGCCGTGCGATGGGTGCCGAGCTCATCATCAATCGGAAGGCCGAGGACTACCGATTCTGGAAGGACGAGCACACACAAGATCCCAAGGAGTGGCAGCGCCTCGGCAAGCGTATCCGCGAGCTGACAGGCGGCGAGGACGTCGACATCGTCTTCGAGCACCCGGGCCGCGAGACATTCGGTGCCAGTGTCTACGTCACGCGCAAGGGCGGCACGATCACCACGTGCGCATCCACATCCGGGTTCATGCACGAGTACGACAACCGCTATCTGTGGATGAGCCTCAAGAGCATCGTGGGTTCGCACTTCGCCAACTACCGCGAGGCATACGAGGCGAACAGGCTCATCGCGCGAGGGCTCGTGCACCCCACCCTCTCCAAGACCTTCCCGCTCGAGGGAGCCGGGCAGGCGACCTACGAGGTTCACCGCAACGCCCACCAGGGCAAGGTCGGCGTCCTCTGCCTCGCCCCCGAGGAGGGTCTCGGCGTCAGCGACCCGGAGATGCGCGAACGACACCTGCCCGCCATCACCCGTTTCGCCGGGGCTTAGGCAAGGCCGCCCGCGTACGATGACCCGGGCGGCCAGGTCGGCGTCGCCCCCCACGGGTCCAGGAAGGGGCGATGGTGGCGACGAGCCAGATCACCGACCGCCAGCCCTGGCATCTCGACCGCGGTCGCCGGGCTGGCGAGATGGGCTACCTCCCCGGCCTCGACGGCATCCGGGCCCTGGCCGTCCTAGGGGTCCTGCTCTACCACGGCGACCTCACCTGGATGAGAGGCGGATTCCTCGGCGTCGACGTCTTCTTCGTCCTCTCGGGCTTCCTCATCACGACGCTCATCGTCGAGGAGTACAACCGCTCCGGTCGCATCAACTTCAAGCGCTTCTATCTCGCCCGCGCGCGGCGCCTGCTTCCCGCCCTGCTGCTCATGCTCGTCATCGTCGGCATGCTCGCGGCCTTCATCTACCGTGACTCCGCCGCACAGTTCCGCGCCGATGCCATCGCATCGCTCTTCTACGTCACCAATTGGTGGTACATCGTCTCCGACGCCTCCTACTTCGAGGCAATCGGTCGACCACCATTCCTGCAGCACCTGTGGTCATTGGCCGTGGAGGAGCAGTTCTATCTCCTCTGGCCGGCACTGACCCTCATCCTGCTCCGCTGGCGAGGCCGTCGCGGGGTGTTCTACGTCGCCATCGGCGGTGCCCTGGCCTCGACCGCCTGGATGGCTTTCCTCGCGATCACCAACGGCTACCCGCAGGAGGCTGACCCCAGCCGCGCGTACTTCGGCTCGGACAGCCACATCATGGGTCTTCTCCTCGGCGCGGCCCTGGCGATGGTCTGGAGGCCAGGCCGGCTCTCGACGCGCCTCACCGCCGGCGCCAAGGCCGTCGTCACCGTCGTGGGATTCCTCGCGCTCCTCGTCGTCCTCTACTTCTTCTGGCAGGTGGGCGAGTACTCCAACTTCCTCTACCGGGGTGGATTCCTCGTGCTCTCCGGGGTCGTGTGCGTGCTCATCGCCGCCGCCAGCCACCCGGGTGCCCCCTTCGGCAAGCTCATCGGCACACAGCCGTGGCGCTACATCGGTCAACGTTCCTACGGCCTCTACCTCTACCACTGGCCCATCTACGTCATCACCCGTCCCGAACTCGATGTGCCATTCGATGGCCCGGCACTCCTCGGACTTCGTCTCGGGCTGACCTTCCTCGTGGCCGAGATCTCCTACCGTTACGTCGAGATCCCCATCCGTCGCGGCGCCATCGGCGCCTTCATGACCCGGTGGCGCGAAGCCGATCCGGACGAGCGCTCCTACCTCGGCCGACGCGTGCTCGCGGGCAGTGGCGTCGCCATCGCCGCACTCGGACTCATGGGCGCAGGACTCGCCACGGCCAAGCCGGTGGACCAGGCCATCCCGGCCGATGTGGCGGCGGCCATCGGCATCGACGATGGCGGTCCCACCGAGATCCTCATTGACGAACCCAACGGAGCAGCTTCAGCGAGTCCCTCCCCCGACGCCGGTGGACAAGACCAGCCGAGCACACCCTCGGTCGACGGACTCCCCACCAACGCCAACGGTGCACTCACGGCCATCGGCGATTCCGTCATGCTCGGCGTGGCCGGCCAACTCGTGGAGAAGATCGACCGCAGCAAGGTCGATGCGGAGGTGAGCCGCCAGGCCTCGGGTGTCCTCGAGCGCGTGCAGAGGCTGTCCAAGAAGGGGCTCCTCGCGCCCACCGTCGTGATCCACACCGGCACCAACGGCATCCTCACCGAGGAGCAACTCCGCGAGATGCTCGACATTCTGAGCGACCGCAAGCGGGTCGTCGTCGTCAACACCAATGTCCCGCGGCCCTGGATGGAGCCCAACAACGAGCTCATCGCCAAGGTGGTCCCTGACTACCCCAATGCGGTGATCGCGGATTGGTACGCCGTCTCCGCGGACAACCCGGAGTACTTCGTCAGCGATGGCACGCATCCGCAGTGGCCCTCGGGCATCAAGGCCTTCGTCCGCGAGATCATGCGCGCCGTCGGCATGGACCCGCGCAAGGCGGACTAAGCGACAACGACGAGGTTGACCAGGGCCGACGCCACCGCGTCGGGTGCTTCGAGCGGGCTCAGGTGCCCCGCACCCGACACGGGGACCCATGTCGCATGCGGCACCGCCTCGAGCATGAGGTCTTGCTCGTCGCGCGGACTCATGGTGTCTTCGTCGCCCATGACCACGGCGATGGGTGCGGTGAGCATCGCCAGACTGTCCCGCGCATCGGACCGCGCGGACATCGCCCGCTGTGCCCACGCCACAGTCGCGGGTGGCGCAACAGACAGTGCCTCCTCGACGGCGGTGACGAGATCCGCACGCGTACGCCGCGTCGTCTCTCCGAGGAGGCCATCCACCATCCCCGCACTCCAGTCGCCGCCTGTCTCAGCAAGCTCTGCGATACGCAACCGATGGATGCGCGCAGGCTCCGGGTCGGCTGTGGCCTTGGTGTCGACCAGCCCTAGCGCGGCGACGAGATCGGGGCGGAGGGCGGCGATGCCGAGTGCGACGTAACCGCCCATGGAGCACCCGACCACCACGGCAGGCTGCTCTCCCAGCGCGATGACCATGTCGTCGACGAGCACGGAGATTGCGGGGGTGC
>CAZLMT010000023.1:7411-26260 GCA_964560615.1 uncultured Actinomyces sp.
GTCGTGGCCCTCAGCACGCAAGCGTGCGGCTACCCCATCCCACATCGATCCGGTGAAGGGAAAGGCGTGGAGGAGCAGGAAACGTGCCATGGCTATCGCTACGGCATCGCAGACAGGCCGCCATCGACGACGAGGACCTGGCCTGTCATGAAGGACGCTGCATCGCTGGCAAGGAAGACGGCCGGCTCGGCGATCTCCTCGACCCGACCCCAGCGCTGCATCGGGACGCGACTCAGCGCCGCGCGCTCGGCGTCGTCGCTCGCGCGAAGGAAGTCCGTGAGGTCCGTCTCGATCCAGCCCGGGACCAGCGCATTGACGCGCACCCCCATCCACGCGGTCTCCACCGCGAGGGACTGCGTCAGGGAGATCAGCGCCGCCTTGGCCGCGCCGTAGTGCGCCATCGTCGGGGCACCGCGCAATCCGGCGACAGAGGAGACATTGATGATCGAGCCCCCGCCCTCACCCAGGGAAGGCAGGCTCACCTGCGTGATGTGAACGATGGAATCGAGGTTGAGTCGCATCGTCTTCTCCCACCCGCTCATGCGCATCGAAGCGACCGGGGTGGAGAAGGAATTGCCGCCGGCGTTGTTGACGAGGATGTCGAGGCCGCCCAGGGCTTCGATCGCCTCGGCGGTCGCGGCTCGAGTCGCATCCGCATCGAGCACGTCCGCCGTGGCAACCACCGCGCGTCGGCCAAGAGCTCGGACCTCCCCCGCGACCCCCTCGAGCAGCTCGGCGTTGCGCGCGAGCACTGCTACGTCGGCGCCCGCGCGCGCGTAGGCAAGCGCGATCTCCCGGCCGATACCCCGCGAGGCCCCGGTGACGAGTGCTCTCCTGCCCGTGAGATCGAAGCTCATAGGTCGGTCCACCTCTCCATTGCTCCCTCGGCCTGCGCACGCTCCGCGGGCCAACGCCAGTCCACGGCTTCCCGGTTCGGACGCATCCGAGCCACCGTCTCAGCGAGCACGGTACGCACCGCCGGTTCGCCGACCCACAGGTGCCCCATCCCTTCGCCTACGACGATCTCGGCACGCGGCACCACAGCGAACCTCTCCCGTGCCGCCTCCGGCTGCAGATAGTCGTCGTCCTCCGGGACGAGGCACACCACGGGACAGTCCCGTTCGTTCCAGTGCGCCAGCTCTGCCGGCGAGGTGTAGCGCAGGGGAGGCGACACGACGATGATCCCCGCCGGATTCAGGTCGACCCCGTGCCGAAGCACGACATCGCTGCCAAACGACCAGCCCAGCAGCCAGGGATCAGGCAGACCCTGTTCGCGGACCCACGCCACCGCTGCCGCCAGATCGAGTCCCTCGCCATCGGATGCGTCAAAGGCTCCCTCGCTCGTCCCCGCCGCAGATGATGTCCCCCGCGTGTTGAAACGGACCACGGCGATGTCGGCCAGAGCGGGGAGACGCCAGGCCGCCTTGCGCAGCAGATGGCTGTCCATCATCCCGCCGTGCGTGGGCAGCGGATGCGCACACACGAGCGTGGCCTGCGGAGCTCGACCCGCGGGAAGCGCAACCTCACCCACGAGGCGCAGCCCATCCGCAGTCACGAGGGTGATCGCGTGCCTATCCGCGGGCAGGACGCTTGTCGCCCTGATCTCCTCTCCGCCCGCGTCCGTCATCGGGTTGGCCCTCGCCGCCCCCGGGCCCTCCAGCAGGGCGTGTGCCAATGCCGGCGCTCCTCAGCCCCCCGGTCGGCGGGCCAGGCGACGATGTGCGGGGTGGCGGGCAGGATCTCGTGGTCGCAGCCGGGGCAGCGGTAGGCCTTGGTCGAGGACGATCCGGTGATGGGGCGGACGTACCAGTCACCATCGGCATGCTCTTCGAGCACGTCCACACGGGGCGAGACCGGCTTGCGCGCCGGGCGGCGACGACCCACGTCTACTCGTAGGTGCGGAAGCCACGCCGTCACCAGGTGCTCGAGTCGTGGCGCGGGAGCGAAGCCAGGCTCGCGGAACTCCCGGTAGAGCGTCTGCTGGATGGCGAGGGAGACATCCAGGCCCACCACGTCGAGCAGCTCGAAGGGTCCCATCGGATAAGCGCAGCCCTTCTTCATCGCCACGTCAATGTCATCCGCAGACGCGTAGTTGGCCTCCAACATCTCGACCGCGTCATTGAGGTAGGGGAAGAGCAGCGCATTGACGATGAATCCAGCGCGGTCGCCGCACACCACGGGGTGCCGCCCTGCGCGCTCTGTGACATCCACCGCGGTCGCCAGTGTCTGCGGCGAGGTCGACACGGTCTGGACGACCTCGACGAGGCGCATGACGGGAGCAGGGTTGAAGAAGTGCAGGCCGACGACGTCCTGCGGCCGCGAAGTGACCGATGCCAGCTCGACGACGGGCAGGCTCGACGTCGTCGTGGCAAGGATCGCACCCGGCTTGCAGATCTCATCGAGGTTTTCGAACAGCGCCGTCTTGACACTGATCTCCTCCACGACGGCCTCGACCACGAGATCGACCTGCGACAGAGCGTCAAGCGATGAGGCTCCCGAGACCCTCGCTCGGATCACGTCGCGGTCGGCAGCCTCGAGCTTGCCTCGCTGCACGGCCTTCTCGAGCGACTTGTCGAGCGCGGCGAGTGCCCGGGCGAGACTTGACTCGGAGCGCGCCACGAGGGTGACGTCGAAGCCGCCCTTGGCGAGGACCTCGACGATGCCGGTCGCCATGGTCCCCGAGCCGACCACGCCCACGCTCTGGACGGGCCGCGGGGTGATGCTCGTGGTCGCAGCCGCCAGGCCATCGTCGACGACCTCCGGTGAGTTGGGTGCGGCGTAGGTGTAGAAGCCGCGTCCTGTCTTGCGGCCCTTCAGACCCGCGGTGACCATCTGCTTGAGGATGGGCGCAGGGGCATGGAGACGGTCACGGCTCTGGCGGTACATCGTGTCGAGAATCTGGTACGCCGTATCGAGTCCGATGAGGTCCAGCAGCGCGAGCGGGCCCATGGGGTAGCCGCACCCCAGTCGCATCGCAGCATCGATGTCCTCGCGCGAGGCGTAGTGCGCCTCGTACATCGAGACCGCCTGATTGAGGTAGCCAAAGAGCAGGGCGTTGGCGATGAAGCCGGCCCTGTCGCCGATGACGACGGGCTCCTTGCCGAGCGAACGGGCCAGAACGACGAGATCATCGATGACAGCGGGGTCGGTGACCACCGTGCGCACGACCTC
Organism: uncultured Actinomyces sp.; assembly: GCA_964560615.1. Lineage (GTDB taxonomy): Bacteria > Actinomycetota > Actinomycetes > S36-B12 > S36-B12 > Mxb001. The sequence goes on from CAZLMT010000023.1 coordinate 10,583, forward strand.
GACAAACGCCTGCACTGGTGCGGGGTTGAAGAAGTGCAGGCCCGCCACGCGTGCAGGACGACTGGTGGCGACAGCGATCTCCGTCACCGAGAGCGAGGAGGTGTTGCTCGCGAGGATGGCATGCGCAGGCGTGATCTTGTCGAGGCGGCCGAAGAGGTCCCGCTTGAGATCGAGATCCTCGGGGATCGCCTCGACCACCAGATCGGCCGTGGCAAGGTCATCGAGCGCCATGGTGAAGGCAATGCGGGACAGGATCTCCTCGCGCTCGGCCTCGGTGAGTTTGCCGCGCTTCACCGCGCGTTCGGTGGAGCCCGCAATGGATGCCCTGCCGCGCTCGAGCGGCCCCGCGTCAGGCTCGACCGCGATGACTCGGTAGCCGTGTCTCGCGCACACCTCGGCGATGCCGGCTCCCATGGTGCCCAGGCCCACCACTCCGACGGTCGTGATCTCCATATCGCCAGTCTCCCATCCCCGGCGGCTCAGAACAGCCGCGCGTCCGAGTCGTCGATCCCACGCAAGGCCGCATAGTCCAGTACGACGCACTTGATCCCGCGGTCCTCAGCGAGGGTGCGCGCCTGCGGCTTGATCTCCTGGGCGGCGAAGACCCCGCCCACCGGGGCGAGGAGGGGATCGCGGTTGAGCAAGTCGAGATAGCGGGTGAGTTGCTCCACCCCGTCGATCTCCCCCCGCCGCTTGATCTCCACCGCCACGGACGCACCCGAGGAATCGCGGCACAGCAGGTCCACCGGTCCTATGGCAGTGGGGTATTCGCGTCGCACGAGCGTCCAGCCCGGGCCGAGAGTTTCCACATGTTCGGCGAGCAACTGCTGCAGGTGCGCCTCGACACCGTCCTTGACGAGACCGGGGTCGACGCCGAGTTCGTGCTCGAGCTCCGCGTGGATGTCATGGATCCGGATAACGAGCTGCTCGCCAGCCTTGTTGTCCACCCGCCAGACAGTGATGTCGTCCTCCTCGGCCACGGCGAGATGGCATGGCGGGCTCATCCAGTTGAGGGGCTTGTAGGAGCCTCCGTCAGCGTGGACGAGGACAGATCCATCAGCCTTGATCATGAGCACGCGCACAGCCTCCGGGAGATGCGCGGTGAGTCGACCGACGTAATCGACGGTGCAGCGGGCAACGACAACCTTCATCGGGCAGCCGGAGCGAGGCCGCGAGCGGACCTGACCACGTCGAGCACCGCTCCCATGATCGCCGTAGCGTCATAGTCCTTGGGTGTGAAGACCGCGGCCACACCTCGACCGCGGAGGTAGTCGGCATCGGCGTCAGGGATGATCCCTCCGACCACGACGACGGTGTCATCCATGCCCGCCGCACGCAGCCCGTCCACGACCACCGGCACGAGCTCGCGGTGGGATCCCGAGAGGATCGATATCCCGACGACATCGACATCCTCGTCGACGGCGGCAGCGACAATCTGCTCGGGCGTCAAGCGAATTCCCTGGTAGACAACTTCGAATCCAGCGTCGCGAGCTCTCACCGCGATCTGCTCCGCCCCATTGGAGTGCCCGTCGAGACCCGGCTTGGCCACGAGGAAGCGGAGTCGCGACCCGAGCTCGTCACTGGTCGCCTGCACCGCCTTGCGCACCGCGCTCAACTCATCCGTGGGCGCTCCCGCGGCGATTGACGACGTCACGCCCGTCGGTGCTCGGAATTCGCCGAAGACCCCGCGAAGCGCATCGGCCCACTCGCCGGTGGTCACGCCCGCTCGAGCGCACGCCAAGGACGCAGGCACGAGGTTGACGTCTCCCTCCGCGGCCGCGACGAGGGCCGTGAGAGCGGCGGACGCCGCATCGGCATCGCGCTCGGATCTCCACCGCGCCACGCCCTCAATTGCCTGGGCGGCCACTGCCGAATCAACTGTCTGGATCGCGGCATCGAGGTCGGCGAGCATCGGATTGGGTTCGGACTCCAGGTGGCGGTTGACGCCGACGATGACCTGCTGGCCGGCCTCCACCCGCGCCCGCCGCTCAGCATGCGCCTGTACTAGCTCGGACTTCATGTAGCCGCTCTCGATAGCGGCGACCGCACCGCCCATGGACTCGATGGCCGCCATTGCAGCACGCGCATCCGCGACGAGCGTGTCGACGAGTCCCTCGATGACGTGGGATCCCTCGAAGATGTCGTCGTACTCCAAGAGGTCGGTCTCCTCCGCGAGCACCTGCTGGATGCGCAGTGACCACTGCTGGTCCCAGGGGCGTGGCAGTCCCAGCGCTTCATTCCAGGCGGGGAGCTGGATGGCCCGCGCCCGGGCATCCTTGGAGAGGGTGACGGCGAGCATCTCGAGGACAATGCGCTGGACGTTATTCTCCGGCTGCGCCTCGGTGAGCCCGAGCGAATTCACCTGGACGCCGTAGCGGAATCGCCGCTGGGCGGGGTCGGTGACGCCGTACCGATCGCGCGTGACCTCGTCCCAGATCCGGACGAAGGCCCGCATCTTGGCCATCTCTTCGATGAAGCGGACCCCGGCGTTGACGAAGAAGGACATGCGCCCGACGACCTCGCCGAATCGCTCGGGAGGGATCTGGCCGGAGTCGCGCACGCCGTCAAGCACGGCGATAGCAGTCGCCATCGCGAAGGCGATCTCCTGCACGGGTGTCGCGCCGGCTTCCTGGAGGTGGTAGCTGCAGATGTTGATGGGATTCCACTGCGGGGCATGCTGCACGGTGTGCACGATCATGTCGGTGATGAGGCGCAGCGACGGTCGCGGCGGGAAGATGTAGGTGCCCCGCGACAGATACTCCTTGATGATGTCGTTCTGCGTCGTGCCCTGGAGGGCGACCTCGGCGACACCCTGCTCCTCAGCTGCGACGACGTAGAGCGCATAGAGCCACATGGCCGTGGCGTTGATGGTCATCGAGGTGTTCATCGTGTCGAGGGGGATGCCGTCGAAGAGTCGACGCATGTCGCCCAGGTGGGCGATCGGCACGCCGACCTTGCCCACCTCCCCCGCCGCCATCGGGCTGTCGGGGTCGTATCCGGTCTGGGTCGGCAGGTCGAAGGCCACGGAGAGGCCCGTCTGACCCTTGGCAAGGTTGCGCCGGTAGAGCGCGTTGGACTCCGCGGGAGACGAGTGCCCCGCGTAGGTGCGCATGATCCAGGGCCGATCCCGCTGCCCATCCTTCGGGCGATCCTGGGGGCTGCCCATGGGAGCAGCGTACCCATGGGTAACCCGCGGTGGCGCAGTCGAGTCGGGTGCCCCACCATGGAGGCGTGGGTACGTCCTACTCCTACGCCATCGGGCCAATCATGGCCTTCGTATTCCTCGGCGTCCTCATCCTGCTCCTGCGGTGGGCCTTCCGGCGAGGGGTCTCGGTTGTCGCGGCTCCGCCACGCAAAGGTCCGAGCTCCGACTACGGACTTCTCGTGCCCATCGCGACGCCGCCGACGTATGTCGAGGGCGAGATCATCCGACGCCAACTCGAGGACGCGGGTATCCGCGCCACCCTCGCCCAGACCCTCGAGGGACCCCGCGTCATGGTGTGGCCCGGCGACGAGACTCGGGCGCGCGCGAAGCTCAGCGGGCGCTAACCCGGTAGGGCGATGCGCGTGACGTCGGCCCCCAGGCTGCGCAGGTCATCAACGAAGCCCGCGTAGCCACGGTCGATGTGGTGCACCTCGTGCACGGTTGTCTCGCCTTCCGCGACCAGACCTGCGAGGACGAGTCCTGCACCGGCGCGGATGTCAGTGGCCTCGACGGGCGCGCCGCTGAGCGTCTCGCGTCCGCGCACCAGGGCGTGGTGTCCCTCGGTTTGTACGTCGGCCCCCAGACGCACGAGTTCGTGCACGAATCGAAAGCGCGCCTCGAAGAGGTTCTCCGTCACGAGGGCGGCGCCCTCGGCGATGGAATTGAGCGCGATGAACTGCGGCTGCAAGTCGGTGGGGAAGCCTGGATAGGGCAGCGTCACGATGTCCATGGCCTTCGGGCGAGCATCCATCGTGACGCGGAATCCATCGTCCAGCACAGAGACATTGGCTCCGGCGGTGACCAGCTTGTCCAGGGCGATCTCCAGGTGCTCCGAGCGGGCACGCCGCACCGTGATGTCTCCACGTGTCATGACCGCCGCCACCGCCCAGGTGCCGGCGACAATACGGTCCGCGACCGTCTGGTGCTCCACGGGTCGCAGAGAGGTCACGCCCTCGATCTCGAGCGTGGACGAGCCGATGCCGTCGATCGACGCGCCCATCTCCACGAGCATGGAGCAGATATCGACGATCTCGGGCTCGCGAGCGGCATTGTCGATCACAGTGCGCCCACTCGCGGTGACCGCGGCCATGAGGAGTGTCTCCGTCGCCCCGACACTCGGGAAGTCCAGCCAGATAGTCGCACCGTGCAAGCCACCGTCGGCACGGGCAATGAGATAGCCGTGCTCGCTCGTGACCTCAGCGCCCATGCGCTGCAGCCCGCCGATGTGCATGTCCAGCCCACGCGAGCCGATGTTGTCTCCGCCCGGAAGGGCCACGTCGACGACACCGCAACGCGCGAGAAGAGGCCCGAGCACCGTGATGGAGGCTCGCATACGACGCACCAGGTCGTAGTCAGCGCGATGCTCCAGGGCCTCGGGCACGTCGATGACGACCAGGCCTTCCGCAGCGACGTGCGAGACGTCGCATCCGAGACGGCGCAGCAACTCCGCCATGATCTCGACATCGAGGATATCCGGGGCATTGCGCAAGACCGTGCGTCCCGGTGCGAGAAGTGCCGCGGCCATGAGCTTGAGGCCGCTGTTCTTGGCGCCCGTGACCGTCACTTCACCTGTGAGGCGCTGACCGCCGACAACTCTGAGCGCCTCCATGGGGATCATGCTAGGGGCGACGTGCAGGCGCGCTCCGCCGCCTCGCGGTGGCGCCGGGCGTCCCCTAGGGTCGTGCCATGGTCAATCTCACGCGCATCTACACCCGAACGGGCGACGACGGCACCACATCCCTGGGCGACATGTCGCGGACGACCAAGACCGATCTGCGCCTCGAGGCCTACGCCGATGTCGACGAAGCCAACTCCAGCCTTGGCGTGGCCCTCGCGTCAGGTGGCCTCGGAGAGGACATCGTCGAGCTCCTCACCGCAGTTCAGAACGACCTCTTCGATGTCGGCGCCGACCTGTGCACGCCCATCGTCCCCAACCCGCAATACCCGCCGCTGCGCATCACTCCGGACTATGTCGACCGCCTGGAGAATGCCTGCGACACCTACAACGCACGCCTGGAGCCACTCCGGTCGTTCATCCTCCCGGGTGGCAGCCTGGGCGCCGCTCAGCTCCATGTGGCGCGCACCGTCGCGCGGCGCGCCGAGCGCGCCACCTGGCGCGCCATCGAGGAGTACGGCGACTCGATCAATCCGCTGACCGCGCTCTACCTCAATCGGCTTTCGGACCTGCTCTTCATCCTCGCCCGCTGTGCCAACGTCGACGGGGCCGGCGATGTGCTGTGGCAGCCCGGCGGCCGCTCGTCCGACTAGCCCACTCCACCCCACCCCTACAACCCCCTCGCCGAGTGTGCACTTGCGTGCGCGATTCGCCGGTTGATGGCGCACGCAAGTGCACACTCGCCGCCGAAGGGAGCCGGTGGGGGTGAAAGGAGCCGGTGGAAGTGAAGGGACTAGCGGGAGCCGACGGCGACGGCGAGCCGCGTCTCGGCACGCTTCGCTGCCTGCACCGCGGGATCGTCGTCGGCGGCCGCGGCCTTCGCTCGCTCCAAGGCTGCCTTGGCGCGCTCGATGTCGATCTCTTCGGCGAGCTCAGCCGTCTCGGCGATGACGTTGACCTGGTCGGAGTCCACGGAGAAGAAACCACCGTGGACCGCCACGAGCACCTTCGTGCCCTCGGTGGTCTCGATGCGCAAGGGCGCGTCGAGCAGCAGGGCGAGCACCGGCGAGTGACCGGGCAGGATGCCGATCTCTCCGTCGGGCGTCTTGGCCACGACGCTCTTGGCCGTGCCCTGCCAGACGGCACGCTCGGCCGACACGAGGGCGACCTTGAGTTCGGCCACGATCAGGACTCCTTGGCGAGCTGAGCCGCCTTGGCCTCAACGTCCTCGATGCCGCCACACATGAAGAATGCCTGCTCGGGGATGTGGTCGTAGACGCCGTCGCAAAGAGCCCTGAAGGAAGCGATGGTCTCCTCGACCGGGACGAACGATCCCGGCTGGCCGGTGAATGCCTCCGCCACGAACATGTTCTGCGACAGGAACCGCTGGATACGGCGCGCCCGGTTGACGATGATCTTGTCTTCTTCGGAGAGTTCGTCCATGCCGAGGATGGCGATGATGTCCTGGAGGTCCTTGTAGCGCTGGAGGATCTCCTTGACGCGCGCGGCCACGGCGTAGTGCTCCTCGCCGACGTAGCGCGGGTCAAGGATGCGCGACGTGGAGTCCAGCGGATCCACCGCGGGGTAGATGCCGAGCTCGGAGATCGGGCGCGAGAGCACGGTCGTGGCATCGAGGTGCGCGAACGTCGTCGCGGGTGCGGGGTCGGTCAGGTCGTCTGCCGGCACGTAGATCGCCTGGAGCGAGGTGATCGAGTGGCCACGCGTGGAAGTGATGCGCTCCTGGAGCATGCCCATCTCGTCGGCGAGTGTGGGCTGGTAGCCCACGGCCGAGGGCATGCGGCCGAGCAGCGTCGACACCTCGGAGCCTGCCTGGGTGAAGCGGAAGATGTTGTCGATGAAGAGCAGGACGTCCTGCTTCTCGACATCGCGGAAGTACTCCGCCATCGTGAGCGCCGTCAGCGCGACGCGCAGGCGCGTGCCCGGCGGCTCGTCCATCTGGCCGAAGACCAGGGCGGTCTTGTCGATGACGCCCGACTCCGTCATCTCGAGGAAGAGATCATTGCCCTCGCGGGTGCGCTCCCCCACACCGGCGAAGACCGACACGCCACCGAAGTTCTCCGCGACGCGGTAGATCATCTCCTGGATGAGGACCGTCTTGCCCACGCCGGCGCCGCCGAACAGACCGATCTTGCCGCCCTTGACGTACGGGGTGAGGAGGTCGATGACCTTGATGCCCGTGGAGAAGACCTCGGTCTTGGACTCGAGCTGATCGAAGGCGGGCGCGGCACGGTGGATGCCCCAGCGCTCCTTGATATCGAGGGTCGACTTATCGACGTCGAGAGGCTCGCCCAGGGTGTTCCACACGTGGCCCTTGGTGACCTCGCCCACCGGGACCGAGATGGGGCCACCCGTGTCGCGCACAGGAGCGCCGCGCACGAGGCCGTCGGTCGGCTGCATGGAGATGGTGCGCACCATGTTGTCGCCGATGTGCTGCGCAACCTCGAGGGTGAGCATGCGCGCTCCGCCGCCCTCCTCGCCCTCGTCGAAGGAGACGTCCACGTTGAGGGCGTTGAAGAGCTCCGGCATCGCCTCGACCGGGAACTCCACGTCGACGACGGGGCCGGTGACGCGGGCGACGCGTCCGACACCCGGTGTCTTCGCGTGGGGGGTCGCCTGGTCCATCGTGGCGGTCATGTCGATCCTCTTTCCTTCGGTTCCTACGGTCGGCTAGCGGGGTCTAGGCGGAGGCGAGGGCATCGGCGCCGCCGACGATCTCGCTGATCTCCTGGGTGATCTCGGCCTGGCGTGCCGCGTTGGCCCGCCGGGTGAGGGAGCGGATGAGGTCCTCGGCGTTGTCCGTGGCCGACTTCATCGCACGCCGACGGGCGGCGTGCTCCGAGGCCGCGGACATGAGCAGCGCGGTGTAGACCGCGTGATCGATGTAGCGGGGCAGGAGAGCGTCGAGCACGGTGTCGGCACCGGGCTCGAACTCGTAGAGCGGGAAGGGCAGGGACTCCCCCGCCTTGGTCTCCACTACCTCGTCGACGATCTCCAGCGGCAGGACGCGGCGTACCCGCACCTGCTGGGCGGCCATATTGACGAAGTGGGTGTAGACGATGTGAATCTCATCGATGCCCCCCTCGGACTCAGGCGTGAGGAAGGCCTGGAGCAGGTCGTCACCGATCCTGCGGGCGTCGGCGTAAGTCGGCTGGTCAGTGAAGCCGGTGTACTGCCCGCCCATCGTGATACCGCGGAATCGGTACCACGCGACGCCCTTGCGCCCTACGACGTAGGGGGTGACGTCGAGGCCCTGCTCATTGAGCAGGCGAGTGAGCCCGGCGGCCTCGCGGATGGCATTGGCGGAGTAGGCGCCGGCGAGACCACGGTCGGCGGTGATCACCAAGACCGCTGATCGATCGCGAACCTCGGGTGCGCGCACGAGCGGGTGGTTGCCGATATCCGTGGCGTGGCTCGCAGCGGCAGAGACTGCCTGGGTGAGCTGGAGGAGGTACGGCGTCGACGCCTCGAGGCGCTGCTGCGCCTTGACAATGCGTGACGACGCAATCAACTCCATCGCCTTGGTGATCTTCTTCGTCGCCTGGACGGACTTGATCCGTCGGCGGAAGACCCTTAGCTGCGCACCCATGACGTCTCTCCTCGACCTGCGCCTATGCCCGTCGCGTCCGCGTGATCTGCGTCGGATCGATGTCATCCTCCGACAGCGCGGCCACGGGCTCGTCCTTGATGAGCATCTCGCCCGTGTGGGTCGTGAACTGGCGCTTGAAGGTGGCGATGGCCGACTTGAGCGTCGTGACCGTGTCGTCCGAGAGGTCCGACGTCTGGCGGATGGTCTCCAGGATGCCCGGCTGCTCGCGCTGGATGTAGTCGAGGAACTCCGCATCGAACCGGCGGATGTCCTCGACGGGTACGTCGTCGAGCTGACCCGAAGTGCCCGACCACACCGAAACGACCTCGCGCTCCATCGCCTGCGGCTGGTACTGCGGCTGCTTGAGCAGCTCGACCAGGCGGGTGCCTCGCGCGAGCTGGGCCTTGGAGGCCGAGTCAAGGTCGGAACCGAATGCGGCGAACGCCTCGAGCTCGCGGAACTGCGCGAGGTTGAGGCGCAGGCTGCCGGCGACCTTCTTCATGGCCTTGGGCTGAGCGGACCCGCCCACGCGCGACACGGAGATGCCGACGTTGATGGCCGGACGCACGCCCGAGTTGAAGAGGTCGGACTCGAGGAAGCACTGGCCATCCGTGATGGAAATGACGTTGGTGGGGATGTACGCCGACACGTCATTGGCCTTGGTCTCGATGATCGGCAGGCCGGTCATCGAGCCGCCACCCAGCTCGTCACTGAGCTTGGCGCAGCGCTCAAGGAGCCGCGAGTGCAGGTAGAAGACGTCACCGGGGTAGGCCTCGCGACCCGGCGGGCGACGCAGCAGTAGCGACACGGCGCGGTAGGCCTCAGCCTGCTTCGACAGGTCGTCGAAGACGATGAGGACGTGCTTGCCCTGGTACATCCAGTGCTGGCCGATCGCGGACCCGGTGTAGGGAGCGAGGTACTTGAAGCCTGCAGGATCGGAAGCGGGAGCAGCGACGATGGTGGTGTAGTCCATCGCGCCGTACTCCTCCAGCGCGCCCTTGACCGAGGCGATGGTCGAGCCCTTCTGGCCGATGGCGACGTAGATGCAGCGCACCTGCTTCTTCGGATCCCCGGACTCCCAGTTGGCGCGCTGGTTGATGATCGTGTCGAGGCACACGGCGGTCTTGCCGGTCTGCCGGTCGCCGATGATGAGCTGGCGCTGGCCGCGACCGATCGCGGTCATGGCATCGATGGCCTTGATGCCCGTCTGCATCGGCTCCGTGACCGGCTGGCGCTGGACGACCGTGGGGGCCTGGACCTCCAGGGCGCGACGGCCCTCGGACTCGATCGGGCCCTTGCCGTCGATCGGGGTGCCCAGCGGGTCCACGACGCGACCGAGGAAGGCATCGCCCACGGGGACCGAGAGCACCTCGCCGGTGCGTCGCACCGGCTGGCCCTCTTCGATCTTGGATCCGTCACCCAGGAGCACGACGCCGATCTCGCGCACGTCGAGGTTGAGGGCGACGCCAAGCAGGCCACCCTCGAACTCGAGGAGCTCGTTGGTCATCGCCGAGTGCAAACCCTCGACGCGAGCGATGCCGTCGCCTGTCTCGATCACGCGGCCGACTTCTTCGCGGGCCGTGGTGGGCGAGTACGACGCGACGTTTCGCTCGATCGCGCTCCGGATCTCGTCCGGCCGGATCGTCAGCTCCGTCATGGTGCCTGCTCTCCTTCTTCGGTCGCTCTCGGCGACATCTTTCGCTTGCCTGACTATGTGACTGGGTGTGTGACTGCGTGTGTGCCGATCAGCCGAGCATCGTGCGCCGGGCTTGTTCGAGTCGTGCTGAGACCGTGCCGTCGATTACCTCGTCGCCGACGGTGACATGGACTCCGCCGAGGACGGCGGGATCGATCGCGACGTTGAGGCGGACCCGGCGTCCCTTGAGGGCGCTGAGCGCCTCGGCGAGGCGCCGCTCCTGCTCGGCATCGAGCGGCTGCGCGACGCGCACCTCGGCGACGATCCGCTGACGCTGTCGCGCGGCCGCGTCGGCGAGGTCGTCGACGACGGCATCGATCCGGCGCCCGTGGAGATGGCCCACGGCATAGCCGAGAACGAGCCGAGTGGTCGCGGTCGAGCGACCACGCAGGAGATCCTCCACGATGCCTGCCTTGGCCTGAGCCGAGAGGGAGGGATCGGTGAGGGCCATCTGCAGGTCCGCCGAGGAGTCAATCGCGCGCCCGAAGCGGAAGATCTCGTCCTCCGTCGCGTCGAGGTCCCCGGCCGCGTCAGCCACCATGAAGGCTGCCTGATCGGCGAGGCTCTCGATCCCGACGAGGAAGTCGTCATCCGACGACCAGCGGCGGCGTACTGCCTCCTGCACGACCTGCAGGGTGAGCGGGCTGACCCGCGACGCCAGCAGCGACGCAGCAAGCTCAGAGCGCGAGTCGGCCGATTGACCAGAGTCGGCGAGGGCCGTGCGCAGCGTCTTCTCGCGATCGAGTAGATCAGCGACGGAGAAGAGCTCGGCCGGGAGACCGGAGAGTCCCTCGGCGCCACGCTGGCCATCGAGCCAGTCGGAGAGCTCCGAAAGGCTGCTACGACTCGCACCCAGCATCAGCGACCCGCCTCCCGCTGCGCGACCTGGGACTCCAGGTCGCCGAGGAAGGAATCCACGGTCGCCTTGACGCGCGCATCGTCGGTGAGGGACTGACCCACCACCTTGCCCGCGAGCGCCACGGCCACCTCTCCCACCTGTCGGGTGAGCTGCGAAGTCGCCTGCGCGCGCTCGGCCGCGAGCTGGGCCTCAGCCTGGGCTGTGACCGCCGCTGCGGCGGCTCGCGCCTCAGCGCGCGCCTCCTCGACGATCGCGGCGCGATCGGCCTGAGCCTGCGTGCGGATGGCGGCCGCTTCCTCGCGGGCCGACGCTAGCGCTGCGCGGTACTCCTCGAGTGCGCGCTGCGCCTCCGCCTGGGCCTCCTCGGCCTTGCGCAGACCGCCTTCAATGGCGTCCGAGCGAGCCGCGAGGGCCTCCTTGATCTTGGGCAGCGCGACCTTGGCGAGTACGCCGAAGACGATGAAGAACGCCAGCAGGCCGACGACGAGCTCGTCGATCGGCACTGCGAGGACGCTCGGCATCGGCTCGTTCTCGCCGGCAGCCATGAGCTGGCCCGAAAGGAAGTTGGACACGGGTGATCCGATCAGGTGCCGTAGACGAACGGGACGACGAAGCCGATGAGGGCCAGCGCCTCGGCGAGTGCGAAGCCGAGGAGCATGTTCTGGCGGATGACGCCGTAGGCCTCCGGCTGCCGGGCGATCGCCTGGACGCCCTGGCCGAAGATGATTCCGATGCCGACGCCGGGGCCGATGGCCGCGAGGCCGTAGCCGACGGAGCCGATGGAGCCGGAGAGCTCAGCGAGCAATGACATGTCTTTTCCTTCGTGTCCGGGCCGGCAGTCTGGTCTGCCGGTCTGGGGGGCATATTCGGTTGTGTCGAGATTCAGTTGTGTCGGGATTCAGTTGTGGTGGTGCGGGTGGAGCGGGACGAACTCAGTGCTCCGCGTGGAGCGCTCCGCTGATGTAAACCGCCGTCAGCAGGGTGAAGATGTAGGCCTGGAGGGCCTGGATCAATAGCTCGAAGGCGGTGAGTGCCACCGCCATCGTGAAGGAGGCCACCGACCCGAGCAGGCCGATCACCGTGAACGAGAGCAGGTAGTACGCCGCGATGCTGAACGTCGCGAGGAGCAGATGCCCCGCGAACATATTGGCGAAGAGACGCACGGCGTGAGTGAACGGCCGCACGATGATGTTGGAGATGAACTCGATGGGCGACAGCAGGATGTACATCGGCTTGGGCACACCGGGCGGGAAGAGCATGCCCTTGAAGAACCCGCCGAAGCCCTGCCGGTAGATGCCGAGCGGCACCCACGTGAAGTAGACGATCAGCGCGAAGGCCACGGGGATGGCGAAGACACTCGTGATCGGGAACTGGGCGAAGGGGATGATGCCCATGATGTTGAAGGACCACACGAGGAAGAAGAACGAGAAGAGGAAGGGGACGAACTTGTCGCCCTCCTTGCCGATGACGTCGCGCGCGATGCTGTCGCGGATGAAGAGGTAGCCCGTCTCGCCCACGTTCTGGGCGCCACGAGGCACGAGCTGGGGCCTGCGGAAGGCATAGAGGAAGAAGCCGAGCACCACCACGACCGCGATCGCCATGAGAAGCGTGACCTTGTTGATGCCCACGGTCGTGCCGAGGAAGTTCCAGCTCACGAGGTCGTCGAAGAAGAAGATCTCCGAGCCTGCAGCGGGGAAGCCACACGGGTTGGCGGCGTTCTCGAATTTGCACTCAAGACTGCCGGCCGCAACGAGGCTCATGAGGTGCCCCGTCGGTGTCCACGCAGGATGCGGGTCGCGCGGTCTGGCACTGCCTGGTCCTTCCCCGGCGTCGTCGCCTCGAGGCGTCGGTGGATGAGGTAGAGCGATAGGAACATACCGATCAGGGCACCCGCGCCGATCAGGAGGGGGGCCCTCCCGAGCCAGAGGGACAGCAGCCATCCCAGGGCGGCGTACATGAGGATGCCCGTGAGCAGGTGGCTCATGATGATCCAGCCGGTGTTGGCAGTGGTCCAGCCGTTGTTATCGGCCGCCTCATCTGTCCCGCGCGTCCCCTGAAGCCTCACAGCCTGGGCCTCTCCTGGTCGGGATCGACGTAGAGCACCTTGGTGCGCGCAAAGATCCAGACCTCGGCAATAGTCCAGGCCAGCGTGCAGGCCACGATCGTGAGAGCGAAGACCTTCGTGTCGAAGGCGGTCGTCCCCTGGAAGAGGATGATGAAGATGAAGAGGACGCCGATCTTGACCAGGTAGACCATGAGGGCGACCGACATGGCCATCTGCGGAGCGGTCCTCAGTACGGCCCCCACGACCACCTGTCCCACGGTGAAGAACGCCACCACGATGAAGGTGCCGATGGCGGCTCCCAGGACCGCCTTGCCGGGGTCGGCGGCCACGAGGGCGCCGATCACCCCCGCGATGACGCCGACGGCCACGGTCACGGGGATGGATACCCGCAGGACCAGGCGATCGATGGACGGCATGCACCCCTCCCGGTGACGACTCCCCTCACGCTATCGACTCGGCTGTGAGGCGCGCCCGGGGGTGCCTATCCGCGGGTGCCGGTGCGCTGGCCGTCCCCCGAGGCGGCCTCCCGTGAGCCATCGGGACGGAGCGCAGCGAAGAGCACCGCGAGCGAACCCGCAACGAGCAGGAGCAGGGCGTACGCCACCGGGATGAAGGCGAGCGCCACTGCGGTGCCGGCGACGACCGCCGTCCAGGCATACATCAGCAGGACGGTGCGTCGCTGCGAGTGACCCATCTCGAGCAGGCGATGGTGCAAGTGCTGCTTATCCGGCGCAAAGGGCGAGCGGCCCTGTCGGGTGCGACGCAAGACCGCGAGGCCGAGGTCGAGCAAGGGCAGGACGAGTACGGCGAGGGGAAGCAGGATCGGGAGCAGCGCGGGCAGCAGCGTGCCGCCCTCGATCGCCGCGGGATCAATCTGACCGGAGAGCGTGATGATGCTCGCCGCCAGCAGGAATCCGAGCAGCATCGAGCCGGTGTCGCCCATGAAGATGCGCGCGGGGAAGACGTTATAGGGCAGGAATCCCAGGCACATCCCCACCAGGAGCGCCGAGACCAGAGTGGCCATGGTTGCCCGCTCGAAGCCGATCTCCACGGACAGCAGGTAGGAGTAGGCGAAGAAGGCCAGTGCTGCGACGGCAACAATGCCAGCCGCGAGGCCGTCCAGGCCGTCGACCATGTTGATCGCGTTGATGCACACCAGGACGACGAGCACCGTGAGCAGCACGCTCGTGACGGGGTCGAGGACGAGAGTGCCACCAAAGGGCAGCCAGATGATGGAGATGCCCTGCAGTGCCATGACCGCGGCAGCGAGCACCTGGCCGGCAAGCTTCGTGGGAGCGGCCAGGCCCCAGCGATCGTCGATCATGCCGAGGACGACGATGATCGCCGCGCCGCTCAGCAGCGCCAGGGTCGGGCTGTCGCCCAACTGGAAGACCGAGCTCATCTGTGGAAGCTTGCTCGCCAGCAGCAGGCCGGCGCAGAGCCCGGCGAGCATCGCGAGACCGCCGAGCCTCGGTGTCGGCTCGTCGTGGACGTCGCGATCGCGCACCTCCGCCATCGCCCCCCACCGCAGCGCGAGCGCACGCGCGAGCGGGGTGACGAGATAGGTCACGGCCGCAGCCGCGACGAGGCAGAGGAGGTATTCGCGCACGGGAAGGCGCCTAGACCCCGACCGGAGTCTCGGCGTAGGCGGGGAACCTGCGCACGAGCGCGCTGACCGAGTCGGCCACCTCGCGTGCACTGGACGGCTCCTTGACCGCCCGGGCGATCAGCTGGCCGATCTCGGCCATCTCGGCCTCCCCCATGCCCTGCGTGGTGACCGAGGGGGTGCCTACGCGGATCCCCGAGGCCACCGCGGGCGGCTGCGGGTCGTAGGGGATGGCGTTCTTGTTGAGCGTGATGCGTGCGTCGTCGCAGCGAACCTCGGCGTCCGCCCCGGTCACGCCGACGCCGCGGAGGTCGATGAGCGCGAGGTGGGTGTCCGTGCCCCCACTCACCGGGCGCATACCCTCTGCGGCGAGAGACTCCGTGAGCGCCTGGGCGTTGCGGATCACCTGTGCGGCGTAGGCCTGGTACTCCGGCGTGCTCGCCTCCTTGAGGGCGACGGCCTTGGCCGCGACCGCATGCATGAGCGGGCCGCCCTGCATCATCGGGAAGACACCCTTGTCGATGGCGGCAGCGTGCTCGGCCTTGCACAGGATCATGCCGCCGCGGGGGCCGCGCAGGACCTTGTGCGTGGTGAAGGTGACGACGTCGGCGTAGGGCACGGGACTGGGGATCGCCTTGCCGGCAACGAGTCCGATGAAGTGCGCGGCGTGGACCATGAGGATGGCGCCGACCTCGTCGGCGATCGCGCGGAAGGCGGCGAAGTCGATGAGGCGCGGGTATGCCGTCGCCCCGGCGATGATCATGCGCGGCTTGTGCTGCAGCGCAATGGATCGGACCTCGTCATAGTCGATGGTCTCGGTGTCCTCTCGGACGCCGTAGGAGACGACCTCGAACCACTTGCCGGAGAAGTTGACCTTGGAGCCGTGGGTGAGGTGGCCGCCGTGCGGCAAGCTCATCGCGAGCACGGTCTCGCCGGGCTTCACGAAGGCGCCGTACGCCGCGATGTTGGCGCTCGCGCCACTGTGCGGCTGGAGGTTGGCGTGCTCGGCGCCGAAGAGTTCCTTC
>CAZLMT010000024.1:0-24975 GCA_964560615.1 uncultured Actinomyces sp.
CACCGGGGATGGGCTCGCGCCCGTTGACGACGCGGGGTGAAGCATCCGCGGCCCCGGCCGAGGGAGCCACCAGGAGGCTCACCGGCACCACGAGGGCAGCCGCGAGGCTGGCGAGGAGGCGTCCGGTGGTCACGTGCCCAGCGTAGGCAAGGATGGGGGCTCAACGCCTGATGCGCGAGGGTCCCGCGTGGCACTTGCGACGATCTCCGAGGAGATTCACATGAGCACGGCACTCATCACCGGAGCGACCTCGGGCATCGGGCTGGCATTCGCCCGCACCCTGGCCCGCCGTGGCCACGACATCGTCCTCGTAGCGCGTGACCAGGAGCGACTCGATCTCGTCGCCGCCGAGCTCCGCGGTCACCGTGTCCAGGTCGAGGTCATCGCCGCTGATCTTGCTGACCGGTCACAGCTTGTTGTCGTCGAGGATCGCCTCCGGGCCCAGCCGGTCGAGATCCTCGTCAACAACGCGGGGTTCGGCGTGCTCCAGAGCTTCTCCACCGGGGATCTCGACGCCGAGCAGCAGATGCTCGACGTGCTCGTCACCGCCGTGATGCGCCTCACGCACGCGGCCCTGCCGGGGATGATCGCCCGGGGCAGTGGCGCGGTGCTCAACATCAGCAGTGTCGCGGGCTGGATCACCGGCGGCACCTACTCGGCTGCCAAGGCCTGGGTGACGGTCTTCAGCGAGAGCCTCGCGAGCGAGCTCGCCGGCACCGGTGTGCACGTCACCGCCGTGTGTCCGGGCTTCACGCACACCGAGTTCCACCAGCGCGCGAGCATGGAGATCGACGGCATCCCCGAATGGATGTGGCTGGATGCTCAGGAGGTCGTGGACCGCGCGCTCAGCGATGTGCGCAAGGGTCGACCCGTCAGTGTGGCGGGTCCGCAGTACAAGGCGCTGTCGCTCGCCGCGCAGTACCTCCCGCGCCCGCTGGTGCGTGCACTCGGCAATCGACGCCCCGGTCGTTAGACGGACTAGGGGCGCGCGGCGATGTCGGTGATGAGCGCGCTCGCGTCGCCCTCGAGCACCTCCCAGCCACGCAGACGTGCGCCGAGTGCTGCAGAGCGAGTGTCATCGTCGGCAAGTGCGGTGATGATGACCGTCACGGGTGCATCGGGCCAATCGCTCACGGCGCCCGGGCGCGGCAGCACCGGATCGACGAGCACATAGCCGCCGACAGCGCGCCGTGCCGAGCGCTGGGCGAAGCCCAAGTGCGGCGCATGGGCAGCGGCGGCACCGGTGAGCACGAGGAGCAGCGGCGGCGTGATGCGTGCAGCGTTCGCCGCGATGCCCAGGGCCACGCGTGCGGTCCACTCCGACTCGGCCGGCATCTCGCCGCTGAGGTCGAGTGCACCCGGCACGGAGTACGCCGACCCGGGCGTGAGCACCACGCTTCCGATCGCCATGGTGGGCACCCTAGGGTCTGGGCATGAGCGACCGTGAAGCCCTCCGCCAGCAGATCATCGACAAGGCCGTGGTGCACGGCAAGGTCATCCTCTCGAGCGGTCGCGAGGCCGATTACTACGTCGACCTGCGCCGGGTCACGCTCGACGCGGAAGCCGCACCCCTCATCGGTCGGGTAATGCGCGATCTCACGGCTGACTGGGATTACGCCGCCGTCGGCGGACTCACGCTCGGTGCTGATCCCGTGGCAACCGCGATGCTGCATGCGTGCGCGGACCGCGGCGAGCGTCTCGATGCCTTCGTCGTGCGCAAGGAGGGCAAGGCCCACGGTCTCCAGCGGCGTATCGAGGGACCCGATGTCGCAGGGCGCCGCGTGCTCGCCGTGGAGGACACCTCGACGACCGGCTCGAGCGTGATGGCCGCGGTGGATGCGCTGCGTGAGGCGGGCGCAGAGGTCGTGGGGGTCGCGGTCATCGTCGACCGGGGTGCGGGCGATGCGGTCCGCGAAGCGGGCCTGGACTACCGCGCGGCGTACTCCCTCGCCGACCTCGACCTGGCCTAGTTGGCGGAATCCGCGGCCTCTGCCTCGGCCTCGGCCTCGGTGAGGTGCAGGCGGCGCTCCACCCAGAGCAGCACGGCGACGACCGCGATGCCCGCCAGGGCGAGCAGGACCACGCTGAGGATGTCCGACGTGGGCGCAAGCAGATTGCGATCGTCGTCCTGCCAGGGCCACAGTGCGCGTAGTGAGCCGAGCATCAGCCCGACGATGATGGCCATGGTGATGCGCGCGTGGTGATCGAGCAGCCAGCGCAGGAAGGACACGAAGACCGCGAGGCCGAAGATCGCGCCGAGCGCGAAGACCGCGAGGTAGCCGAAGTTGCGATCGTTGACCGCACCGATGGTCGATTCGTAGAGGCCGAGTGAGAGCAGCAGGAACGATCCGGAGACACCGGGCAGCACGAGCGCGCAGATCGCCGCTGCAGCGGCGAAGAACACCGCGATGAGCGGCGGGTCCGAGATATCTCCGGCTGGCAGTCCGGTGAGCAGCGCCGCCGCAAGTGTCGCCACCAGCACGAGGATCGCGTCGCGCCAGCCGAAGCCGCCCGGTGGCGTGCGCAGCAGGATCCCGAGGGGCACCACGATCCCCGCCGCGACGAGACCGAAGAAGAGCGCCCGCATCTGCTCGGGGTGGGTCTGGAGCAGCGGCTCGATGACCTGGGCGCCGATGATGACGGCGGTGACCATGCCGATGGCGACGGGGATGAGCATTGCCCACGGCAGGCCACGGATGAGCGGGCCGACCTCGCTACGCGGCCCGGTGATGAGTCGGCGGCCGGCGAGCACGACATCGGCGATCGCATCGATGAGCTTGCGATAGAGGCCCACGATGAGCGCGATCGTGCCGCCGCTGACGCCGGGGATGACCTCGGCGACGCCGATGAGCACGCCGCGGATCAGGTTGATGACCACCAGCACGCGGTGAGCCTACGCTGCACACCGTGGACCCCGAAGGCGACGCGCTGCCCCTGTCCGGACAACTCGACGCGGACCCTTTCGACCCCCAACTCCTCGCCGAGGGCGACACCCGCAATGTCGTCGATCGCTATCGCAACTGGACAGTCGAGGCGATCGTCGCCGACCTCGATGCGCGACGGCATCCCTTCCACGTCGCGATCGAGAACTTTGAGCACGACATGAACATCGGCTCGGTGGTGCGCTCAGCCAATGCCTTCCTGGCCACGGAGGTGCACATCGTGGGCAATCGCCGCTGGAATCGCCGTGGTGCCATGGTGACCGAGCGCTACCAGCACGTGCGCCACCACGAATCCATCGAGGCGCTCGTCGTGTGGTGCGAGGAGGCGGGCATCCCCCTCATCGGGATCGACAACGTCGAGGGCTCCGTGCCGATCGAGACCTACGACATCCCGCGCGAGTGCGTGCTCGTCTTCGGACAGGAGGGGCCGGGACTCTCAGCGCAGGCGCAGAAGGCCTGCGTCGACCTGCTCGCGATCACGCAGTTTGGCTCGACGCGCAGCATCAATGCCGGCGCTGCTGCGGCTGTCGCCATGCATGCGTGGGTACGCCGGCATGTCTTCGAGCAGCGCCCCTAGCGCACCAGTTCCGCCACGGCGGCGATCGCCCGATCCACCTCGTCCTCGGTGTTGTAGGCGTGCGGACTTATCCGCACCAGCCCGGTGGCTTGGTCACGTCCGAAGTCGATGCGCGAGTAGTCCGGCGTGGAGAGGCTGGTGTTGATACCGCGTGCCCGCAGCCCAGCGACGACGCCGGCCGCATCGTCGACGCGCAGCGTGACGATCCCCGACTGCACCGTGCCGCGGTCGCGCACCATGACGCCCGGGATCTCGGCAAGGCCGGTCCGCAGTCGCGACGCGAGCGCGCCGATGCGTTCGGCAATCGGCTCGATGCCGCAGGCGAGTGCGTAGTCGATGGCCGCTCCCATGCCGAGGAGTGCGGCGTAGGCCCGCTCCCATGACTCGAATCGCGCAGCGCCCTCAGCCAATGCGTAGTCGTCGAGTGTCGTCCAGGTCGCCGCGTGCAGGTCGAGGGGGAAGGGCTCGAGATCGTCGAGCATGCGCTGCGATACGACGAGGAATCCTGTCGCGCGCGGGCCGCGGAGGAACTTGCGACCTGTGGCCGACAGCACATCGCAGCCGATGCGCCCCATGTCGACGGGCATCTGCCCGACCGACTGGCATGCGTCGACGAGGTACCACGCGGGCGACCCCTGAATCCGCAGCATGTCGCCGATGGCCACGACATCGTTGACGAGACCGTTCTGGCTCGGTGCGTGGTTGACCGACACGATGCGCACGCGTTCATCGAGCATCGCACCGAGTGCCTCGACGTCGACGGTGCCGTCCTCCCCATCGGGGATGACCTCGACCGAAGCGCCGGTACGCCGCGCCAGCTGCAGGAGTGGCAGGACGTTGGAGGCGTATTCGCTCCCGGACACGAGCATGCGATCACCGGGCTGCAGCGGATCGCTGAAGGCGATGGCCTGGAGGCCGCGGTCCCAGGCGACGGTGGCCGACTCCACGAGCGCGATGCGCTCGATGGGTGCGTTGATGAGCTCGCCCACCGATGCGTAGACACCCGCCACCCGATCCCGTGCTTCCGCGTGGGCCTCGTAGCCGCCGATTGCCTCTTCACGGCGCAGGTGCTCCACCATCGTGTCGGTCACGGTGCCCGGAGGGAGCGCACACCCCGCATTGTTGAGATGCGTGACGTGGGTGCATCCGGAGGTGTCAGCGCGCAGCGCCTCGATATCCAGCACGTCGCGATGCTAGTCGCGACTCGCCACTGGCTCCCGGGGTGCCTGCGCGAGGAGCAGCACCGCGATCACGGCCACGCCCGCGACGAGCAGTGCGATAGACCACAGGGCGAGTGCGTCAGTGCCGGCGAGCACGTAGTGCGCTGTCGCCAGCGGCCACGCGGCGTAGGCGAGGGCGTGCACGCGCAGGAACCATCGGTCGCCCCAGCGCCGGCGCATCCGGCCGAGCAACCACGCCGGGAGCATGAGCCAGAAGGCCACCGTGCCGAGCCCCACCGCGAGCGGCTCCCACGGCGCCGCGAAGGGCACCAGGATCTCGATGACCGTGAAGGGCTCGTAGGTGTCGACCAGCAGCAGAGCGATGTGCACGAGCACGAGCAGCAGCGCGAGCGTGCCGAGCCAGCGGTGCAGTGACAGCGCCCGCGAGAAGGGTTTCCCCGCGGCACGCACTGCCCGCACCGCGAGTCCCCATGCGACGACAGCGGTGAGGGCAAGCCAGGCGGCCACGCCTGTCGCTCGGATGATCACCCACGTCCAGGGCACGCCGTCGAGGAGTTCAGACATGGACGGGGACTCCCGGGAGCAGGTATGCCGTGCATCCGCGCTCCTCGAGCCAGCCCGCACTCGCGCTGCCGCGCACGAGCGCGACCGTCGCGCCGGCCTCCGCGCGCCAGCCGCAGTCGGCGACCACGCTTGCCTGCACGACGTCGGCGGCGACGGGAGATCCTGTGCGGGGATCCACGACGTGGTGGCGGTCGGCCCATCGGCGCCGCAGTGTGGACGAGGTCGCGACCGCGCGCTGGGTGCCGGCGAGCGAGATGACTCCGATCTCTTCACGTGCGGGCGTGCGGTCATCGCGCAGTGAGACGCGCCATGCCTCGGCGTCGGGCGGCGTGCCGCGTGTCACGACGTCGCCGCCGATGCTCACGAGCACGGCGGCCGCGCCAGCATCGTCGATCTCGGATGTGACGATGTCGCCCGCGAGCCCTTTGCCGATCGCCCCGGGATCCAGTGCCGCACCAGTCGCGAGCGCGACTGAACCCGCCATGACCACGACGCCGGACATGCCCGCACTCGGCACGGGATCCCAGGACGATGGCACAGCGGACGAGGCGACCGTCGAGAAGTCCGCGCCGTAGCCCATGGCCACCATCGCCCCGAGCACGGTGGCGTCCACATCGCCCTCGCTCCACGCGTGCGCACCCGCCATGGCAGACACGAGTCGCTCCAGGTCCTCGCTCACACGCACGGGTCCGTGACCTGCCCGGGTATTGAGCAGGCTCAACTCGCTGTCGCACCGGAAGCGTGACCAGCACTGCTCGAGGAGAGCGACGCGGCGCAGGGCCAGGTCTGCGAGTCGATCAGCCGATGAGCTCGACCAGACGATCACGTGGACGTCGCTGCCCATAGCGCGCCCGCGCACCTCCGCCCGCCGCACTGTCAACTGCTCCATGTAGTCGTGTCACGGTCGAGCGTGCTGGGGCCTGTCGCCGCCCCGGGTGGACGCGTCTCCTCGGCGATGCGCTCGATGATGCGCACATCGGCGTCCTCTCCGCGCGCGATCTCGGCGGCCGCCTCCCGGAGTTCCTGGCGGTAGGCCTGCAGCCGCGCGGCCTCGCGCGTGAGCTGCTCGGCGTAGGCATCGAGCTGTGCACGATCGCCGTCGGGCGTGGCTGGCGGCACGTCGTCGGACTCTCCGGCGCGCACCGCGATGAGGGCGGTGAGTCCGAGGCAGGAGGCGACCGCGAGCCCTGCGGCGACCCAGCGGTCGGTCCGCCGCCGAGC
The DNA here is from genome assembly GCA_964560615.1 of uncultured Actinomyces sp. Lineage (GTDB taxonomy): Bacteria > Actinomycetota > Actinomycetes > S36-B12 > S36-B12 > Mxb001. The sequence goes on from CAZLMT010000024.1 coordinate 6,486, forward strand.
GGCGGGCGTCTTCGCGCGCACCGTGCCACCCCCTCGCGTCGTCACCGGCACCCCTGACCGAGCACCACTTCCATCGTGCGGGTGGTCTGCTCCTTCGGCAAGGGGAATCCAGTCCTCTACGGTGGAGGACATGGCCGTGGTCTGGTTTGAGATTCCGGTCCTGGACCTTGCCAGGGCGGTGGCTTTCTACGAAGCGGTGCTGGGCGTCCCTCTGGAACGCCGTGTCATGGACGGTCATCAAATGGCCGTCTTCCTCGAGCCCGAAGGCGCTGTCGGTGCCCTCGCCCACGGGGAGAGCTACGTCCCGTCTCTCGACGGATGTCGCGTCTACTTCGACGTCGCCGACGCCGAGCAGGTCCTCGATCGAGCCGTCGCTGCCGGTGGCCGTGTCCTCTATCCCGTCACTGAGGTCGAGCCCGGGGTCCGCGTCGCGGAGTTCGCCGATTGCGAGGGCAATCGCATCGCTGTCTCGAGCGGCTCTGCGTAGTCAGCATCCGGATGGCGCCGCGGCCCGGGGGATGGCGTAATGGAGTGGTGGTCGGTCGCCTCCGCATCGCCGTCGCCGCATGTGTCCTTGCGCTGACGGCTTCGGCATGCACGGGGGAGCCCGAGGCAGCCCCCAGCTCAGAGCGCCCCGCGTGGCAGCACGACACCGTGCGCTTCTTGGGCCCCGCCGACGCTCTAGGTGAGTCGGAGTTGCTCGACGCGATCAGTCGCCGCGGATCGGTCCGCGATCTATCGCCCGACCCGCTCACGGATGCCGAGCTGGCCGCGCTGCTCTGGTCGGCCCAGGGGGTGTCGACGCCGACCGGTGCGCGCACGGTGCCGTCGGCGGGTGCGCTCTACCCCCTGGAGATGTACGTCGTCACGCCCACGGAGGTCCTGCACTACGTGCCCCGCACCTCATCGGTGGAGGTCCGCTACGACGATCGCGCGAAGGATCTCGTCTCGGATGCGGTGAGTGACACTCCCGCCGCCCGCGCGTATGCCCTCGTCATCATCACCGGCGTATCCGATCGCATCACCGGCAAGTACGCCGACCGTGGGATTCGCTACATGTGGATGGAGGCCGGTCACGCCGCGCAGAATCTCCTCCTCTCCGCCGCAGCCCTGGGCCTGGGCGCGGTGACGATCGGCGCCTTTGACGACGCGGGGATCGTCGACGCGCTCGGCCTCTCCGACGTCGAGGAGCCGCTCTACCTCATCCCCGTGGGCAGGCCGCTGCCCTGACCGAGCCGCCTCACCCACGAGGACCGTCACCCCCGAGGACTGAAGGAGGTCACCTGGTCGCGTGCTCGCGTGCCACGGCCTCGATCACATCTGCACCCACCGTGGTGCCTTGGCGCGAGGCGATAGCGGTCGCCGTGGCAGCCATGCGCTCCGCCAGGTCAACATCACCCAGCAGTGATTCCAGCGCGTTGTTCATATCGTCCTCGGTGAAGGTGTACGTAGCAAGGCGCTTGCCGAAACCGAGTTCATCCATGCGCTGCGCATTGTCGTACTGATCCCAAAAGAGTGGTAGCAAGATCATCGGCTTGCCAAAGTGAAGTGACTCAGTGGTGGTGTTGTTGCCGCCGTGAGTGATAACGAGGTCGACCAGCGGGATGATGTTGGTCTGAGGAAGGAACTGCGCGCCCACCATGTTGTCAGCCAGTTCGTACTCATCGTGCCGCCGTCCCATGGAGACGATGAAGCGGTGGCGCGTCCTGCCAAGCACGTCAATGAGACGCTTCATCAGGTCCACATCCGAGCTGCCCATTGATCCAAGGGACAGGTAGATCAGCGCGCTATCTGCCGGACGGTCAGCAACCGCGGCAGGGATCTCGTATGCCTCGTCAGTGGAGCGCACCGATGAGTCCATGCGATGCCAACGACCATCAAGAGGCCGCTGGTCGGTGTAGTCAGCTTCTTCCGGGTATACGTACAGATTTGCCACATCGGAGGTGTGAATGAACTCAAGGTCGGGAAGTGCGGGAGCGCCGTTGGCGGTCACGAATTCGTTAAACGCCGTCCAGATTGCACGATGGGTGCGGTCATATTCATCGCGAAACGCCTGCCACTGCGCATCGGCGTTCGCGGCATACCCCGAAAAGACCGGGGCGATCGCATTGCCCTTGATCTCGAGGGGGTTGCACGAAACGATGCGCACGAATGGCACACCGGCAGTCATTAGCGCGGGGAAGCACAGCACGTTGTCCTCAACAACCACATCGGGCTCGACCCGCTCGATGATGTGCTTCAACTGCGCTTCGCAGTACATCGCTGTGTCGATGAGTGCCTGCCACGTCGGTGCAATGAAGGTCTCTAGTTGCTCGATGGTGGGTTTGCGGAACTCGGCTGCGGTCTCGCGAATGTAGTCCATCCAGACACCGCCCCCGGTGTGCTCCTCGTCGCATGCCTCCGGTGGAGCGAGATCAACGAGGTCCTCCTCGAAGCCCAGCGCGCTCAGCTCTCCCTTCCACGATGCCTCGGCGGCGAACACCACGCGGTGACCTCGGTCCATCAAGACTCTGCCGAGCCCGATGCACTGATTGGTGGGGCCATGGCCGTTTTCGGGCATGAACAAGATCGTGAGTGGACGGGTTGCGCTGTCGGGCATCGGTGGGTTCTCCCTGCTGCGGATGGACGTCACGTCATACAGCCACCATGGTGTGACCTGACAAGGGCAGGCGTCACCTGGATTCAAGACCCGGGCCATGAATTCATCTGTCGTGGGGCACCTTCACCCGTGCCCTTCCCTCCTGCAAGCGTTTGCCGATAGGCTGGGAGTCCACTTCGGCACGGGAGACGACCCCATGAATACCGACATGCGCACCCAGATGGGCTCAGGCAAGGGCTTCATCGCCGCCCTCGACCAGAGCGGCGGCAGCACCCCCAAGGCGCTGAAGCTCTACGGCGTCGAAGAGTCGGCATACTCCGGCGAGGCCGAGATGTTCGACATGGTGCATCAGATGCGCTCGCGCATCATCACCAATCCGGCCTTCAACGGCGACAAGGTGATCGCGGCGATCCTGTTTGAGATGACGATGGACCGCGATGTGGAGGGCCAGCCGACCCCGACCTATCTGTGGAACGTCAAGCGCGTGGTGCCGCTGGTCAAGGTCGACCTCGGCCTTGCCGATGAGGTCGATGGTGCCCAGGTGATGAAGCCGATGCCACACCTCGATGACCTGTGCACGCGGGCCGCGAGCAAGGGTGTCTTCGGCACCAAGATGCGCTCGGTCATCAACTCCGCCAATCCCGCGGGCATCCAGGCCGTCGTAGACCAGCAGTTCGACGTCGCACTGCAGAGCCTCGGCCACGGACTTGTGCCGATCATCGAGCCCGAGGTCAACATCAACAGCGATGACAAGGCGCAGAGCGAGGCGCTCCTGCGCGATGCCCTGCTCGCTGGACTCGATCGCGTGCCCGATGGTCAGCAGGTGATGTTCAAGCTGTCGCTGCCGAGCACCAACAACTTCTACAAGGTCCTCATCGACCATCCCAAGGTCCTGCGCGTGGTCGCTCTCTCCGGCGGCTACTCCCGCGACGACGCCTGCGACATGCTCGCGGCCAACCACGACATGATCGCGAGCTTCTCTCGCGCGCTGTCCGAGGGCCTCACCGCGCAGCAGAGCGACGCGGAGTTCACCTCGACACTGCAGGCGACGATCGACGAGATCTACACCGCTTCCATCACCTGACACCAGCGGCGATTGCCGGGGCAGCGCAGCGGCTCCCGCGGGCGCGGGGCATGATGGCCGCGTGAGCCTGCACGAGAACCTCCTCGGGGGTCCGCCCCCGACTCTGCTCCCCGACGACACGGACGCGCGCCAAGAGCTCGAGGGCGGCGCGGATCCCTACGACGTCGCTCGGCGGCATCCGCAGTCGAGTCTCGCGTGGGCGGTGCTCTCGGATGCAGCGTGGAATGAAGGTCGCGTCGTGGAGGCCTACGCCTTTGCGCGCGTGGGCTATCACCGCGGACTCGACGCGCTGCGCCGCAACGGCTGGAAGGGCCACGGCCCCGTGCCGTGGTCGCATGAGCCGAATCGCGGATTCCTGCGCTGTCTCATCGGGCTGCAACGCGCGGCGGTCGCCATTGGCGAGGACGACGAGGCCGAGCGTTGCGCCGCCTTCATCGTCGACTGCGATCCGAGCCTGCAGGTATAGCCATGGCTGATGTCGCGGTGATCGGCGGCGGCATCAGTGGCATCGCCTGCGCCACCGCGCTCGCCGATGCCGGGCTCAGCGTCGATGTCCTCGATCGTGGCCACCGCCTCGGCGGCCGCCTGGCCACCCAGACCCTCCGCGACACCGGCACGGCCTGCGACGGACGCGCCGTCGACGTGGGGGCGGCGTACTTCACCGTCGATGACACGCGCTTCGGCGAGGTCGTGGGCGACTGGGTGGATCGCGGGCTCGTGCGCCCGTGGACCGACACCTTCCACATCGCCGACGGCACGCAGATCCTCGGCACGAAGTCCGGTCCTGTGCGTTACGCCGCTCCGCGCGGACTGCGCAGCCTGGTCGAGGACCTCGCCACCGTGCTGCCCTCCGACCTCGTCGAGATCCGTCACCCGCTCGACGTCACGAGTGTCGATGTCACCACCGATGGCGTGCGCGTGGCCGATCGCGACTATCGCGCTGTCGCCCTGTGCGGCCCCGACCCGCAGATGGACGCGCTGGTGCCGGTCGATCAGGCACCGCTATGGGAGCCGGTGATCGCGCTCATCGCGGTGTATCCCGAGCGCACGTGGGAATTCGACGGTGTCTTCGTCAACGACGATCCCGTGCTGTCCTTCGTCGCGGATGACGGGTCGCGCCGCGGTGATGGCGCGCCCGTGCTGGTCGCGCACTCCACCCCCGTGCTCGCGGCAGGTCATCTTGCCGATCCGGTCACCGCAGCCCCGCCCATGCTCGCCGTGCTGGGCAATCTCAGCCGAGGCGGAGTGCCCGCTTGGTTCACGGTGAAGCGCTGGACTTACGCGCGCCCCGCCCATGCTCGGCCCGAGCCCTTCGCCTTCGACGGGGTCGTCGGGCGCGCGGGCGATGGCTGGGCGGGTGTGCCGCGCACCCAGTCCGCCTGGGTCTCGGGCGACGCCCTGGGTCGGGCGATGGCCGAGACGCTGGCCTAAGCCGGCTCGGCCACCAGGGCGTCGAGCGCCATCTCCAACTGGCCAGGCTTGACCGGCCCGATGACGCGCACGGCGATGCGCCCCTGGCGATCGAGGATCACCGTGCTCGGCAGCGAGCGAGGCGGCACCCCGGGGATTGTGGCGAGGATGGCACCGTCGCGATCGTCGATGCTGCGGTAGGTGCTCGATCCCAGCAGGCTCGCCGCGGCGATCGGGTCGTCCATCGAGTTGAGTCCGAGGAAGGTCACGCCCTGATCGGCGTAGGCCTCGGCTGCTGATGCCAGCAGCGGCAGTTCTTCGATGCACGGCGGGCACCACGACGCCCACGCGTTGACCACGACGATGTCGCCCGCGTACTGGCCTGTCGACAGAGGGGTGCCGTCCGCGGTCTCGCCGCCGACGACGATGGACATCTCGCGCTCGTCGGCCGGGATGATCGTGACGCCGACAGCAGGATTGGTCGCAGGCGCGGTGGCCGGGATCGTGACCACCGGGGTCGCGGCGTACATCTGTCCGCAACCCGTGAGGAGCAGCGAAGCGCCCAGGATGAACGCCGCGGCCTTCATCGGGGCACCTCCTCGCGCTCGCGTCGCTCCATGATCGCTGTCTGGCGCTCCTCCGAGCGCCACCACTCCACCGCAGCCACCATCATCCATATCGAGTCGATCACCATGGCGAGCGCCCACATCATGGCTCCCGCGACCTGCTGGTCGACGAGCGGATCGGCGCCCACGGCGGTCGTCGCGGCGACGTAGGACGGATAGAGCGTGACGGGCGATAGGAAGATGACGGCCCCGAGCGCGGTCTCGGGAATCATCATGAGACCGAGCGACAGCAGGCGTACGGCGGGTCGCGGGCGGCGTGCGCACATGTCATTGCCGATGAGCGGGTAGTAGAAGAGCAGCGCGGCCACGAGATAGAGCGGTCGCTCGACGTAGGCCATCGCGTCGTGGTCGGTGAGCACCCATTCCATGACCGGCGTGATGTGCGAGCCGATGAGCACGGTGAAGAAGAGCAGCCACGTGAAGACCGGGTTGACGAGAAAGAGCCCGACTGAGGACCGGAGGCCCTTGATGATGGCGCCACGGGTGCGGCCGGTCGTCGCGAGCACCGTGAGCGCGACCGGGCACGACAGCACGATGAAGGGCGCGGCCAGCATCATGACGATGAGGTGCTGGCTCATATGTGCCCAGAAGTAGGTGTGCGCCAGCGTCTCAAAGGGGCCGAGGTAGGCGATCGCGAGCAGGCCCATGCCGAGCAGGAAGCTCAGTGTCCGCAGCGCAGACCACTTGAGCCCCCTCCTGGCAAGGACGCGCACGGCGAGGAGGTAGAGAGCGGTGACGAGAAGGAGATTGGCCGTCACGAAGAGATCGACCGTCCACAGGTCTTCTCCGGGATTCCACACCTCCACGCATCCACGATAGACCGCGAGCGGACGATGAACTCATGTCGAATTGATCTCGAATGCGTGACGCGGGCTACGCCGACCCCTACCCTGAGGCCACCGCCCGATGTCGGGTGGTTCCGGGAGGGGATCTGTGAAGCGCTTTCTCGTGGCTCTCGTATCGGTGCTCATCGGCGCCGGCGTGGTGGCTGGGGTGGCCTATTTCGCCCACGCCACGAGCGGAGAGCCACCCCTGCTGGTCGCGGAGCCTGCGGGCACCGTGGATACGCCGGAGGGGCCGGTCAATGCGGCCAACCTCGAGCTCTACGTCTACCCCAACAACTCCGACGCCGTACCGGGACCGACGGAGGGTGTGAACGCCCTTTATGCGAGCCAGGGGTGGCCCTTCTTCTGGCCCTCGACCACTCTGCAGGTGCCGGCGAACTCCCTCGTCACGGTGACCATCTACCAGTACGACTCGGGCGGTCGAGTCTTCAATCCCTTCTGGGCGAAGGTCCACGGCACGGTCGACGGCACGATGACGGTCAACGGCAAGACGGTGACGGAGGTCGACCCGACCAAGGTCGCCCACACATTCACCGTGCACCAGTACCCCGAGAGCGGCCAGCCCTATCTCTTCGTCTCCGTGCCGCTGCCGGACCTGGGCAATAACCAGGTGAGCAACGCCAACCCGTACTCGGCGACTCCCAAGGAAGTGACATTTACCTTCCGGACGGGTGCTCCCGGCACCTACGTGTGGAACTGCGAGTTCCCCTGCGGTGATCAGTACCAGGAGTTCGGCGGCCCGATGCAGCAGCGCGGCTGGATGTCCGGCACCCTCGAGGTCGTTTGATGGCCGACACCATGATCCCCGCCGAGGAGCCGGAGGCACCGACTAACCGGCCGCCGGCGATGCACCGGCTGCGCGAGTGGCTGCAACGTCGCTACGTGCGTCACATCCTCATCATCACCGTCGTGGTGGGCTTCGGGCTCCTGCCACTGGCCTGGTTGATGCTCGCTGCGATGAATCAGACCGGGGCGCCGGCATCCACTGTCATGGAGGACATCCAGCAGACGATCTTCGTCTTCACCCTGGTGTCCATCCCGATCACGGCGTTTGTCTTTGCCGTGTTGCTCTACAGCCTCTTCGGTTGGAAGGGCAAGAGTGGCGACACTCCGCCCAACAATGACAATCCGGCGATCCGGACCAACACCGTCGCCGTGATCACCTGGACCGTCTCATCGAGCCTGCTCGCTGCTTTCTTGGTGGTGTGGGGTCTCATCGAACTCGCCGACATCACGGCTGACTCCTACGGCACTCAGTCGGTCACCGGCCAGCCCCGTGCGGATGACGCGCTCGTCGTCAACGTGACCGGGCAGCAGTGGGTGTGGACGTTCGAGTACCCGCAGTACGACAAGGTGGCGAGCGACATCCTCTACCTGCCCAAGGACCGCCCCGTCCTCTTCAACGTCACCTCGGTCGACGTCATCCACAACTTCTGGGCGGTGGAACTCGGGGTCAAGATCGATGCCAACCCGGGTGCGATCACCCAGACCGGAGTGACCCCCAACAAGGAGGGCGTCTTCAACGTGCGGTGCGCTGAGCTCTGTGGCCTGCACCATGCCTACATGGAGACGGAGATCCGCGTGCTTCCGTCGGAGACCTTCGACACGGTCATGCGCGAGGCCGCTGGGGGGAGCACCTCATGAGCACGGATTCCGTGAGCACCGCGATGGTCCACCAGGTGGAGGTCCCGCAGCCGAAGCAGCATGGCAAGCCCGGCGGCCTCATCCGCCATCTCAACTTCTTCACCGGCCTGGTGTGCGGCGTCGTCCTCGCCCTCGTCTTCGGCTACCTCATGAGTCTGCAATTCCCGGCGGGCGCTCTCACGGCCAACTTCGCCAACGCAGCGGCTGGCCCGATCTTCTGGGCCATGATGGTCGGCTGGGTTGTCGGGTTCATGGGCGGTATGGGCGCCTTCATCGGCCCCTTCCGCTGGCTGCTCGGCCGCGATCTCACGCACGCCGACGCCGAATTCATGGCGGGCAAGGACCAGGGCAAGTTCCGCTACTGGCGCTTCACCACCGACCACAAGGTCGTCGGTATCCAGTACCTCATCGTGGCGATGATCATCCTCGGCTTCGGCGGCCTGCTCGCGATGCTCATCCGCACCGAGCTCGGCTTCACGTGGATGGAAGTCTTCAACCCCGACTTCTACAACTCCCTCGTCGGCACGCACGGCATCGCGATGGTCATCGCGATGATCGTGGTCGTCTCCGGACCTGTCGGCAACTTCATCGTCCCGCTCATGTGCGGCGCGCGCGATATGGCCTTCCCGCGCCTCAATGCCCTGAGCATCTGGCTGCTCGTGTGCGCGGTGCCCCCGCTGATTCTGTCGCTCCTCGTGGGCGGCATCCGCGACGGCTGGAGCGTCTACCAGCCTCTCAACGCGCAGGCCGGCCCCGGCATGATCGGCTACCAGACGACCATCATCGTCTTCGCTGTGTCCACGGCCCTCGCGAGCGTCAACATCATGACGACGGTCCTCACCATGCGAGCCAAGGGCATGACCTGGTCGCGCACGCCGATCCTCATCTACGGCGCCTTCGCCGCGGCCGCGATGGGCCTCTACGCCTTCCCGTTCTACATGTACTCCCAGATCCTGTCGATGACCGACCGCCTGGTGAACACGTCGTTCTTCAATCCCATCGAGGGCGGCAGCGTCTGGCTCTACCAGAACCTCTTCTGGCTTCTCGGCCATCCTGAGGTCTACGTCATCCTCATCCCGAGCATCGCCGTGATGATGGAGTTGCTACCTGTCTTCATGCGCAAGCCGCTCTTCAGCTACTACATGGCGATCGCCGGCATCGTCGGGGTCGTGGGCCTCAGCGGCCTGGTGTGGGCGCACCACATGTACATGACCGGCTGGGCACCGCAGGCCAACTACCCCTTCATGCTCTCCACGGAAATGATCTCGATCCCCGTCGGATTCCTCGTCCTCGTCGTGATCGGCACGATGTGGCGAGGTGCCTTCTGGAGCCGCCTGCCGATGATGGCGGTCTTCGCAGTCATCTTCAACAAGATGATCGGTGGCGTCACCGGCGTCTACCTGTCCGACGTTCCTGCCGACCAGTACTTCCACGGCAACATGTTCGTCACCGCGCACTTCCACTACATGCTCATGGGCGCGGGCCTCTTCGGCGCCATGGGCGGGATCGCCTACTACTTCCCGAAGATGACGGGCCGCTTCCTCGACGAGCGCACCGGCTCCATCGGCTTCTGGACTGCCTTCGCCGGCTTCCAGATCACGTTTATGTCGATGTTCGTCGCCGGTCTCCAGGGCATGCCGCGCCGGGTGCTCCAGTTCGACAATCTGTTCAATATCTCCAACTGGATCTCGACGATCGGCGCCTACGTCATCGGCATCGGCATGCTGATCTTCCTTGCGGCCATCATCTCGTCGTGGCGTAGTGGCCAGCCGGCTCCGTCCAACCCGTGGCAGGCCCAGACGCTCGATTGGCAGACGGCCACGCCGGTGCCTCTGACGAACTTCCCCGTCCTGCCCGTCGTCACCAAGCTCCCCTACGACTACGGCGTCCCCGATCCACTGTCTCCGGAGAAACTCGAGGAGAAGTACGAGGAGAAGGTGGGGGCGCCGTCATGACCGCACCTCTCGTATCCCCCACGACCGGCGAGCCGGTCGCTGTCGTCGCCCGACGCAATCGGCTTGGCCTCATCTTCCTCGTCGTCGCCGACTTCACGGGCACGATGGCCCTGATCATCAGCTACTGCTACCTGTGGTCGCTCAACGTCAACAACGGCTGGGCTCCCAACCAGCAGACCTTCGGCAACAACGATCTACTCAAGAGCCGCTCACCCCTGCCTTGGGCAGCTGACTGGCCCTTCTGGTCGATTCTCGGGCTGGCTGTCGTCGCGACGGTGATCCTGTGGCTCGGTATCCGCAGCCTCCGCTCGGGGCATCGCGGCGGACTCGTGGCTGCGAGTGCGCTCTCCCTCATCGTGGTCATCGGTGCGATCGTGCTGCAGTGGTGGCAGATCACGACCTTCCCCTTCGGTCCGGGCAACGGCGCCTATGCCTCCGCGGTCTTCCTGCTCACAGCAGCCACCCTTGTGCACCTCCTGCTCGTCGCCTTCCTGCTCCTCGCGATCACCAATCGCACTCGTGCGGGGCTGGTCTCGACGGACGATCCCTTCCAGGCCAAGCTGGTCGGCTACTGGATGGTGTGGGTGTGCGCGAGCATCATGCTCGGCGTCCTGTGCACGACATTCCTCAAGGCGAGCCCCAACACCACGCCGGCCAACTTCGGTGAGTTCAGCCTCTTCAACCCCGACGCGCCGGCGCCGTCACCATCTGCCTCGCCCTCTCCATCGCAGTGATCCCGGCACCACCGTGACCTCAGCACCGCTGTTTCCCGTCAGGGCCAACCATGTCGGGCTATCCCTGAGCCTGGGCTTGCTCGCGGGCGTCCCCGTGCTGCTGCTCATCCTCGCCACTCTCGGGGCGCTGTCGGAGACGACCGTGGAGGGCCTGCCGGTCGTCCCGTGGCAGACGCTGTGGGGCCTGCCGCTTGACCGATGGGTGCGCGATGTGGCGGCCTCCATCGTGCTCGGCTTCGTCGTCGTCGGCGGTCTGCTCCTGCCACGAGTCGATCACCGGCTGGTCCGCATCGCCTCACTCGCCGCGCTCGTCTGGCTCGTGGCGCTGCTCGCCCAGGTGCCGCTCACGGTCTCGGAGTTGCTCGGTCGGCCGCTCACTGAGTCACTTGATCCGGTGATCGTCATGTCACTGCTCACGCAGACACAGCTCGGCCAGCTCCTCATCGCGCAGATCGTGCTCGTCGCGTTCGTCGCCCTGCTGAGTTGGGCGATCCTCGGTCGGGCGACCGCGGTGATCGTCTTCCTGCTCGCGGGCACCGCGGCAGGCCTGACCGGGCTCATGGGCCACTCCGGCCTGCACTCGGGTCACACCTCGGCATCGATCTCCCTGGCCATCCACCTCCTGGCGGTCGGCGTGTGGGTGGGCGGCCTCATCGCCGTGTGCTCGCATGTCATGCGTCATCCCGATGATGCTGCGCTCGCGATTCGCCGCTTCAGCACCCTCGCGCTCGTATGCGTGATCGTGCTCGCCGAGAGCGGCCTGCTCAATGCGTCGCTGCGCGTCGATGGCGTGGCCTCCCTCATCACGACGGCGTACGGCACCCTCATCCTCGCCAAGGCCACGCTCCTGGCCGCGCTCATCGCCTTCGGCTGGCGCCAGCGCCGGCACGTCGTGCCCACCGGCGACCGCTCGGGACTCGTCCGCTTCGCGGCGTACGAGGTGCTGCTCATGGGCATCGCGCTCGGGATCTCCGTGGCGCTCTCACGCACGGCTCCTCCGGCGGGGGCCATCGCGGGCGACCGCATCACCGCAGGCGCTCTCGCCGTGCTCGCCCTGGGCGTGCCCCTGGTCATGGCATGGGCCGGGCGAGCCCCGGCCTGGCTGCGCCGTGTCACCGGCGCCTATCCCGAGCCTTTTGCCGTCGCCGTGGCCGTGATCACCTACGTCATGGCGGCCGTCGTGCCCTCGGGCCTGCTGGGCATCGGGGTGGCGGCCGTGCTCGCGTCACTGGTCCTCGTGGCCGTCGGCTGGGCCTTCGCGGTCGCGGCCCTGGGCCCGCGCGGACTGCCGGCAATCATCCTCGCCGCCGTACTCTGGCCGGCCGCTCTGTGGCTGGCCTCGCGATCGGATCCGGTCGAGACCGGCGCGCAGATCGCGCTCGCGGTCGCAGCCGGGCTGGTGTGCATTGCTCTGCTGGCCGCCCTCCGTCGCCGCACGCCTGCTGCGCCCGTCGTCGCACCGGCACCGGAGGAGGTGACGGTCGGATGAGTCGCCGCTGGAAGGACATCCTCACCCTGCACCTACCGCTCGCCATCGTCCTGGTCTTCTGCGCTTACGCGACGTTCAATCAGTACGGGCGTGCGCAGGAGGGCATTCAGCGCTCGTGGGCCTACACCTTCCAGTGGCCCATCATTGGCCTGTTCGCGATCGTCGTGTGGAACCGATATCGCAAGCACGGCAATCTCACGCGCTGGTTCACCGATCGCTACCGCGCGCGCGTGGCGGCCTACCGCGCCGAGGCGGAGGCGGCTGAGCATGTGGAGCAGGTGGAGCAGCCTCCCGACCCCGATGCCGAAGCCTGGGCGGCGTACCAGGCTGATCTGCGTCGCCGTGAGGCCGAGCGTGCGGATGTGACCGACAGGGGCGGGTCCGCCGCCCCGCCGGGCTGGCACGACAGGGGCGGGTCCGCCGCCCCGCCGGGCTTTAACCGGTAATCTCTTTACGGCCCATCCCGGGCCCAGGGGGCCCTTCCCCCGCGTCTCTCGAGGTGATCCCCATGCCCGCAATCGTGCTGCTTGGCGCTCAGTGGGGCGATGAGGGCAAGGGCAAGGCCACCGACCTCCTAGGTGGGCGCGTGGACTACGTCGTGCGCTACCAGGGCGGCAACAACGCCGGGCACACCGTTGTCATCGGCGACGAGAAGTACGCCCTGCACCTCCTGCCCAGCGGCATCCTCTCGCCAGGGGTCATCCCTGTGATCGGCAACGGCGTCGTCGTCGATCCGGCGGTGCTGCTGCATGAGATGGCGGGACTCGAAGCTCGCGGTGTCGACACATCACGCCTGCTCATCAGCGCGAGCGCGCACCTCATCACGCCGTATCACGTCACGCTCGACAAGGTGTCCGAGCGCTTCCTCGGCAAGTCCAAGATCGGTACGACGGGCCGCGGCATCGGGCCGACGTACATGGACAAGGTCGGCCGCCTCGGCATCCGAGTGCAGGACCTCTTCGATCCCTCGATCCTGCGCCAGAAGGTCGAGGGCGCTCTGGCCAACAAGAACCAGGTTCTCGTCAAGGTCTTCAACCGCCGCGAGCTCGAGGTCAATGCCATCACCGAGGAGCTGCTGCAGTACGCCGAGCCGCTGCGCCCGCACGTCGCCGACACGGCGCTCGTGCTCAATGACGCCCTCGACGCGGGCAGCATCGTCCTCCTCGAGGGCGGCCAGGGCACGCTCCTCGACGTCGACCACGGCACCTACCCCTTCGTGACCTCGTCGAATCCGACGGCGGGCGGCGCGTGCACGGGCAGTGGCATCGGCCCCACACGTGTCACGAGGGTCATCGGCATCCTCAAGGCCTACACCACGCGCGTGGGTTCCGGTCCCTTCCCCACCGAGCTGCTCGACGAGTGGGGCGAGCGCCTGCGCAGTGTCGGCGGCGAGGTCGGCGTGACGACCGGGCGTCCGCGCCGCTGCGGCTGGTTCGACGCACCCATCGCGCGCTATGCGACGCGCGTCAACGGGCTCACCGACATCTTTCTCACCAAGCTCGACGTGCTCACCGGCATCGAGCGCATCCCGGTCTGCGTGGCCTACGAGATCGAGGGGCAGCGCATCACCGAACTACCGATGACGCAGACCGACTTCCACCATGCCAAGCCGGTCTACGAGGAGCTACCCGGCTGGACCGAGGACATCTCCGGTGCGCGATCGATCAAGGACCTGCCGGCCAACGCCCAGGCCTACGTGCGCTACCTCGAGGAACTCTCAGGCGCGCCCATCAGCGCCATCGGCGTCGGCCAGGACCGTGACGCCACCATCGTCGTCCGCGACATGCTCGCCTGAGACGACCCACGCCCCCTCGGTTTGTCATCTATCCACGCGCGTGTGGCCTGCGGCCGCGCGTCGGTACATGACAAAGCGCTCTGGGGGGCTCAACTCAAGGTGTGACGCGCCTTGCGCGCCTGCCAGCGCGGCTGGCCCCAGCGGATCCAGCCCCAATACCAGATTGCCGTGAGTATGTAGTCGTAGATGAATACCAGCAGCAGTGACGCCCCGCTCAACTCAAGGGAGTCGACGGCATCAACCATCTCCGTGAAACCCTCGGGCGAGCGGATGTTGCCGTCGAGGATGACGAAGGCCACCAGTGCGATGGGGATGACCTTGGCCAACTCGTGGGCGGCGCGTGGGGCGACGAAGGCCAGTGTGCGGATGGCGATGATGAGAGCCAGCGGGAAGATGACCAACTGGGCGGGATTGATCTCGTTGTCGTTGACGAGCAGCACAACGAAGAAGAAGAGCCATCACAGCGTGATGAGCACCGGATTCGTGACGATGTAGAGGATCAGGTCGCGCCGTGTCACGCGCGGACCCAGGGGTGTCTGTGTCAGCTTCAGACGGGGATGGTCGATGGAGCGATAGACCAGGTAGGCGATGCACGCGGCGGACCCGATGATGGCCGCCCAGACGAGCACGTTGGTCACCGTGACCGAGGTGAGTGTGCTGGTGTCCACACCGCCATCGTAGGCGCGCGGCCCGCGGAGAACTGCCACACTGATGCCGTGACAGTCCCCGCTGACCCACGTCCGGACGATGTCGTGTGGCCCCAGGCCGAGTGGCCGCCACCGCACGAGCTCGCGGGCGAGCGCGTCGCGCTCACGCAGTTCGTGCCCGCCGACGCACCCGAGCTCTACGCCGCACTCGATCACGATGCGTGCTGGGACCACGTGGCCGGTCGACCCGCCAGCCCCGAGGAGTACGCCGCGACGCTCGCCCAGGCACCGCAGGCCGGCAGATGGCCATGGGTCGTGCGCCAGGCGGGCCGCGCCGTCGGCACCACCTCGTACCTCGACGTGAGCCTCGCCGATGCGCGCATGGAAATCGGCTTCACGGCGTACTCACCCTCGGTCTGGGGCACCGAGGTCAACCCCGAGTGCAAGCTGCTGCTCATGACCTGGGCCTTCGACCACGGCTTCGGTCGCGTGCAGCTCAAGACCGATATCCGCAACCGGCGGTCCCAGGCGGCCATCGCGAAGCTCGGGGCGACGTACGAAGGCGTGCTGCGCCGCTATCAGCGCCGATCCGACGGCACGGTGCGCGACACCGTGATGTATTCGGTCACCGCGGAGGAGTGGCCGGGAGTCCGGGAGCGCCTCCGCGCCCGGCTAGCCGGATAGGGGCGGCTCGGCCGACCCGCCCGGCCTCCAGGTCTAGGCTGCTGCCGTCCCAGCAAAGGAGCCCCCCATGGACTACACCCCCGATCCCGCCGAGGGCCAGCGCGTCTACGACCTCGACCGCGCGCACGTCTTCCACTCGTGGAGCGCACAGGCGCAGATCAAGCCGCTGCCGATTGCCGCCGCGGAGGGGTGCTACTTCTGGGACTACGACGGCAACCGCTACCTGGACTTCTCCAGTCAGCTGGTCAACGTCAACATCGGCCACCAGCACCCCAAGGTCGTCAAGGCGATCCAGGACCAGGCCGCGCGTCTGGCGACCATCGCACCGCAGCACGCCAATGACATGCGCGGCGAGGCCGCCAAGCGCATCGTCGATCGCGCGGGCACGCGTCACCAGAAGGTCTTCTTCACCAACGGCGGGGCCGACGCGGTGGAGAATGCGATCCGCATGGCGCGCCTGCACACGCACAAACACAAGGTGCTGTCGGCATACCGCAGCTACCACGGCAACACCGGCGCAGCGATCCAGGCCACGGGTGATCCGCGCCGCTGGCCCAATGAGTACGCCGCTCAGCAGGTGCACTTCTTCGGCCCATTCCCCTACCGCTCGCCCTTCTGGTCGGACTCACCCGAGCAGGAGAGTGAGCGCGCGCTGCAGCACCTCGAGGAGGTCATCAAGTTCGAGGGCCCCGGGACGATCGGCGCGATCCTGCTCGAGTCGGTCGTCGGCACCGCGGGCATCCTCGTGCCGCCGCCCGGCTATCTCGAGGGTCTGCGGGCGCTGTGCGACAAGTACGAGATCGTGTGGATTGCCGACGAGGTCATGAGCGGCTTTGGGCGCACCGGCGAGTGGTTCGCCTGGCAGAACTGGGCGGCTGAGCCCGACCTCATCGTCTTCGCCAAGGGCTCCAACTCCGGCTACGTCCCCGTGGGCGGCGTGGTCATCTCCGACACGATCGCATCCACCTTCGACGAGCGGGTCTTCCCCGGTGGCCTCACCTACTCCGGTCACCCGCTCGCCGCCGCGTCGATCGTCGGATCCATCGATGCGATGACGGAGGAGGGCATCGTCGACAACGCCAAGCGCATCGGCAACGACGTACTCGGCCCTGGCCTCCGCGACCTGCAAGAGCGTCACCCGGTCATCGGCGACGTGCGCGGCCTCGGCGTCTTCTGGGCGCTCGACCTCGTGAGCGACCGCGCGACCAAGGAGCCGCTCGCGCCGTACGGCGGCACGTCACCGGCGATGACGGAGTTCACCGTCGAGTGCAAGAAGCGCGGCCTCATGCCCTTCGTCAACTTCAACCGCACCCACGTCGTGCCCCCGTGCACGGTCAGCGATGCGGAGGCAAAGGAAGGCCTGGCCATCCTCGACGAGGTCCTGTCGCTCACTGACAAGCACTACGTCGGCTAGAGGACGGGCTCGACCTCGAGTCCGTAGACGATGCCGCGCGAGGTGCTCACCTGCACCTGGTAGAAGCCCGGCTCGTCGGGTGCGAAGAGGATGACCTCGGCACCCGATGACGTGACCTCGATCTTGCTCACGGGAGCGCCGTCACGGGTGAGCTCGATGATCGTGCCCGACTTCCAGGCCCCGGCCGCCACGCGGAATCGCAGGCCCGCAGCGACGCGCTTGTAGGACACAATCGTGAAGTCCTTGATCGAGATATCCAGGGGCACGGGCTTGAGATTGCCCACCTTGACGACGTAGCCCAGATCCCCGGTGCCACCCTTCTGCGCGACCACGTCGCGGAATTCGAAGGCGCCATCAGCCTTCACCGTGCTTGCGCCCAGGGGAGTGTCGCCCACGATGAGCGCGACGGTCGTGCCCTCGGGGACGCCGGTGGCCTTGCCGGAGACGTCGAACTTCTCTCCAGTGCTGTACGCCGTGCCGGGAGCCGGCGAGGTGATCTCCGCCTTCGGCTCGATGACTCGGACCTTGGTCTTCTGCGTGCCGTTGGCCGGCTCGAAGCCGGGCACGGGCCGATCGGCTGGGCACTCGTACTGGTTTTCCAGGGGTGCGCAGGCCGAGAGGTCGCCCTTGGCGGTCACCGTCAGGGATCCGCCGTCACGCGTCTGGATCTCCACCGACGCCCGGCCCTTGGGATCGGTGAGGACCGTGAAGGTGTTGGCTCCGGTGACGAAGCGGCCGGGGCCCTTGGCGGGGAGCGAGAGGTCGACGGCGGCGTTCTCGATCGGATTCCCGAAGACATCGGTGACACCGACGAGAGCCTCGAAGCTCTCGCCCGCGTCCACCGTGCTCTCCGTCACCGTGAGGGAGACATTGCGCGCTGCTTCGCGTGCCGTGACGACGGGGATGAGTGTCGTCGTGGAGTTGAGCCCCTCGACGTAGACATTGGCCTCGCCCACCGCAGTGGCGAAGAGGTAGACCGAAGCCGTGCAGCGCTCGACACCGCTCTCGCTGAAGACGGTGACCTCGGGCTCTCCTAGCGGATCTTCGACGAGCGACTCGAGCAGGAGGCCTCCGGTGGCGCGGAAGCGGACGGGGGATCCGCTGCTGGAGGTGACGACCTCGAGGCGCATCGCCATCGGCCGCTCTGGTGTGCCGCCCGCGAGACCGTTGTAGGGCACGACCAGCGGCGCGGTGCGCTGCTCCGCGGGCACGCCATCGACACTGAAGTCGGAGATGTCGGGTGGAGTGACGGAGTCGCCCGCGGCACATGCCGTTGCCGGCATCGTCTCGGTGGGGCTCGGCGTGGGGCTGGGCGAGGACGCGCCGAAGGGCAGGAGCCCGCATCCGGCGAGCAGTGTCGCGGTGACAGCCAGAATCCCCCCGTGCCACGCCCGCATCACGTGGTCATCGTACGTCGCTCATACCGATGCTCCGTCCAGGCGCGACTAGGCTCACGGCTTGTGATCACCTTGGTCGTCGGATCCGGTGCCCGCGAGCACGCCCTCGTCCGTGCCCTGCGACGTGACCCGCAGGTAAACGACGTGCATGTCGCGCCCGGCAATGC